>JAAYJN010000081.1 GCA_012522935.1 Candidatus Cloacimonadota bacterium | reverse complement strand
GTATTGAGGGATATGATGAGGCTTGAGCCCGGTCTTGCCCTGCGAATATACTTCCCCACCCAATCCCTAAGCACTCGATTTATGTTGACAATAAGTCTCAGATCAATAGTTTGGCTTTTATGGATAAAACTTATGGAAATAATCAAAACAGATAGCCTTGTAAAGGATTACGACCTTGGCAAGATCAAGGTGAGAGCTCTCGATGGCGTGGATATCGTGATCGAGAGCGGTGAATTTGTGGCAATAATGGGACCCTCCGGCAGCGGGAAAAGCACCCTGATGCACATCATCGGCTGTCTGGATTCACCCAGTGAAGGCGAATACTATTTGGATGGTCTTTTGGTGAGCCAAATGGAGCGCCGCAAGTTAGCCGCCGTACGCAATGCCAAAATCGGCTTTGTGTTCCAGAGTTTTAACCTCCTCCCCCATCTGAACGTGCTCAAAAATGTGGAGCTCCCCCTCATGTATGCGGGCATGGGCTCCAAAGAGCGCAATCGTCAGGCACGCAACATCCTGGATAGCGTGGGATTGAGCGATAGGCTGAGGCACAAACCCTCAGAGCTTTCCGGAGGGCAGCGCCAGAGAGTGGCGATAGCCCGCGCCATCGTCAATTCCCCCTCCATCTTATTGGCAGATGAGCCCACTGGCAATCTGGACAGCACCTCCGGTGGTGATATCTTAGAGATATTCGGTCAATTACACCGTCAGGGCAATACTGTCATCATAGTCACCCACGATCCCAACGTGGCAGAGCGTGCAGACCGCATCATTCAAATCTACGACGGGAAAATCAGCGATGGCGATATCCTGGGCTGAATCCCTCCACATCGGGCTGGCTGATATTGCCACCCGCAAGGTGCGCACCATCGTTACCGTGGCAGGCATCGTATTGGGTGTGATGAGCGTCATGGTGGTTTTGGCAATCGTAAACAGTATGAATGCCAATACCTTGGATTGGATGCAACAGCGCGGAGGCCTGAATAAAATAGAGATCAGCCGCAATTGGCGCTATGACTTTTCCAAAGGCGGAGAAGCCAGCTTCACCATGCGTGAGGTGGATTACCTCCGCTCCCAGCTTCCAGATCTGGAGGCGTTCAATCCCCAGGTGCAGGTGTGGGGCAAAACCCTGCAGAATGGAGAGCTCACTTTTGAGGGAACCGTCAAGGGCGTCTACCCCGATATGCTGAAGGTGGAAGATTGGTCTATGCAAAAGGGACGCTTTGTAAATCTGGATGATATCAAACAGCATCAAAACGTGGTGGTCTTGGGCTCCACTGTGGCAACCGAACTCTTTGGCAGCCGCGAGCCCTTGGGACGCTATATCACCCTGCGCTCCCAAAAGATGATGGTGATAGGGGTATTGACACCCAAAAACTGGAAGAAAGAGGGAACTGATTCCTTTGGCAACATGCTGGAATACATGAACCGTCAAGCCTTTGTGCCGCTCTCCACGATGCTGAGCAAGATAGAACCCAGCCAAAAGGTAAATTCCATCGAAATCAAGACCCACGATGGCGAGCAAGCCACCCAGCTAAAACAGCAGGTGGAGGCAATTGTGCTCAATATCAAGGGTGGCAAGCGGCTGTTCAGAGTCTCCTCCGCCAAAGAAGAGATGGAGATGATGAAGGCCAGCATGCTGGTTTTTTCTTCCATCTTTATGCTGATAGCCGTGATATCGCTGTTGGTGGGTGGCATTGTGATCATGAATATCATGCTGGCATCCATCAAGGAGCGCACCCGTGAGATAGGCGTCAGAATGGCAATTGGCGCGCGGGGCTTTGATATTATGCTCCAATTTTTGGTGCAAACCATCCTGATCACCACCATGGGCGGCGTCTTTGGCATCCTCTGCGGTTGGGCGATTTTGGGTGTGGTGGGAGACTTTTTGGATATCGAGCTGCATGCCGCGGCCAATATGGTATGGGTGGCTCTGATGGTATCCGTGGGTGTGGGCTTGCTGTTTGGCATTGCCCCTGCCTATCGTGCCAGCCGGTTGGACCCCGTGATTGCGCTGAGGGAGGATTAAGATTTGACAGATAAAAATAGGACAAAAAGACTATCCTTGACGGCATCAGTTTATGCTTATTTCAAAACGTTCTTTGATGGCATAATCAAGGTTATTGGGATGCTATCCCACCCCCGCAAGCGTAAGATTTTGCTCAAGAACAGCGGGGAATTCCTGAAGGCGTTTTACCACAAAATCACCAATGAAGGCGTACTCAAGGATGCCTCATCACTTGCATACATCACTCTTTTGGGCTTTGTTCCCTTTGTGGCTTTCCTCTTTATGATCACGCCGGATTTGCCTTTTTTGAATGTAAAAGAAAAGATTTCAGATTTGGCAAGGTCATACTTCATCCCCGGTTCGGCAGATGTTATCTTGAGGTATTTGGACGATTTTATCCAGCGCCGCACAGCTTTTAATGTGGTGGGTTTCATCATCCTGTTTGTCACCTCCTATTCTCTTTTCCGCTCCATTCGCAATACTTTCGATCGCATCTTGGGCACTACCAAATGGAAGCCACAGGGTTTGATGTCTCAATTGATCAAGTTTTTTGGCACCCTCATCTTTGGACTCATCATCATGGTCCTGCTCTTTTCTGCCACCTCTTTGCCCATCATTTCCATGGTGCTCAAGCTGCCTTTCCTCAAGCCTATCAGCGTGTTTGCTCCCGTAGTGCTACAATTCTTTGGCTTTATCATGCTCTACACGCTGTTGCCCTCTGTGCGTGTCAGCCGGAAAGCCCTGTTTTGGGGCGCATTTTGGACCACCGTCGTGTGGATGGGGCTCAAATCCGGGTTTGATGCCTATATCTACAATCTCACCAGTATCCAGAGGGTGTATGGGGTGATGTCTGCCCTGCCCATCCTGCTCACCTGGATCTATTTTAACTGGGTGATCATCATCGGCGGCATCGTCCTTGTGGGCATCCTGGAAAACGGTAAGGATAGCGTTCCCCAAAAGATATCTCAAAGATCAGTTCGCATCACCATGGAAATGTACAGCGATGATCGTTTGGAACGGAAATTGGAGGGATTGGTGGATAAAAAAGCCCTCATTTCCACCCTGCAGGATGAGCACGAGGAGGAAGACCAATGAAACGCTATGCCCTCATCTCCGTGAGTGATAAGACTGGTATCCACACACTGGCTCAAGGTTTGGAGGCATTGGGCTATCAGATCCTCTCCACCTCCAACACGGCTCGCCATCTGAAAGACTATTGCCAGAGCGTAATGGAGATATCCGATCTCACCGCCTTCCCGGAAATACTGGATGGACGCGTAAAAACCCTGCACCCCGTCATCCATGCGGGGATTTTGGCACGCCGTGATAACGAGGAACACACCCACACCCTGCAAGAGATGGATATCAGCCCCATCGATGTGGTGGTGGTAAATCTCTATCCTTTTGCCCAAACCCGTGCCCGCAAGGATGCCACTCATCACCAGATCATCGAAAACATCGATATCGGCGGCCCCACGCTCATCAGAGCCGCTGCCAAAAACTATGAACACGTCTATATCCTCACAGACCCCGCGGATTACCAGCCCACGCTGGAATATCTTACAAAAGACGAACACCAGCAACAGGAATGGCGCCGACATCTGGCAGCCAAAGCTTTTGCCATGATACAAGGCTACGACGCCCAGATAGCCGTGTATTTTCAAGAGCTGGATGGCGCTCTGGATATAGCCTCCCTGCCCTCCTCCCTCAGGCTGGATCTACCGCGCCTGCAAACCCTGCGTTATGGGGAAAACCCCCACCAGAGAGGCGGATTGTACGCAAGCCAAACGCCCTTCTGGAGTGTGCTGCACGGCAAGGAACTCTCCTTCAACAATGTCTTGGATTTGGATAGCACCCTGCGTGCCCTGCGCCTTTTTGAGCGTCCCACAGCGGTGATCACCAAACACACCAACCCCTGCGGTATTGCCAGCTCCCACACCCTGGTGGATGCCTACCGCAAGGCCTTTGCCACCGATACCCAATCCCCCTTCGGCGGCATCGTGGGCGTAAACCAGATCTTGGATATGGAAACTGCTCAGGAAATCAACCGCATCTTCACGGAGGTCATCATTGCCCCCGGATATGCTCCGGGAGTGTTGGACTGGCTGAAAAAGAAGAAGAACAGACGCCTGATAAGCTTCGATTTGAATCAGTTGCACGGTGATTTTAGCTCCCTGGAAATCAAATCCATCCTCACTGGCTTTCTGGCTCAGGATTGGGATTTACCCACTGGGAATGAGGCTGCCTGGCAAGTGGTAACCCAGCTTAAACCAGATTCCGAGACCATGGCAGACCTGCGCTGGGGATGGAAGGTGGTAAGCCTGCTGCGCTCAAACGCCATCGCCATCAGCTCTGCCCAACAGGTTTTGGGCTTGGGAATGGGGCAAACCAGCCGCGTGGATGCCGTGCATCAGGCACTGTGGAAAGCCAAAAGATTTGATCATCAGTTGCAGGGTGCCATCTGCGCATCAGACGGGTTTTTCCCCTTCGCAGATAGCATCCGGCTGCTTCACCAAAAAGGCATCCGTGCCATCATCCAACCCGGTGGCTCCGTGGGTGATGCCGATGTGATTGCCGCCTGCAACGAGCTGGGTATCAGCATGGTATTTACGGGGAAGCGCCACTTTAGGCATTAAAATGTTTGACAGAATCAATCGTTCCAAAAACTTGGATCATACTTGGTGCGGAGATGTGTCCGAGCTGGCTGAAGGAGCACGATTGGAAATCGTGTGTACGTGCAAAACGCGTACCTTGGGTTCGAATCCCAACATCTCCGCCATTTTTTTTCTTAGGAGAATAGCATGAAATCTAATAAACCGCTTCTGATTGGCTGCCTCATCTTTCCGCTTATCCTCGTTTTTGCCTTTGGCGTGGGCTTTTGCAACGGATTTCAAAAGATGTCCAAAGGCACCAGCGTCCCCTCCAATGCTTGGCTCACCCTGGATTTGGGAGGCGCAGTGCCGGATTATAACGAGCTGCAATCTTCCGGTTTATTGGGTACTGGCATCCCCGCCACAGAAGACTTGGTAAAACGCATTATACATGCTGCCAAAGATAAACGCATCCAAGGCCTCCTCATCACACCCGGTTTTTTTGATATCAATTATGTGAATCTGGACGAGCTGAACAGGGCAATCCAAACCTTCAAAAAATCCGGCAAACCCGTGCTGGCTTATGCAGACGTGCTTTCTCAAAAAGATTATATGTTGTGTGCCATGGCAGATAGCCTGTGGCTCAATCCCTCTGCCTCTGGTGGCATACTGTTGGAAGGCACCGCCGCCAATATCCTCTTTTACAAAGAAGCCCTGCAAAAATTGGGCGTAAAGATGCACGTGATGCAATCCGGTGATTATAAGGGAGCGGGCGAACCTTATACAAATACCGAATTGAGCGCAGGCACCCGGGAAAATCTGGAGCGAGCCCTCAAAGCACGATATGATGGCATCATTGCCAACATCGCCGCCAATCGCAAAATTAACCCCTCCACAGTGAGGGAAGTATTTGAAGAGCGGGATGACCTCTTTATCAGTGCAGATTATGCCAAAGAATACGGCCTCATCGATCACACAGGCAATTGGGATGAATTTTGTAAACATTACAATATCACCAAAAAGAGCCAGGTTCGCATCAAAAACTACCAGCCCCATACCGCCGTGGAAACACAAGATCAAGTGGCTGTGGTTTATCTCTCTGGAGAAATTGCCACAGACTTGGGCTCTCCCTTCAAACAGGGTATCAGCTCTGCCAAGACCCAAAAGATAGTGAAAAGCATCTCCCAAGACAAGAGCATCAAAGCGGTGGTTTTGCGCATCAACAGCCCTGGCGGCAGCGCCCTGGAATCCGAAATCATCTATCAACAGTTCAAAGACTTGGGCCGCCAGCTCCCCGTGGTGATTTCCATGGGTGGAACTGCAGCCTCTGGTGGCTATTACATCAGCTGTGCAGGACAGCATATCTTTGCCGATGCCGCCACCATCACAGGCTCCATCGGTGTGATCATGGCTCTGCCGGAAACCAAAGAATTGGGCAGCAAATTGGGTGTGCGCAGCCAAACCATCCGCTTTGGCAAATTCGCTGCACCCATCAACCTTTTTGAAACATACGACCCCGAGATTCTCGCATCTTTCAGACGCAGCTCCGAGGCCGTATATACAGAATTTAAACAACGCGTCTCAGATGCACGCCAGATTCCCCTCAGCCGCATCCATGAAGTGGCTGAAGGCAGGGTATGGAGTGCACAGGACGCCTTGGATCTCAAACTCATAGATGCCATCGGCAGTTTGGAAGACGCCATCGCCAAAGCCGCCTCCCTGGCAAAAATAAGCGATTACAGCATTAGAAATTATCCATCACAAACCACGCTTTTACAAGTTTTAAGAGAAGAAGGAATCTTCTCCACGGCGGGCACCCTCATCAAAGCCCGCAACACAGACCCCGCCGAAGTGATGAAACAAAACCTGCTGAACGGTTTTAGCCCCCAAGAATGGCTGTATCGCTGTCCCTGGCATTTGGATTGAGTAGCTGAGATCCTATTTGGAAATTAGGATTTTATGAAAAAAGACGTTTACAACACCGAGATTATCGTGGACGTGCATCCTCTGGAAAAGCGCGTGGCGGTTCTCGAAGACAACAAGCTGGTGGAGCTCTTCGTGGAGCGTAAAGACCGCCAAAACATCGTGGGCAATATCTACAAAGGCTTTGTGAAAGACGTGCTTCCCGGAATGGGAGCCGCCTTTGTGGAGATTGGCCTGCAACGCACCGCATTCTTACATTATTCTGATATCGTCACAGACTTTTTGGATATCTTTGAAAACGAAAGACCCGCCAAAAGGCTGAACCCCAGGGATTCCTCTCAGATTGTGAATCTGCTCAAGCCCGGCCAGGAACTGGTAGTGCAAATCCACAAAGGTCCTCTGGGCTCCAAGGGCGCACGCCTCACCGGGCAGATCTCCATCCCCGGCAAATATCTGGTACTCTTCCCCAATAAAAACAAGATCGCCATCTCCCGCAAGATCTACAGCCAATCCGAGCGCGGCCGCATCCGCAACATCCTCTCTGCCATCAAAGACCCAGATTTTGGCATCATCGTGCGCACCGAGGCGGAAGGCAGCGATGAAGAGGATTTTCGCAACGAATACAAAGCCCTGGTCAAAACCTGGCGCCTGGCAGAAAAGCAGATCAAATACGGCAAAGGCCCCCTGTGTGTATTCGAGGAAAACTCCCTGGAAAACTACCTCATTCGCGATCTCTTTGGCGAACACGTGGATAGACTGGTGGTCAATGACAAAACCTTTTACAAAAGCATCGTGGGCTACCTGGAAGACTTGTCTCCAGAGCTAATCCCCAGCGTGGAATTGTACCGTGAAGACAGCCCCATCTTCGACGCCTGGGGCATAGAAAAAAAGATAGAAAGCGTCTTCCACTCCCGCATCTACCTCCCCAGCGGTGGCAATATCAAGATAGAACAAACCGAAGCCCTGGTGGCAATCGATATCAATACCGGCAGCTTTACCGGCAAAACCAGCTATGAAGAAACGGTGAAACGCACAAACCTGGAAGCCGCAGCCGAGGCAGCCCGCCAAATCCGCCTCCGCGATCTCAGCGGCGTGATTATCATCGATTTTATCGATATGATAAACGAAGGCAACAAACAAGAGGTGCTGGACAGGCTCAAAAAAGGCCTCCGCCGAGACCGTGCCAGAAACAAGGTTTACAATTTTACAGATTTGGGGCTGGTGGAAGTGACCCGCAAACGGATGCGCTCCACCCTGATAGCCAATTTCTCTGATCCCTGCCCCCATTGCAACGGCAGCGGCAGAGTGATCTCCCGCGATGCCATGACCATGCGCATCCATCGCTGGCTATCCCGTGCGGAATACTTCACCCGCAATACCCGCCTGCGCATCAGCGTGCATCCAGACCTCCTCTCGCATATCCGCGATAACGAGGAATACTTCATCGCCTTCAAAGACCAAATCGATTTTGAACCAGACCCCGGTATGCGTACAGACAACTTCCGCGTGCAAAAGCTCCCCGGCCTGGAGGATATCACCAACAGATACGGCGGCTAAAAACAACCCTCTACAAATGCCCCCTCTATAATACATAGGGATACGCCGGTGTTTTTCAAGAATGCTGTTCAACGGGCAGCACACAAACGGATGATCCGTATGCAGATGCAAAATAGTGGTTATTGTTGATATAAGGCAGATATTGCTGCGGTTGGTTTAGTGGTCAGTTAACAGAGGGAAGATGAGCTGAGGCTGGTAGTAGCTTACCTGAAGTGCTGTCTCTCCGAGACCCGAATGGGAATCTGATACCCACATGCAGAAAGATATCCCTTATGAGGCTTCTTCCACCTCGTTAATCCACTTATTCACTTTTTCCACTGCGTCAAAAGCCTCATTTCGACCGATATGTAGTTTTAGCTCACACAACTTATCAGCAACAGCATCTCCAGACAGGTTCAATTCTTTTATTACATAAAGTGCCGTTGCCAGCTTTTCCAAGGATACCACTGTACTTGTGTTTATCAACTCACATACTTTCTTTATCTTTTCATCATAATCTTTTGTCAAGTCTTGATTATTTTTCAAAAACGCTTGGGCAGCGTCTGTAAGCTTGTGTTTAGGACCGTATTTTGGAGCGTCAAATTCAAGCTGTATCAAGTTATAAGCAATACATCTGGATAAATCCTCTCTCAAATCAAAAGAGAATGGACCATGTAAATATAAGGTAAACTCATATTTAACACTTACACCCATAAGTTTTTGTAGAATGTAGAGTGCTTTATGAATACTGGTTTCACCAGTCCAGTTACCCGCTTCTCTAAGATTTTCAATCATCTTAAATAGCAATGCTAAGTTTTCTTTATTAGTCACGGTCTCTCTCCTTTTTTATAACTCTCCATGTTTGTGTTTAACCATGTTAATACATTTTCTACTATCGTTCTATCTGCGTAGATTGTGTCAAGTTTTATTTTGGGGATGTGTTGTAATACGCTGGAAAGATTGGTTGAGGCCACCACTTCCCCGTCTGTTTTGATTACAGGGAAATTGCAATTACCAGGACCTTTATCAGTTTTGCAAATACAAATTTGTTCATCAGAAAATTCAGTAATGAGGTCTTTTTCAAGGTCTTCGATTATAGTTGGATTTGATTGGATATCGTCATCTTTTATCGTGTAAACATCTTTAAAGTGGTTTCTGCACACTATCCTTTCAGCCAATCCCTTCAACTCACTGTTGTTGTCGCTTATGCATTCTTGCATTGAATGAAGAACATCATTGTCCGTCAAATCCATTAATCCTAAGAATGGATCAGTTCTATCAAGCCCTATACTACCAATCCACTTTAAGAAGAATTTTCTGAGGTGATAATCATAAATTCTTCTAAGACGATGAAAGTAAACCTGATTGAACATATAATATCTGGCAAGCATTAGTGCCTCAGCAGAGTTTAAGCCACCTTCTTCAAGTCCAAGCATATAGGCCTTGTCACTTGTTTCATCTGGAGCGTATTCACAAAGTCTGATGCAGTCTATCAGTCTATAATGATCAAACTTTCCATAGGCAACGCCAATGTGGAGTTGAGTCCCAAATGTTGGTGTAAATTCCAACTCATTGTTTCTCTGGTTGTTTGAGGGCATCTGATATCCCTCGTTACTCACAATCTATGTATGGCCAAGCGACCAATTGCATTGTTTTCTTATCGTTGATCCAAGTCAAGTTCTTTATTGGGGCAGGAAAGGCAAAGCTCGGCTTCGTTTTGACATCGTCTTCCTTATTAACCACCCTTGTCTCTCCTTTGCCTCGACAAGGGTGAGACAAGGGTGGTACAAAGGAGGCTAATGGGCAAGGAGTAAATATAAGGGTGGGTGGGAGTGGAGGAGTTCGGGGGAAAAGATGAGGGAGCGCTCAGGCTCCCTCTTGTGCGAAGTTGTAACGACTGTTAAAGGTTAAGTGCGCCTGCTTAAAAGGCGGCGCGAACAATTTTAATTTGCAATGACTGCTTTTACGCGGAAGAAGTTTCTTTCGGCGTTGGGATCGACAGAATAATTGGTGGCTGAGGTACTGTCCAGATAGTTCCAAACGCCGTAGGGATCGGCGGCATGGTAAATTTCGTAACCAGTGGCTCCGGTTACAGGTGTCCAGCCCAAACTTGTCAGCCCGGAAATGGGATCGCGGGTGATGCTGACAACCGGTTCGGGTAGGTATTCACCCACGTAAAGGTTGTTCACCATGAAATCGTTGTCCGCGTTGAAAGAAGTGGATCCAGCGTAAAAGGCAATTCGGATATGGCCGGTGTGGCCTGCGAGAGGGATGGCAACTTTTTCGCCATAGGGATTGATGTTGTTTAGCACAAAACTCGAGCCGGTGTTGTTCCATTCCCGCACGATGTTGGCAGTGCTCCAACTGAAACCATCACCAATCAGCACGGCGAAGCGGTCGTCCACTCCAGATGGGTCAGGTGGCGTACCTGTGGGCGGTTGGCCGCTCTTCAACCAAGCCAGGTCAAAGGTAAGCCAGAAATTAGGATCGCTCACGTTTAACAGAGGCGAAATCAACCAGCCAGTTAATGATCCCCAAATGTTGATCATAGCTGCCTTATCGGTATTTCCGGAGATATTCAGCCAGTTGCCCTGCCCCCACAAGCTGCTTGGAGTAAGGGTTAGAGGGTCAGTCAGTTCTCCACTTCTCCTCAGCCAATCGTTTGAGGGCGGGAAGGATGAACCGTCAAAACTCTCTGTCCAGGGGAAGGTGCTGTTAGAAGGGTCTGCCAGGGTGGTAAAAGACCAAGTGGGACAGCCAAGTGCATCGCCAAAGTCATTATGGGGAATCACGCGCCAAGCATAGTTGGTGCCGTAGGAAAGGTAGTCCACGGGAGCGTAACTTGTACCGTAAACAATCAGGTTGTTTTCGATGATCTCAAGCGGATCAGTTTTCCAGAGCGAAAAACGATAGAAATCCGGCGCTCCTCCACCGCTGCTCCAAGAGATGGTTGTTTCGATGGGTACGTCTGTCTCAAGATCTGCCGGGATTGGCATTGTGGCTATTGGCGGCACATCTGTGGGCGGAGTCATTAGCCAGAGATTGGGATGGTAAGCTCCCCGGGTACCGTTGGTGGTGGGGAAGGAAGCATCCTGATGTTTGTAAACGCTAGTATTGCTGATGGATGAACCATAGAACGAAGGCGGACCACCAATTTTGGAGCCATCCCTGTTTTCCCAGAGGATTTCGATGCCCCAGTTAAAGCCTTCGGTGTGAGTGTAACTGAATGGCGTGGTGAATGATATTGTGTTCCATCCAGGGCCGTCCCAGGTTACACTGCCATCATAAACGTAAGTCCAGCCACCGATAGACGGATTGGGGTAGCCGGTTTCTGAGCTTGTGTAGTTGGCGTTGTAAGCATACCGCATATAGATCTGCTGGTTGTCCATCACATAATTGCTGAGTGAATTTGACACTTGGAAGGCAAGACCTGTAATCGAAATAGTGCCACTTACGCCGGCGGCGGCAAGCTCATCCCCGGTATAGATGAATTTGCTCCAGCCATAGTTGTTGTAACCGTAGGTTGGCACCTTGTTTTGGGTGGATGTGCCCGAACCGATAAAGTAGTCATCTGCTACCAAAGCGGTGAACAGGAACGCACCGAGTAATAGTAATAGAGCGATCTTCTTCATTTTTTCTCCTATTTAATTATGGTTATCTTCCGGGTTTGACGTGTCTCCCCTGCTTGCAAGCGAAGGTAATAAACCCCGCTGGCGAGGGCTTTCCCAAAGTCGTTGGTGCCGTTCCAAACGAGATTGTGATTTCCCTTGGCAAGATTGCCGGAGGCGAGACTGCGCACTTTCTGACCGCGCAGGTTGAAAACCTCGAGCCTGACGGGGCCCTTGGCGGCAGTGCTAAAACTAATATTGCAATTTGTTTTGAAGGGGTTTGGCCAGATTCCAGCGATATTCGCAGAAGTGTCTGGCATCACATGCTCTTCGCTGGCAGTGGGTCCCAGGTCGAACCAGTCAACAATGTCCGCCATCCATTCTGAGCGGTCGGCTGGATTGGAGAGTTGCGAAAAGTCGAAACTAAAGTAAAACGCCCGGTAGATGGGTAATTCCAAGGCTGTGGCACATACTCCGTTGCGCAGATAAGCCAATCCGCCCACTGGTCCGCCCTCAAAGGTGAAGGCAGCCACCGCACCAAGCTGGGGATACTGAACCTGATCTGCGTAAGTATCCGGGCATTCATTGTAGTAGAAGATGCAATCCGGTGAATTGGCATAAACGTCATATTCCGTGTTGGGAACACCGATGGGAGAATTAGCCCGGCAGAGGATGGTCCCATTCTGATAGGTGAAAACATCTGGACCTGCCAAGCCATTGGTGCCTCCTCCCAATCCCGTGGGAATGTAATGGGCGCGGAAATAGGCGTTGAACATCTTGCGCATCACGCTGGAATTTGGCTGGGCATGAGTGTTTGAAGCCCATCCATCCGAAGCCATGAAAACGTTGCGCGGAGATGCCGCCGTCCCTCCGTCCAACCAGTTCATCAACGCCACGCTAAGGCTGTCGGCACGGCTGCTCTGACTGCCACTAACAGCGTAGATGAATACAGCTTGGTATTGGGGCGGGATGCTCCATGTGGAAAATTCCTCCCAATCATAAATATCGTAGGTTAGGCCCAGGCTATCAAACTCTTGGGTGTAATAGGTAAGCTCTGAGCGTTGGTAGTCTTGGTTTCCAGAGATCGCCAATAGCACAGTGGCATCTGCGGTGGGTAGAATATAGAAGCCAAAGGTTTCGCTGGGAGCCTCCGCAGGCAGGGTGGCACTATTGTTCAATTCATCACTGGCGCTGAAATAGTAACGTAACTCACTGCCCAAAGGAATCTGGGGCAGAGCAAAACTGTAAGTCGTGCCTTGCACTGAAGAAGGCGCCAAGCTTTGCCAGCCGCTGCCATGGTTGTAATGCAATTGGCAATTGCTGATTGAGGAATAATCGAGAACATTGGCTGAAAGAACAGGACTTTGGTTGAAAGTATTGCCAGGCTGGTCGTGGCTAATCACCGGTGCTTGTGTATCTTCGGCATTGAAGAAGCGTATTGCCAGCCCGTCGTGCAACAGATTTCCGGCAGGTTCAACTCCTATGTAGGTGTTGTTTTGCACTATCTCACGCAGATAGGTAAGGCCTATATCGGCAGTGGCATTTTGAATTGCCACGGTAGCGCTGCGTCCATTGGCATGGGGCACTACGCCGGGTGTTTGCCCCGTGTCTGTAGTGTGATACTGCATTAGTATCTCGCCGTTTTCTTGCAAAACCACCTGGAATTTGAGGATAGAGCCACCCCCAGTTCCAGCCAGGAATCTTAGGTTGTGCCATTGGATGATGGTGTAGCGGTTTGGGGCAGTGCCGAAGGTTTCAAAATAGATATCGGAAACTCCTTCTTCGGCATAAAGATCATCCCAATAAACCGCGATTAAACCCGGCATCTGGACGTATCCAGGGATTGGGTAAACGTAGTTGAACATATTACCATCACTATCCCAGCCCGAGCTTGGATAAGGGTCATACCAGTTGTTTTCAGCCAAAAGCAGTTCGCCATTCGTATCCACGTAAGCATAGCTGTACTGTAGGCCATAGAAAGGAAAGGAGAAACCCAGCGGGATGGGCTCGCTGAAGTTATCATCCCCAGCAAAGATGGGAACCCCGTACATGATGGTGGATTCGCCTGTATCGCTGATGTCTTGCCAATTGTAGATGGGACCACCGGGCGAATTGCTATCGATGAAGCTGTAACCAAAGGCATCCGGGCCGCCTTGAGTGACACGCTCAACCACGCTAAAACCATACTCCAATGTGTTGTTTGTGGGGTTACTGTCTTCATTTGCAATCTCGAAAGTGACGGTGTAATCTCCCTCTTCAGTGATTGTGCAAGCTTGCGGGAAGCTAAGTTCAACGCTGGCATCCGGAACGAGGGTGACAGTTTGGAAAACCTGGCTGCTCCACACTTCAGTATCCTGAGCGTCACGAATGGTGGCAGAAAGCTCCAAAATATCGTTGAAACCAGCAATACCACTATTGCTTATACTCACCCGAGGTGTGAAGGTCAGGTTCAGGAATTGATACTCCATCGGACTGTGGGCTGCAGTCACAGACAGATCGACCGTTGGGGGTGGCAGTACGTTCACTTCCAGAATATCGCTGTCGCTAAGGCCGGATGTTCCATCATGCAGTGTAAAGGTGATGTTTTCGCTGCCACTCCAGTCTGAACAACTGAAATCCGCCGTTAACCCGGAAATGCTTACCTGCACGTGTTCTGTGTCATTACAGGTAATCGAGGCAGTGTTTAATGCCGATGTGGTAATATAGGGAGTGAGGTCCAGGCTGAACGTTTCGCCCTGAATGAAGGTAATGCTATCCGGCAAATTCAATTCCGGCTGGATAACCAAAGGCTGACCCGCGCGCAGGTCATCGATCAGAATACCATAATTGTCGCATTCCCAAAGGAAGCCGAGATGGATGGTCTGCCCTATCCAAGAGGCCAAAGATAATCGGATCTCCTGATAAGTGGTGCCTATGGCAGGGTAACTGCCTAACAATGCGCCGAAGTCGTTTATAGCTGTCCCTGTGGTGGAAACATAAACTTGCAAAGGTTCGGTGTCTATCCAGCTCCGTGTCCAGAAGATAAGGCTGTCTCCGGCTGCCACCGTAAACTGGGGCGTAATCAGCCAGTCGGAGTTTTGGTTTGGAAAATAGTTGTCGCAAAAAGCGGCACGGGATCCGCTGTGGGCATGGGCGGCATTGTTTAGGTTGCGCCAGGTCATGCCATCGCCGTCATCGTGGAAGGTCCAGCCAACAGGCAGGGTGGTGATGCCTTCAAAATCCTCGTCGATATGCCACTGTCCAAAAAGCGGATACAGCGATATCAGCAGGATCATCAGCAAAATATGTCTTTTCATGATAACCTCATTTTATTTGATACTTAATAGCGGATCTTCGATCTGCACGAACCATTCATGCGCACCTGAAACATCTCCACCCAGAGAACGATTGTCTCCCCAGAAAACGCTCAGGTTACCGCTGCTTTTATGTTTGAGGGCGCTATCGATATCACCCAGATGGATGTTTTCATTCGTACCAAGGCAAATCAGGGCAATTTTGCGTCCATCCGGACCGCCACATTCCAAGGCTCGAGCCAAATGTTCAGCACCTTTATGAGCACGGAAATCCACAATCTCGTTGTTTACTATCTCCAACACGGGGTTTTGCACCTCTTCACCAAATACGTGGAGCCGTGAACTGGCCAAAACTCCATGCACGCTGTCGGCTTTGGGGATCATCAGAATCTCACCCCCGGGCAGGTTGATTACCGGCGATTGGAACTCGTCGCTGCCAAAAGAGCCGCATTCCGCCAGAATTCTCTCGATACTGAAGCTCAGGGAGCTGTCTTTTCCATTCAACCACATGGTTTCTTTGTCGTGCAATTCGCGGCATTTGGCCAAGGTCTGGCTACATTGCCGAGGATAGTCGATATCCAGCGCACGCCAGAATTGTAGTTCGCTCTGAATAGCTCCCTCGGATAGTGTGTCCTGTAACAATCCTGGCATCATGGCCACGCGGACGCCTCGTTTGTCGATGATCTGTTTGGATTTTTCCAACATACGGTTGCGCAGAGCCAGCTTTTTGGGGTCTTGTAGCTGCACAAAACGCGCCTCACCGTTGAGGTTCAGATATACGTCTGCAGACCGTAAATGCCGGTTAAACTCCTCATAATCGGCCTTGAAGGCGGCCAAGGAAAATTGCTCGTATTTGCTTTTCAGAGCTTCCATATCTTGGTAAACAAGGGTGCATAAGACTCCGCGGCGTCCAGCCTCCAGTTTGAGTTTTTCCACCAAAGGAAAGTTGAATTTGCCGCTCACGATCAGCAGCCGCTCTCCGGGAACCAGTTTGAAAGCCTGGTCGATTAGCTTTGCCGCTATCTTGGTCAGATCAATGCTGTGCTCACGTTCCATGATGCCGTTGATGATGGCGCGGTTGTTCAGCACGTTGCCGTTATTTTCCAAACCGATCGAAAGATCCAGCACATAAGTTCTGGCGGTGGCCCGGTAATATACCTCGCGACCGCCTCCGGAAGGTGGATCGATCACCTCCAGCAGGTTTTCTTTTACCATCTGGTTGAGATTGTAGTGGATTTTCTGTTTGCTTTGGTCAAAAAGTTTTGCTAATTGCTGACAGGTAGCTGGAGCATGGATCAATTCCTTGAGCAAGGCCAGTTTTAACTGGCTGCCCAATTCTTTTAATTGCGCATGCCGTTGGATTAACTGTAGGTTTCGGGTCATCGACATTACCTTTTTTGCTTGATTTACTTGCTGGTGCCAAGGTAGTCAGACGAGCATATTAGTCAAGAACTTTTTGACTACTTATCCATATTTTTAGCAGGGGCATCCCGTAATCTCACCTATTATCAACACATTTAGTGTGTTTTATATAATTGAAGGCATTCCCCCAAAAAAGTCACTTATTGTAATTATAATTGTATTGATTACTGTTATTTATGTTGTATTATTGTCCACTTAATTGAGTTTTCAAGTTCGTGTCTGTCTGCCTGTGTATAAAGAGT
>JAAYJN010000080.1 GCA_012522935.1 Candidatus Cloacimonadota bacterium | reverse complement strand
TGCCGCCATTGGATACACCAACCTTAAATCTCTCCAATCCATACTGAGCGGTATAGCTGCGAGCCCAGAAGTTGAAGGATTGTCCGGCTTGAGGCTCCAAAATGGGGCTGATCAGCCAGTCGTTATTGACAGAGGCTGTGGCTGCAAAGCAGGCTGCCATCTTGCTGCCGCCGTGTGCATCAAGCGTGGCAAGAGGAGGAGTGGTGGTGCTGGGGTTGAAGATGATATAAGCCTGAGCTGCATAGGCATTGGGCCAATCTGTGCCGGTCATACCATAGGTAGTGCTCTGATCCACGTCCACGGTTACCCAGGGATCGAAGGTGAGAGCAAAATCAGTATAAGTCTCAAAGCCATCTTCAAAAGCATCTGGCGGAGGAGGGGTGGTTCCGGGTGCCAGCCAGCTGAGATGAACGTCACTACCGCTAACTGTGGCGGTGAGATTGACGGGGGGAATTATGTTGTCGATAGCTTCGGCAATGGAGATATCATCCAGGTACAGATAGAACATATTGGCGGGGCTGTGGCCCTTGAAGCCAATGTAATAGGTTCCATTGGTGGGCACCTCAAAGACTGCGGAAGCCTGTTGATAGGCATCATTGGTGATATCGGTATTGCTGAAAAGCTGATTGGTAAGAGCGGCAGCAGTGGGTGCTGTGCCCCAATACACTGAAAGAGCTTCGGGGAAAGCGGCGCTGTTTGCACGATACCAGAATTTGAGCTGATAGGGATACTCTGTGCCAAGAGCCAGAGGAGGGGAAATCAGCCAGTCATCCATGTCTTCTGTTTGGTTGTAGCGAATGCGCATGGAATTGGGGGTGCTGTGTGCATTGGGATCAGCAAAGGTTTCCCAAGTGTAGTTGTCACCATTGAGGTTGAGGGTGGTCCATCCCAGAGGCAGAGCGGGAGGGGTGACGGTGTCAAAATCCTGGTTGTAGGGGAAGGTGCTGACAGTGGGGTCAGCAAGGGTGGTAAACTGCCAGACAGGACAATCTGTGGCATCACCAGAAGCGTTGAAGGGCACGATTTGCCAATAGTAGATGGTGGAATAGTTATAGTTTGCAGTATGTGTGTAGCTATTGCCAGTTACTGTGGTACCATTTACAAGGTTGTTGGGAGGGTTGTTTGTTCCCAAGAATACCTTGTATCCATCCACTTCACCGCCGCCACTGAGCCAGCCAAGGACTGCGTTGATGGCAACGTTGGTGGCATTGTTCACGGGGTTGGGTGTTTGGGCAGCGCCAGGCACGGAGCCCTGCTGCATGGGAGCAAAGGTGAAGGTGAGCCCTGAGGCAGGGAATACATCAGCAGTCAAATCGCAAGCGGCATTGGCGGCTGTACCAGCAGTGGTGGCAGCCCAATCCGTGGTGGTGGTGCGATTGTTAAAATCTGCGTTGGATTCTCCTCTCAAACCAACCTGTACGGTTCTTGCAGTAGCAACCGTGAGGGTGTTAAAATCACCATAGACGAATTTGATGACGTTGTCTTGTTCGTGAAGTTGAATCTGGAAATTTAAGACATCGTTTTGGGTGGAAGTGGGGCTGCGACGGTAGTTTTTCCATTGAATGGTAAAAACGCGGTTGGGCGCAGTGCCACTGAGCAGATACATCAAAGACCCGTCATCACGGCTCTTGATGTCCCTATTGAGAGCTACCGCAAGGTTGTTTGTGCCAGTGGCGGCACTGATTGCGGTATTGTTGTTGACAACAGAGGGTCCAAAAGCAATGTAGCCTTTGGTTGCCACACTGATGGCAGTGTGATCTTCTCCGTTAAAATTGAAGGTGAAGCCCAGGGGGATATTGTCAAAACTTACGTTTGTATTCGTGTTATCTCCCAAGAGCGTGCCCCCACTAATCTCTGTGTATGTGCCCAGAGCGCTGGTGAATGTATATTCATCAACGTCTGCCCACATGGTCATGGCAACAGCCACAAAGACTATGAGGAGCAAGAGTTTTGGCATGGTGATGCGCATAAGTACTCCTTTTCTTTTGTTATAATACTATTAAAAAATGTAAGGCCTATCACTCTAAATAGAGTTCGTACCTCAGTTTGGTCATCAATTCGGCATTGGCAATATATGTCAAGAGAAACTTGCAATTTCCATGCCTGAATCTCAAGGAAAAAACAAAAGCGGGGAAGGGGGCTCGCCTCGCCCGCGATGAATGATGACAAACGGATGATTGCATCTGCGGATACCTTGCTTTCCGAAAACAAATACCTGTCCCCAAACTTACAGGTTTTATATTACTTCATTAACATAGCATAAAATACAAAAACAGCAATCAATATTTGTCATATCAGCTCAAGTCATGAATGCGCGTAAGGCATTGATAATATAGGGACATAAAGCCGACTGAAGTCGGCGAAACTCCCGTCTGAAGCCAGGGGGTACAAGACGCCTTGCCCATTAGCCACCCTTGTACCACCCTTGTCTCACCCTTGTCGAGACAAAGGAGAGACAAGGGTGGTTAACAGGGAAGCGCCAGCCGGAGGTGGCGCAGGGTTCAGGTGCCAGGTTTCAGGTTTCAGCACAAGCGGCGAGACGCCGCTCCTCTAACCTCTGGCCTCTAATCTCTGTTCCCTGACCCCTGGAACCTGATCCCTAAATCCTATAAGTCCTTTTTTAACAACCGGTTAAAACCGGTGGAACCACCGGCTGAAAGCCAGTGTTACTGCTCGCGCAGCGAGCTCCCCCTAACCTCTAACCTCTGGCCTCTAACCTCTGGCCTCTAAAAAAGCCCCCAACGGAGTGTCGGGGGCTTTTTCTATATCGCAGTAGATATAATTTATTTCATCAGCATCATTTTCTTGGTTTCAGTGTGGTTGTCTGTGGTGAAACGGTAGAAATAGATACCGCTGGGCACGGTGTTGCCCTTGGTGTCGGTTCCGTTCCAGACAACGCTGTGAGTTCCAAAGCCCTTGTTTTCGTTCACGAGGGTATTGATGAGCTGACCTTTTACGTTGTAGATGGATACGTTTGCGTGTGCAGCCTTGTTCATTGTGTAGCTAATGGTGGTGCTGGGGTTGAAGGGGTTGGGGAAGTTCTGGTTGAGCAGGCTGATGCTGGGGGTTACAGCAGTTTCGTCGGCATTGGGGTGGTAGGGGAATACCACTTGCAGCTCCATAAACATCACATCACCGCCGTCAGGGTTGACGTGGTATGGGGGATCGATGGCGTTTGAGCCCCAGGTGAAATCGTTGTAGAACATGATTCCCACTTTACCAACCTTGTTTTGTCCTTGCATTCCGGTAAAGAGCACCTGGTCTGCAGGATAGACCCACATGGGTTTGATGTCGGCAAATTCGGGGGTTTCCACATTGTTCAGCACGATGGGCTCGCTCCATTCGTTACCGTTGTTTGAGGATACGGACATCCAGATTTCGGGAGTGTTTGCAAAAGCTGCGAAATCTTCGTCGTTGTATTCGTTGTAACTACGTGCACGGTAGGAGTTTTGCCACACGGCAACCATCATTCCCTCTTCGTTTGCATCACTGATTTTGACGTTGTTGTAGTGGAACAACATGGCGTCTGAGTGTGCGCTCTGATCCCAGTGAGGGAAGGGGAAGTCTGTGACCATCATGGGAGCTGTTTGATCTCCAGAGACATAAAAGTCGTCCACTTCACCGTAGGGAGCTTCAAAATCCCAAGGCATGAAGTATTCGTTGTAGTTATCATCTTCAGGCTTCTGGGGATAGATTTCGTTTACGGTGATTTCCTGGGTGGCAGGGTCAAATACAAATTCTTTCACAAACTGGATATTGGGATAGTAGTATCCGTTGTATGTGGAAAGGGCATAGACAGCCAGTACGTGGACTCTGCCATATTGGTCTACAGAGGCATTGAGGTGAGAGCTATTGGCAATATTGAAGGTAAGCTGACTGTCCAGATAGGGTTGACCGGTATCGCTGTCTTCAAAATAGCCGACGGGGTTGTTCGGCCCTGTGGGAGGGTTCCAAGCGGGCAGTTTGTCCCAGAAGCTGAGACGTGTCCAGGTGCCTTCACCATAGTTTGGGCACATAAAGATATCGAGGTCTTCCTCATCGATTGAGGTATCACCATCTGCTTCGGTGGCAAAGTGATAGCCAGCATAGTAGAGGTTGCCTGCATTATCTGTGGTAAGAGCGTGGAAGGGTCTGCGCCATTCTGCGTCCACGTTCCATTGGTCCATTTCCGGGATGCTGGTATAGCTCCAAACGAAGGGGATTCCGCCCTCAATATCGTCACCGTCAAAATCGGCAAAGGCGATAAGGGGGTTTTCGGAGGGACCATAAGTGGCAGTTTCAGCGTTACGGGCAATCACATACACTCTGCGTTTGCCGGCGATGGGAGAGGGTCCGATCTGCACTGTGGGCCAGATGAATTCGCTGTGGGTGGTGACTGTGCCATCAGGGTGGGTCACTTCTGTGGGGTTATCGATAATCACTTGGATATCGTTCCACAATCCGGAGAATCCGCCCAAGAAGGCGTCTGTAACAAACTGGACTTCCAGCTCGGCATCAGTGTCTGTATTGGCGTGCCAGGCATACATGGGTTTGCCCGATACGGGGTCAACGGATACGGAAGGATAACCTTCGTTGTTTTGGACGTTTGTGATTTCGTTGTTTGATACCACGTTGCCATTGGCATCCAAATAGGAATAAAACACACGTCTTACGCCAGTAGCCTGACGACGGCCGTGGTAGGTCATAAAGTATCCGCCACCTTCAGAAGAGGGGATCACTCTGAGAGGCAAGCCGTTGTATGAACCGATCATGTAGTCATAATAGCTGGTCATGATCGCAACGGGTTGTTTGCTGAATGTATATTCGGGGGTGTTACGGGTCTGAGGCATCCTGAAACCCTGTGGGGATTCAAGAGGCTTCCGATTTGTGCTTACTTGCATTTCCTTGGCATACGCCACGCTAAGCAAGAGACCAATTGTCAGCAGGACAATTAACAGTTTTTTCATTGGTTCCTCCATGTAGTCTAATTAACCTTAGTATCTCATTTTAATAGATACACGGTGGGCAGTTTTGAGGAAGTTTTCCTTTAGCAAACCCATGTCCGTGTATGCATAATCTATATTCAAGATGGCAAAGCTGGTGGCAATCTGGTATCCCAAGCCGGCGCTAAAGCCATTTGTATCATAACCAAATTGGTATCCGCCTCTGAGGAAAAGGTTTCTGAGCTTGTATTCCGTACCCAGGTTCCAGGTTTCCTTGCGGTCTATCACGTTATCCAATTGCAGGGATGCAATCCAATGATCTGTGTCATTGCGCATGAGGTCTCCACTGATACCCAAGGAGAAACTCATTGGGATCTTGCTCTCAAGCTCGGGACCGTCTTCATCTACGAGGCCATCACCATCGTTGTCAAACAGATCAAAGGGGTCTTCATCATAACTTCCATCCTCATCGTCATCCACACGATAGCGGATGTCTGGGCCAAAGTTGCGCAGAGCCATACCAATTTTGATGTTTTGCCAACCAGTGTTGTATATGGAACCCACGTCGAATGCGTAGCTATTGACGGCGAATTCGTAGAGGTTTTCACGCAGATATTTCACGCCCACACCGGCGGAGAATTTTTGAGTGAAGACCTGGGCATAATTCACGCCAAAAGCCATGCTGCTGTTTGTAAATTGCTCACCCGTGGGACCAAAGGTATCTTCTTCGGTGATATCCATCTTATCCATGTGGAGCACGGAGCCATAGGCTGCGAAGGTGGTGACACCATTTGTATAAGATGCGGCTGCATATTCATGATAGATATTTGCGATCCAATTTGTGTGGGAAAAGAAGGCTTGGTTTTCTTTGGCAGGAGCCAAGCCGGCGGGGTTCCAATATGTGGAAGAAATATCATCAGTGACGGCAGTGTATGCTTCTGCCATACCGATGGCACGTGCATCCACACCCAGTTTTAGGAATTGGAGAGCTGCCGTTCCGGTCTTGCCAAACGGTTTTGCTGCCAGGGTGAGGGGAAGCAATAATATAAGGGCAAGGATAATTATACTTATCTTTTTCATTGTTTCTCCTCTATTTTATAACCACAAATTTGCCGACTTTGATTTTCTTATCGGCTTTATTTTCCACGGAGAATAGATAGACTCCGGGGGCGATAATCTGGCGGTGTTTGGACAAGAGATCCCATTCATGCATTCCATCCGGAGACATGCCGTGGGTGGTGGCTTTGGAAACCGTGAGGATATCCACGCTGTGAACTCCGTCGTGTTCCAGCTCCTGCACCAAGTCTCCGGCAAGAGTATAGATGCGGATGGTGCATTGTTTGGGCAGGTTCACAAACCAGAGGCGACGGCTCTTGTCACCCTTGTCATCACCCTCACGACGTCCGTCAAACTTGCTGCGGCCGATATAGGGATTGGGGATGACATAGATATTGTCCATGTTTTCCTTGGCACTGGTTCCGGGGAAGAATACCTGCATATTGGCATCCGCGTCACGTCCGGTTTCCAAGAAGTTCAGATCGTTTGAGGGAATACCTCTGTCATAGGCTGTTACGGCAACATAATATTCCACACCTTTGCGGGGATACATGATGGTGGACTGGTAGTAACGGCGTGCAAGACGCTCTTTATGCAGCTTTATCAGTGCATCGTCATTGTCGATTGCCACTTGGCCACCATGACCGCTGAGCGGGATGAGCTTTGTATCCAGCAGTTCGTCAAAGATTTCGTCTCTGATTTCGGGATGTTTGAAGAGACGGGCCTGCAATTGCATTATATATTCGCCAGGTTTGCCTTGGTTTTCTGTTCTGATTCTATCGGCTTCCTCCTGGAGAGCAGGGGTATAATTTACTGTGGGATTGTAGATGGGGAAGCCATAGAAGGGATCGTTTTCGATCTCGGCATCAGTAGTGTAAGCAGGATATGGCACCAGCTGATAGAGTTCGTTGAATCTGTAGAAGTCTTTATATTGGCTTCTGTTTGGCCATTGGTTGGGATTGGGCAGCCCTTTATCGATGCCCAGGTATCCGCCATAATCCAGGAAGAGGGAATCGGCATGAGGGCTGTTTATATTCACGGAATAGTCCAGATAATCTTGAGCTGTTTCCTTTTTATCCCAACGGTCCAACATTGACCAATCTTCCTGAGAACCGCTTCCGCTGCGTCCCCAGATAGTGTAGCCCTGGAAGTCGTGCCTTAGCCTATACCCGGTAAATGGGTTTACCGAGGCATTCATGTTCCATTCAGTGGCTCCCGGTTTGAATTCGTCCGGATAGTCGCTCCAATCGATGAATGTGGGATCGCTATCAAGATCATGTTTGTAGGAATCGCTGGCTACGAAATCAGGGTTTTGCCAGCCGATCACAGCGGCAGAGACGGTCATTGAGTCTTCTGAGAATTCAGAACGGTTGTCCCAAAAAACGTCTATCTGGTCTCCATCATGCATCATTTCGGCATACATCTTGGGGATTTCGGGAGGTTCGGGAGGAGTGTAGTGGGGGAAGGTATCGGGCAATACCACGTTTACCAAGTGCTGAGCTTGGCCGTAGATTTCTTTTGCCCAGCGGGCGGTACGCTTCAAGTCTTCCTTGTTATCACCGGGGAATACTGCCACCACAATTTTCATGGTGCGGCCGGGTTCCAGGTTCCAGGAGGCGGCGGAGGGGTTGGTCATTCCTTGCATATCGCCGTAGAAAGCAAAGAGGAAACGGGTGTCGTTGGGTGAGGGTTGTTCGTATTCCATCACGTCATCTTGATCCGGCCTCAAGGGCTGGAACTTTTGGTCGTTGGGGTTACGCCCTGTTAATAGCCAATACTTCTCGTTCGCCGTTCGTTGTGGGTGTGGGTTCAGGTTTCTGGGGTTACCGTCGTCCGGTCCGTCTCCCACCTTCCAATACCAGCAGTGGAATTGAAGCTCTTCGGGGTCTGGGGTACACACACGGGCGCCCACGATACCGGTGGTTTGTCCACCATCACCGTCTGCGTCATAGGTATAGGCAAATTCATAACCGGTACCTTTGACGTAGCCGGATTTATCATCGGCAGCCTTTTCGGAACTCCATACTTGGGGTCCGCAGTCACAATCCATATAAATACCCATGGCGCAGTCAAATAATGTGTCCTGCGTGGCGGTATTCATGTTGGTGATATTAAACTCGACGTATACAAGGTTTTTGATATAGTCATAGCTCCATTGATAGGACATCTGACGTACGCGCAGATTGAGCGGTAAGTGTTTGTTCGAGCTGGCGGAACGCCCCAGATCACGGTCTCCTGTGGTTCCCAACGGACAGTAGTCGTAATAATACGATATAAAGTCTTGCTCGGAAACAGGGGCACCGTCTTCATCCACGCGGCCATCTCCATCGTCATCATAGGGAGCAGTAAATGCAAAGGATGTGAAGCTCTCGTCGGATAAATCCATAAACCCAAGGGGGAACCATATCTCCGAATTATACCCTTCATTGATGATGGCATAGTTATTTGTATTATGGATATACTGACTGCCAAAAGATTCGAACTGGGTGGGCAATTCATCCGCTTTGCGCAAGGGGAAGGTATAACCCACAAAGTCTTCATCTATCACACCGTCACCATCGTCGTCCACACCACGTTTTTGTCTACGGGTACTGGCGGTGGCGATTTCGTCCATGGCGTTGTATGTGTCATACAGATCCATGGCGCCGGTATTCGCACTCACCAAGGGGTTATAGGCAGGCAAGAATTCGTAGAGGTCTTTGTCTCCATCAAATCCCACGGTGACGAGTGTATCGACCACAGGCTTGAGGCCGGCATGCCAAGCTGCGGCTCCCTCAGCTACGGTTTCAGAGTTTTCCTGATAGTTGTCGTGCACCCAATAGAGCTTACGTCCGGCACTATCTCTGCGGTATTTCTTGGCTCCAAACCAGAGTGCACCTTGATAGAGGTAATCTATACCGCTACCACCAGGATACTCCAAGGAGGGGTATTGGGGTACGATATCATCTCCAGAACCAAAGAAGCCATAGTTACTTACGCGCAACCAAATGTTACCCACTTTGTGCACTTTGGTAAGGTCCAGCCTCTTGGTTCCGCCACCAGTATTTGGTACAGCACTGGCGGCAAACACAGTGATTGGTATCAAGCCCAGCAAAAGCAGGCATAATACGATTTTGTTAAACTTCATTATTTTACTCCCAAAGACTAATTTAATTGGAAATCAACGGGGATAATAACCATGGTATCCACAGGATGTCCACCGCTTTTTCCGGGTTGAAACTTCACTTTACGCACAGCATCGATGGCTGCCTGATCCAAGCCAATAATGCTTCTTCTGACGTGGATATTGCCGATTCTGCCATCTCTATACACTTCTACTTCCAAAACCACGGTTCCCTGCGTATTGGTTCGTTTTGCGGATTCTGGATATATTACTCTCAATTCTCCTATCATGACAGGAGGATCGTCGTAAGCCACAAATTCCACCATCTCACCCTCACCATCAAATAAAGATGTGGTGGGGCGTGGGGTTCCAAACTCCGTCAAAAACTGTTCATGCTTTGCCAGTAGTTCCGGGTCTGTTTGCCCCTCTGAGAGGTCGTCACTAATCACAATCGGGATATCGATTTGAATCTCAGTGGGAGGTGGCTCCAGTTTTTCACGCTCTTCCATGGGGATATCCACCAGCTCGGTTTGTGTGGTGGTGAATTTTTGCTTACGAACCTCGATGTTGGGCGTCACCATCAGCACAAACATAAGCAGCACCAGGGATAGTGAGACAGCTTTGGCAAATTGGGCATTTGCCACGTCTTTCCAGTCATACATTTTGTTTTCCATAATACACCTCTTAATGTTGCTTTTGGGCTTCAAAAGCCACTACCAGGGTTTCTGCATCCTGCAATTGGCGCATTACGTCTGACATGGCACCATATTTGGTTTCCCTATCGGTGCGAAAACAGACAACGATTTCTGGATTCTCTTCTTTTTTGGCGATGAGGGCGTTTGCAATCATGACGTCTTCTTCGCTTTCAATTTTGGTGGGTACGTCATCTATAAGGATGGTTTCATCTTTCATTACGTAGATGGTGGTGGTGTTATTGCGCGGGATGCGTTCAATGGTATCCGCTCTTGGCCAGCGATCTCTTTCCACCCAGAATTTCTTTTCCTGCACAAACACGGTGGATACCATGAAAAACAGTAGCAGCAGGAAAGCAATGTCTGACATCGAGCTTGTGGGGATGAAGGCTTCGCGGTTTTGTTTACCTTTTTGTATCTTTGCCATGGCATCTCCTTTAGTTTGTGGATAGAGAGATCTTTTCGGCTCTCTGGGATTTTAGCCTGTCCACCACGCGGATCATTTGGCTGTATTCGGCATCACGATCGGTGATCACTTTGAAGATCATATCATTATTTTCTTGCAGTTTCTTCATAATAATGTTGTCCAGCTCGTGATTTTCGATCTCACGTGGTGCCTCTTTATTCACTGCAATAGTTCCATCTGCTTCTATCTGGAGGCGGGTCATCTTGTCTTCGCCCAGTTGGATGGTTTCAGCTTGCTGGGATCCTTCAGGGGCCGTCGCCGGCAGGACTATTTTGATACCTTCTTTCACGTCAAACTTGGTGGTTGCCATGAAGAAGACAATGAGCAAAAAGGCAATGTCGGACATCGACGCTGTCGGTATCTCAGCTTTACCTTTCCTCTTGCGGCCGACTTTCATCATATCCCCCTTATTTTTTCTCTATAAGGGCTTCAATGACTTTCTCGGAGGCACGTTGCATATCTATAACCAGGCCGTCCACCATGGTCGTGAAGATGTTATTAAAGAATTGCACGGGAATGGCCACGATAAGTCCGGCTTCCGTGGTGATAAGAGCGATTTTGATACCGGATGCCACGATGGTGGCGTCCACTGCGCGGGCTGCTGCGATGGCATCAAAAGCAGAGATCATACCAGCAACGGTTCCCAAAAAGCCCAGCATGGGAGCAAGGGTGATGGTGGTGGAAAGCTCGATAAAGCCTTTCTCCAGATAGCTCATCTCGATCATGGCAGCGTTTTCCATAGATTTTTCCACTGCGTCCATACCCATATTTGCCTTCACCAATCCAGCATGAACAATAGCTGCCACAGGGCCACGGGTCTTGGCTGCGATATCTACAGCTTCCTTGTATTTACCTTCCTGCACCAGAGGAACGATGCGTCCCAAAAAGTTGTTCAGGTTGATCTTGGCATGAATCAAGGTTATGAATTTCCAGATGATATAGGCAAGGCCGTAAATGGTGACCAAGAGGATGGGCCACATCGCCCAGCCACCGTCTTTAAACCATTTTACCATACCGCTTCCAAACACAAACTCAGCTATATTCTTTGAGCCACCGGCGGAGGCAGCGGCTTCCTCTGCCACTGCTTCGGCAGCTTCCTGAGCGCCCAATGCTGAACAAAGCATCATGATTGCCATGACAGTCAGCAGTATCCATGCAGTTTTCTTGTTCATTATAATATTCCTCCTTAGGGAACTAAAATTTAGAAGTTGAATGAAACGCCAAATGTGACGCCACGGTGGTTATTAACCATTGAGGGGTTACTGATTGCCTTGTTGTATACATAAGCAACCTCAGGGTATGTAAATCCAGTAACTGTGTCAGAAATATCTTCGCCGGTTTCATAGGGAGAGCCGGTTTTGGGATACACAGACAGGATGTTTGTCTTCTTAAAGATATTTTCAACGTCCATAAACGCTCTGACACTCATATTGCCGGGCAGCACAAAGCCTTTGGTGAGGCGCAGGTTTGCCTGGTTTGTCCATCTCATGCGCATGGAGTTTGTATCCAGCATGTTGTTGCCGTCGATTGATTGAGGGGTATAGGGTGCGCCGGAGGCAAAGCTCCAGTTCAGGTTGGCACTAAAATCATCCAATGGCAGGATGAAATCCGTGAAGGGCACAAAGAACTCTTCGCCTCTGCCAATACGGAAGGTAAAGCTGGTATTGAGGTTGTGACGAATATCCCAATCCAGAGGGAATTCACGCAGGTTCGTCATTTCGTCTTGGATCACGGTGCTGGAGTTGTTGCCATTTGCCCATGCCAGGGAGTAGGCAACGTTCCAGGTGTAGAAGTTGGAGAGCAGTTTTTCCAGCTGCAGGTCTATCCCACGGGTGGAGCCGTAGTCTTCAGAAATGAATTTGTACCAGCTGATCTGTTCTTCACCAGGTTTCTTCTCTTTCACGGTGCTCACATAGTTATACAGGTTTTTGTAATATGCAGTGGCATCCAACACATAGTCGTCTGAAAGCTGGTGAGAAAGTCCCACTTCGTAGGTAACGGTGATTTGGGGCTCCAGGGTGGGGTTGCCCACGGTAATCACGGTATCAGAGATATTGGCATCTTCCGGAGTCTTGCTGGTAAAGATATATTGCATCTGGGGCAATTGGTTCTGATAGTTATAGGCAAATCTCAGCACGTCGCGCTCTGTGATGGGGTGAGACACTCCCAAACGGGGGGAGATCATGGCTTGGAAGCGATCTTTGGAATCAAAATCCACCGAGCGATAAACGCCATTGTCTTCCAACACCTTATAGGAAGTTCCCAGATACCAGAAGTCCAGGCGCAAGCCGGCATTCACGATCATACCTTCCCATTCCATCTTGTCTTGAATATAGTATGCAATCTGCCAGGGGTCCGCCTGATATCCATCACGCTTTCCGGAGGCTTCTTTGGCGGCACGGAAATAATCATCCGAATGATAAATCGGAATCATCTTCTCATCTTCCGTGATATATACATAGTATAGGCCATCGGGGATGTTCAGGATTACCGGGTGTCCGTCCAGTTCACGCAGTTTGATCACCTGGTCTCCGTTTTCGTCTGTTATATATTCATATTGAGGAGTCCAGTTTGCCAAATCAGCTTCGTTAAATACGCGGTTCAGGCTGGCTTGACGGCGGTCTTCATAAACGGTGAGGAAGTTTTGCATCTGGTCTTTTTTGATGTTGTGTTTGATGAGTTCCAAACCGGTTTTGGCAAGGTGAGTCTCATTGATCTGATACTCAAAATCACCTCTGAGGTTAACGGTGGAGGTAACGTCGTCCACAAAGTTATCAAAGATGGAGCCGGGAGCCATAAATCCGGAAATGGAGCGGGGGGCTTCCAAGCCGGCGATGCGGTAAGTCCAGAAATAAGAGGGCAAAAAGCCAAAGTCAAACACACCGTCGCCATCGTTATCCACGCTATCATAGCCATATTCTCCCATCAATGCGTTATCCACATATTGGGAATCCTGATAAGGCTGTTGGAACAGATAGTTTCCACGATCAATGCCGCGAGGGCCGGAATTACTGGTCTTCTGATAGTAGCTGGCTTTCAGCTTGAAGTTCATTTGGTTGTTCAGCACATGGTCGTAGGTACCAATATATTGTCTTTGGTTGATTTCCTGCACCCAGTAATGATGCAAAGCGTAACGCCAACCATAGCTGTAGCCATAGTTATAGTTACGGTCTCCACGCACGGCAAAGGTCATGTTTTGGGTGGGGCTAAATACATACTTGGCTTTCAGGTTTGCATTGTAGCCGTTATAGTTGCGGTTGCCAAAATCTATGCCGGCAAAGCTTTTGCGCTTGTCATAAGGATTGTAGGCATCGTATTCATATTCCAAAAGCTGGGTGTTGCCAAAAAGATAATCTTTCATGGGATCGCCTATCCAATAATCTTTCAGGCGGCCATCCTGCCACTCTCCACCAGCATTGAGGTAAAATGTAAACCTTTCCTTCAGGTCCTCAGATCCAAAGGGTATCACCGGACCACCAATGGCAAACTTGATGACATCCATGTTTCTGCCGGAACCAATGATATGGTCTGTGTTATATTCCACTTTTCCGGAATAGAAGGGATCACCGTCTTTGGTAACGATATTGATCACGCCGGATTGGGCATTGCCGTATTCTGCAGGGAAGCCACCCGTCATCACCTTCATATCCTTGATGGCATCCAAGTCCACACCCAGTGCAGACCCGCCGTCAACGGGGTCGGAAACGCTCATGCCGTCAACGGTGAAGTTGACTTCGTTTGATCTGCCACCGCGCACGTGCAATTCGCCGCCGATATTGGTAACACCCGCCTGCATGGCTACCACGCCAGCTACGTCTGTCACGGCAACGTCTGCCATGTTGGTCATATCAATTTGTGTGGCAGAACCCACCCTGTCGCGCTCCACTCTATCCGGTTCGGCGGTCCCCGTAACGGTAGTAAGGATTACGCCTTTTTTATTCATCACAGGAGAAAGCGATGTGGTTTGGTCTACTTGGATACGAACTTGATTTACAATATAATCGTCATATCCAACGAGGGTGAATTTGACAGTGTAAAACCCCGGGGGGATGTTGATAATAATTGCCGTTCCTTTGTTGTTGGTTCGGCCACCGGTGAGTGTTCTGTTGTTCTGCATCACAGAAACGTTCACAAATTCGATTGCTCGGCCGGAGCCGTCTCTCACACGTACGGCAAGTTTGCCAGTAGTGGCGGCGTTCAGTAAGGCGATACTGCCGATCAAAATGAGCAGGATCAATGCATATTTACGCATCGATAAACCTCCCTTGTTTTTAAGCATTTAATTTAATTACAATCACTTATCCAAAAAAGTCGAATGCACGCACCCGATACTCTTTTGGGGTTAGATCACGATAATCTGATCTATGTGAAATCGTCAAGCAGTTTTTTTGTTTTAAACTCTTATTACACCAATTCATGGCTGTCCAAGCTGCAATGATTCTTGATATCAATGCCATTTTGCCGTCAATGTATAAATTGATTTTTGAATCAATTAGGGATATTGATGGCAAAATCAAAAGGCACTCCAGTTGCTTGTAACTGGTAGCTTCCTTATTAACCACCCTTGTCTCTCCCTTGTCTCACCCTTGTCTGGACAAAGGAGGCACAAAGGAGGGTAACAGGCAGGAAGGAGGTGTGTAAGCATATTTTAATCAATAAAACGAACGAGGTCGTCTCCATCCCGAGCGTCCACTATTTCGCCAATCATCACTCCGCCGGTTACGTTCAGCATCTCTTGGGCGCTATTTTCATCCACCACGGCAATCATTCCGATGCCCAGGTTGAAGGCTTTGCGCATTTCATCATCGGAGATGCCGCCGCCGGATTGCAGCCATTGGAAGAGGGGGCTGATCTCGCTGATGGGGTAAGTTACGTAGGCGGAAAGTCCTTGGGGAATGATGCGTTTCAGGTTTCCTGCTATGCCGCCACCTGTGATATGAGCCAAGCCGTGCAAACCGGGATGGGACAGCACTGGTTTGAACAGCGGCAGATAGCTGAGGTGAACGCTCAAAAGCAGTTCCCCCACTGTGGCTTCCAGCTCTGAAACATAGCTATCCACGGTTAATCCCAGCTTGTCAAAGACGATGGCACGTGCCAAGGAATAGCCGTTGGTGTGCAAACCGCTGGAGGGAATGCCAATCAAGATATCGCGCTGGCTCACCTTGTCGCCGGTAATCACCTTGGTTTCATCCACCACGCCCACGATTGTGCCCACCAGGTCAAAATCACCCGGCTGATAGATGGCGGGCATTTCTGCCATTTCACCGCCTATCAGGGCACAGCCATTGGCTACGCAAGCGTTGGTCATGCCTTCTATGAGGCCGCTTATCATCTCGCCGTCCATCCTGTTGATGCCAATATAATCCAAAAAGAATAGAGGCTCTGCGCCTTGCACTAAGATGTCGTTCACACAGTGATTTACCAGGTCTTGCCCGATGGTGTCATACTTTTGTGCCATGATAGCCACCATCAGCTTGGTGCCCACGCCGTCTGTGCTGGAGACCAACACGGGGCGTGGGTGCTGTTTCAAATCCAGCCTAAAGAGGCCACCAAAGCTGCCTAATTGGCTCAACACATTGGGGTTGTAGCTGCGGCTTACGAGTGTCTTGATGTTGCGGACTGCTTTTTCGCCCGCTTCCACATCCACGCCGGATTGTGCATAGTTCATTATGTCCACACCTCCAATTGTGTAATCATTGTATTTTGGGATGCATCGAGGTTGATGATGCCATCGAGGGATATTGCCAAAACCATCCTCACGGCAGAGATTCTCCCTCGGGAGTGGTGGCCCGGGGAGCATCCGGTTCCAGCTCCACGGCGGTGGAATCAATATACTCGATGCCTTGGATGCTTTTCATCTGGGCAGTTTTTTTGCTGAGCATATTCATTGCCACGATCAGGGCAATCAGTATTATCAGCATAATCACCAAACGCGGCCAGTTCTGACCTTTCTTGCGACGCTCTTCCCAGCGTTCTTTCATCCTTTCCTGCATATCATCCATTGATATTTCCTTGTATTATGCGCGCAATTCAGCCAAAAAGTCTGCAAAGCGTTGCACGCCACTCCGCAGGTTGTCCATGCTGTTGGCATAGGAGAATCTGACAGCGGTTTCCACGCCGAAGGAGCCTCCGGATACCAATGCCACATGATATTTTTCCAAGAGGGTGTTGCACAGCTGGTCGCAATTCTCTATTCCCTTGGTGTTGTTTTCCAGATACCAGGAGATATCGGGGAATACATAAAAGGCGCCTTTGGGTTTGAAGAATGTGATGTGGGGGATCTTTGCCAGTTCATTGCAAAGGAAGTCGCGGCGCTGTTCAAATTCCTGTCTCATATTTTCGATGGAATCGTCTTCTTCGTTGAGGGCAGTCACGCATGCCTTTTGGGTGATGGAATTGACGCAGGAGGTGGCGTGTGCCTGCACTCTGCCGGCAGCGGCGATGATCTCGGCAGGACCCGCGGCATAGCCCAATCTCCAGCCGGTCATGGCGTAGGCTTTGGATACACCGTTGACCACCACGGTGCGCTCCATCATCTCCGGCAATACGGAGGCGATGGATACATGCTGTGTGCCTTCATATACCAGGCGTTCGTATATCTCATCGCTGATCACCAGGAGGTTGCGCTCGATGCACACCTTGGCAAGGGCGGTCAGCTCCTCTTTATTATAAACGGTTCCTGTGGGGTTGTTAGGAGAGTTTAACAACAACACTTTGGCAGTGGGGTTGGCATCGCAGGCTGCATTCAGAGTCTGGGGGGTAACCTTGTACTCGTCTTTTTCCATGGTATGTAGTAGCACGGGCTCTGCACCTGCCAAGATGGCCTGGTAGGGATAGCTCACCCAGTAGGGGGTGGGGATGAGCACCTGGTCCATGGCGTCACACACAGCCATCAATACTATGATGATGGAGGCTTTGGCGCCTGCTGATACCAATATCTGATTGGGCTGGTATTTAAGGCCGTTTTCGCGCTCGAATTTGGCACAGATGGCTTGGCGCAGTTCGATGATGCCAGGATTGGCTGTATAGCGGGTAAAATTGGCATCCAGGGCGGCATGGGCAGATTGTTTGATATACTCCGGAGTATTAAAATCGGGTTCTCCCACGCCAAAATTGATTACGTCGATACCGGCATCACCCATCTGTTTTGCCTTTGCGGAAAGCGCAAGGGTGGGAGAGGGTTTCACCAGTTTGATGCGGTTGGAAAGCTTGATCGTCATGATGCTGCTCCTTAATCTATTTTTTTATTATTTCATCAGTAAAACCAGCACGGCGGTGTTTGTGACATCCTCTGCGGAACAGCCGCGGGAGAGATCACAAACCGGTGCTGCCAAGCCCTGGATGACGGGGCCGATGGCTTCGGCATTTGCCAGGCGTTGGGTGAGCTTGTAGCCGATATTGCCGGATTGCAGATCGGGGAAAACCAGCACGTTGGCTTCTCCTGCCAAAACGCTGGAGGGAGCCTTGGACTGGGCAATGCGGGGCACTATCGCCGCATCCAGCTGCAGCTCGCCATCAAATACAAAATCCACATTGCGCTCTTTGATGAGGTCGCGGGCGGTGGTCACCTTATCCACCAGCTCGTGTTTGCCACTGCCGTGGGTGGAAAAGGAAAGCAATGCCACGCGGGGCTCTTCATCCAACAGCGCCTTATGGGTGGAGGCGGTGCTGATGGCGATATCTGCCAGTTGTTCACTGGTGGGATCTATCACCACGGCGCAATCCGCAAAGCTATAAAGACGGGTGTTGGCGCAGGAATTGGGCATCACCATGATGAAGCTGCTGGATACCGTCTTCAATCCTGCCTTCACGCCCACCACCTGGAGGGCTGCCTTCAGCACGTCTCCAGTGGTATGAGCGGCACCAGCCACCATTCCATCTGCCATGCCAAATTTTACCATCAAGGCACCAAAATACAGCTTTTCGCGCACGATCTGGGTGGCGCCCTCCAAGGTGAGGCCTTTCTCGCGACGCTTTTCATAGAACCATTGGGCAAATTCGGCGCTGCGTTCGTGGTAATAGGGATCAATAATGCTGATGCCTTCACACTCGATATCGATGCCGGCGCCTTTGGCTTTTTCCTTCACTTTTTCGGGCTCTCCCAAAAGGATCACCTTTGCCAGACCCTGGCCACAGATATCGGCGGCACCCAAAAGGACGCGGATATCAGAGCTCTCCGGCAGAACCACCGTGCCGTTTTTCTCCTTTGCACGGGCTTTCAGTTTGTTCATTAAATCAATCATTTTATATCCTTAAGTTATTTATTTGCATTATCATGATGCCGTGGCGGGGCTAACCCTCCACCACTATCTTGGAGATATCAGCCACTTTCAGGAACTCTTTGTGGATCTGGCTCAAAAGCGCCAGGCGGTTGTTCTTGAGGGCTTCATCATCAGTATTCACCAATACGGCATCAAAGAATTGGTCGATGGGCTGTCCCATATCAATCAAAGCGTGCAGGGCGGCGTCATAATCGGAGTGGGCAAGGGTGTCATCCAGCTTGCCTTGCAGGCCTTGCAATGCCTCATACAGGGTGCGTTCTTCCTCCTGGGCAAAGAGCTGGGGATTGCAGTGGCCCTCCCTCATGGCTTTGTCCAAGATATTTGCCACCCGCTTGAAGCCTATCACGAGGCGCATAAAGTCGTCGGTTTCCCTCACCTTGCCCAATGCCAAGGCTTGGCTTTCGAAGGACGCCAAAGAGCTGATGGGCAGATGCTCCAGGCTGTCTATTACGTCGTAGGCTATGCCTTCTTGTTTGAGGAGCCATTCCACGCGCTGACGGATGAAGGCAAGGCTCTTGGCCTCTGTACCTTCTTCCATTGTAAGTTTATCGGCTAAGATGGCAAAGCTCTTTGCCACCAGTTCCTGCAAGGATAGCTCCCAACCCCGTTCCAAAAGTATCTGACACAAGCCCAAAGCCAATCTGCGCAAGGCAAAGGGATCAGCCGAGCCGGTGGGAATCAAGCCAACGCCTATCATGCCGCAGATGGTATCCAGCTTATCTGCAATGGCTACCACGGCACCGGTGAGGCTCTGGGGCAGGGCATCGTTGGAACCGCGCGGGGCATAATGCTCCCATATCCCCTCTGCCACCTCCTCATCTTCCTGTGACACCAGGGCATACTGTTTGCCGATATAGCCCTGCAGCTTGGTAAATTCCTTCTCACCCAACATGCTGGTAACGAGGTCTGCCTTTGCCAGCCGGGCGGTGCGCAGTACCTTCTGTGCAACAGCCTCCGGGAGGTTCAGCTGGCTGCACATCCATTCACAGAGGGCAGTGATGCGGCGCACCTTGTCTGCCAAAGTGCCTAATTTCGCATGAAACACCACATCCTCCAAAGCAGGCAGATAGCTCTCCAAGGGTTGGCGGGTGTCCTCTTCAAAATACCACAGGGCATCTTCCAGGCGGGCATTCACCACCTTTTCATTGCCTTTTTTGATGATCTCCGCCTTTGCCACATCGCCATTGGAGATAAAGACAAACTGGCTTGCCAGCTTGCCGGAGGCGTCTTTCACGCAGAAATACTTTTGGTTTTGGCTGATGGTGGAGATGATGATCTTTTCCGGCAGGCGCAGGAAGCGCTCGTCAAAGCTGCTCACCACGGCGGAAGGATATTCCACAAGGTCACACACGGTCTGTGCCAGGCGTTCATCCGGAGCCACCTGATGGCCTTCCTCAAGGGGGGCGGCTTCCAGACCCTTCTGGATCAATGCCAGCCGCTCTTCCCTATCGGCAATCACGCTATTCTCATTGAGGATTGGCAGGTATGCATCCACTGAGGTTACCTGCAAAGGACGCTCCAAGCCCAGATAGCGATTGCCAAAGGTGACGTTGCCGCTGCTGATGCCATACACCTGCAGGGGCAGGGGTTCATCACCAAACAGCAGGCAGATCCAGCGCAAGGGACGGGAAAACGCCAGTTCCTTGTTCTTCCAGATCATCTTTTTGGGAAAGGGAAACTTGGGTAACAGCTCTTCCAGCCAGGGCTGCAGCAGCTGGCTGAAGCTCTTGCCCTTTTGCCGGATGCTCACGGCTATCACATCCCCCTTATCCGTCTTTTGGATATAGATATCGGAGGGGCTGGCGTTGTTCTTTTTCAAAAAACCAAGGGCAGCGGGGGTGAGCTCTCCATCTTCTTTGTAGGATATCTTGAGGGCAGGGCCGCTGCGCTCCAGGCGCAGATCTGTCTGAGCCATGGGCACCTGGGTGGCGCGGATGAAAAAGCGCCGTGGGGTGCCGCTCACCAGCAGGTCTTCATAGCCCAGGCGGGATGCCTGTATAAAACTGATAAAACTCTCTTTCAACCATTCACAAGCCGCTCCGAAATGCCCTGCAGGAATCTCCTCCATGCCCAGTTCCAATAAGAAGTCACGTTTCTCCACCTTCTTCACACCTCCCACCTTAAAAGTCGTAGCCCAAGGTGAGCTGATTTACCAAGCCCAGGTCTCCATAGGAGGAAACGGCATAATCCACACGATAGTTTTTCCAATTCCAGCCGGCGCCCAGGGACAGCCCGGAGAGATAGCCCAGCGTTCCGCCGCTGTAATAATCCCCGGCATTGGAGCGAAAGCCCGCCCTCAGCTGGAAGAAGGGTGAGAAGGTATGTTCATAGCCCACGCGCAGGTTAAAGTTTTCACCGTTGGCTTTGTTGAATTCAAAAGAGGCATAATGTCTGTCTGTAAAATCATAGCTGCCTCCCGCGGCAAAGGTGAAGGGCATGCTCTCCTTGTATTTGGTATCGCTATAGTGGCTGATCTGAAAGCCGAGATTGCGCACAGATACGCCCACCTTCACCCTCTCGTTCACAGGGTGATGAATCACGCCTAAATCCAAGACCACAGCCGCAGCAGAGGCATCGTCCAATTGGTCATAGACAAATTTGACGCTGCCGCCCGCATCCAGCGCCTTGCTCAGGAATTGAGACATGGTGACGGAGCCGCTGATATTGTATGCACCAAAGGTGCCCAGATCGTCCACCAGGTTGCCGAATTGATCCACTTCGGTGCGCTCCATCTTGCCAAAATCCATATAACGCAGGGCAAATCCCCACGCGGAAAACTTGTTCTTGGGCAAAAGGAGCTGCAATTGCCCGCCCTGGGCATCCAGAAAGTAATTGCAGTAGGTGCTGCTGATCTCTGTGCCGGGCACGTTGAGGATGGCGGCGGGGTTGAAGAAGATGCCATCCGGATTCTTTGCCTCGCCGGTAAGCGATTGCCCCAATGCCAAAGCACGCGCGGAATATACCGTCTTCAGGGTATTGAAGCCGGTGCTGCCCGCATTCTCATTCACGCCCCACAGCCCAAAGGCAAGCAGGCTAAAGAGCGCGAGCCAGATAATCTCTTTCGATTTCTTGAACATATTCAAAAAGTTCCCTTTCATCTTTTGCATCTAAAAGACGCTGCCGCAGGCCTTCCTGCCTCAGATATTCAGACAGGCTGCGCAGTATCTTCATGTATTCCTTGTTTTTGTCTTCTGGCACCGCTAACATAAAGACCAAGCTCACTGGCTGGTCATCCAACGCCAAAAAATCCATTCCTTCGCGTATCAAACACACGGCTATCCGCAGACAGGTGACGGATTCATCCCGCGCATGGGGGATGGCAATGCCGTGCCCGATGCCGGTGCTCATCACGTCTTCACGGCTTTTGATGGATGCCAGATAGCGATCCACCATCATCAAACAGCCGCTCTGTGCCAAGAGCTGTGCCATATATTCAAGGCACTGCCCCTTGCTTTCGAAACGCTGGACTATGCGGAGCAAATCCGCTGTAAACAAAGGATTCATCTTATTCATTAGTTACCAAAGTAGTAAAGGACACTTTTTTACAATGCTTGTAAACGTCAATCAAAATCATAACCCCACGCCGCAAAGCACCACTGAAGCCAGTAAAGGCAGCAGATTCAGCAGATACATCTTATTTGGATGCATTCAATTAGTGCCTGCCCAGACGGGCTCGCCAAGATTAAACTTAGGTGCCTGAAACCATTATAATAACATATGATGCCAAAATTACTTGCATGAAACAAAATTCTGATTACTCTGTTTATAGAAATCAAAATCAAAAAGTCTGATTTGCAAAAAAACATTATCATTTTAAGGAGACACAACATGGATTGGAGTAATATCCTCACCAAGGCACTGCCGTATGTGAAAACAAACGGTATCAATCTCATCGCCGCAATCTTAATTTATATTATCGGAAAATGGGTGGTGCGCATTATCACAAACATGATGCGCAAGATGTTGAACAAGAGCAAGATGGATCAAACCCTCGTCACTTTCTTGGCTAATATCGTTTATGCCATTCTGCTTATCTTTGTGATCATCGCCGCCATTGGCAAGCTGGGAGTGCAGACAACCTCCCTGGTAGCCATCATTGGTGCCGCAGGCTTGGCTGTTGGCTTGGCTCTGCAAGGTTCGCTCAGCAACTTCGCCTCCGGAGTGATGCTGATTCTCTTCCGTCCTTTCAAGGTGGGTGATGTGGTCATCGCCGCCGGAACGGAAGGCAAAGTGGAAGAAGTGGGTATCTTCAACACCATTATCCTCACTTCAGACAACAAGAAGGTGATCATCCCAAACACCCCCATCGCAGGTGGAGCCATCACCAATTTCAGCGCCATGCCCACACGCCGCATCGAGCTCAGCATAGGCGTGCCCGCCAGTTCAGAGATAGCCAAGGTGCGCCAGCTCTTGCAAAGCATCATTGATGCAGACGAGCGTATCCTCAAAGACCCCGCCCCTGCCATCGTGATTGAAGACGCAAACCCCGATGGAATCAAATTTGGAATATATCCCCACGTGAAAAACGCCGACATGGGCGCTGTGCAGGCATCTTTGACCGAAACCATCAAATTGAAACTCACAGAACAAGGTATCTGGAGTTAAAAACCACATATATTAAAACAGGAGAACAAAATAACAATGAAAAGACTCGTAATCTTCACAATGCTACTCACCCTCGTCAGCTTTGCCTTTGCAAAGGGCTGGAAAGTGGAATCCGACCTCAACCTCACCCTTACCCAAAGCCAATATAGCGACAACTGGTCTGGCGATGAATTGAGTAACATCACCTGGGTGGCATCATCCAACAGCAGCGCTGAAAAGCAAATGAAAGAATGGTTAAAAAACAGAACCACCCTCAAGCTCGCCTTTGGCCAAACTTATCAGCAAAAGAAAGAAAACGACAAAATCACCTGGGAAGACCCCAGCAAGAGCACAGACAAGATTGATCTGGAATCCCTCTTCCAATTCACTTTGCAAAGCTGGGTGGATCCCTTCATCGGCCTGCGTGCGGAATCCCAATTTCTGGATCAGAGCGATGCCGCCCTCACCCGCTATGTAAACCCCATCCTCTTCACAGAAACCGCCGGTGTGATGCGCACTTGGATGAAAACCTCCAGCGACGAGCTCAGCACTCGCCTGGGCGCTGCCTTCCGTGAAAAGCTGGATAGAGACGTATTGGTGGATGCCATCAACGACAAACGTGAAATGCAAACCACAGTGGATGGCGGTCTGGAATTTGTGAGCGAATACAAACACCTCTTCCACTTGATGGATGCCAATTTCAAATCCAAGCTCTGGGCTTATAAAGCGCTATTCAATTCCAAGAGTGATGAACTGCCCAACGACGACTGGAAAGAAGTGGATTGGATATGGGAAAACGTGCTCACTGCAAAGATCTGGAAAATGATCAATGCCAACCTCACCGTGGAACTGCGTTACGACAAGGAGCAGCACAAGAACGTCCAGTGGAAACAGATTCTGGGGCTGGGAGTCTCCTACAACTTGTTCTAATTCACCCCCGGCTCAGCCTTTTGAGCCTTAACATAAAATATGGGCTGCACCGCTTTTTGGGATGCAGCCCTTTTTGGTTTCCAATCAATAATATAAGGCAAATACGAAAAGAGAGCCTTTACAGCTCCTCTTCCCTAAAAACCACATACCATTTGCCGTCTTCTTTCACCATTTCCAAGGTCTTGCTCTCCTTGGATTCTCCTCTGCCCACCACCCAACTATCATAGTTCACAGTGGCTGCATCGCCCTGAACCTCAGTCTTTTTGACCAAATACCTCACTTTGGCAACGCTCTCGGTGCTGGATTCGGGAAGCATCTTATAATTGCTCTCCATCCAATCCAGTGTGCGGGCAGAGCTGGGAGTGGAAAGGCTTCTGGCAGTTTCATAATCATTGCTTTCCAAAGCCTTGAAAAAGGATTTTGCCGTGCCGTCTGCCTTTGCCCCACAGGCAAAAAGCGCAAACAACAGAATGCCGAGCAAGCCAAATAATGCTATGCGTCTCATTGGTATCTCCTTGTAAATATAATGTCTTGGACTTACAAAGCCTTACACACAAGCACCCCCTGTTAAAAGACAAAATAAAAACAAGCACCCTTGCAGTCAAGAGATTTTACAAAAAAAGCAGTCACTATTTTTCATCATTCCTCATTCATCCCTGTTAACCACCCTTGTCTCTCCTTTGTCCAGACAAGGGTGAGACAAGGGTGAGACAAGGGAGGCTAATGGGCAAGGAGCGGCAAGCGCCAAAAAGCGCCCTCCGGGTGGAAGGCACTTATATTGTGTGTTGTCAGTTACTTAGGTTGCAGCCTTGGTGGCAGGAGTCTTGGGCGTGACGGGCACCAGCTTGATGGGACCATCCAGCTCATAATCGTCCATCATGGTGATGGCTTTGGTGGGGCATTTGCTCACGCACACCTCACAGCCCACGCAGATTTTGGGATCCACCACGTGGATATGTTTCAATTCCCCGCTGATGGCGTGCACCGGGCAGTGTTTGGCACAGATGGTGCAGCCGATGCAGAGCTCGGGATTGATTTTGGATGTTTTGCGGATATCCTTGAGCAGATCCAGAATGGCTTTGGTGGGGCACACGGTGGCGCAAAGCCCGCAATTGATACACTTTTCATAATCGATGCTGGCGAGGTTGTTGGCAATCGTAATGGCGCCCACGGGGCATTTTTTGGCACAAAGTCCACAGCCGATGCAGGGGCGCAGGCTGCCGCAAAGCTGTCTGGCTTCCGGTCCCTTGGCTTTGGAGGAGCATTTCACATACACGTTGCGATTGATGGGCACCAGCTCTATGATGCCTTTGGGGCAGGCTTTCACACAGTTTCCACAGCCGGTGCATTTGTCAAAATCGATGATGCGCAAGCCGTTTTCATCCAGATAGATGGCGTCGAAGGGGCAGGAGCGCAGACAATCGTTGAAGCCCACGCAGCCCCAATCGCAAGTATTGGGTCCGCCGGAGACATTGACGGCGGATTTGCAGCTTTCGATTCCCTCGTAGGAGTATCTCCAGTTGGTATTGTTGTAACCGCCGGAGCTGCAATGGATAACCGCCACTTTTTGTTGCATGGCTTCACTTTCGATGCCCATCAATTTCGCCACCATCACTGCCACGATGGCGCCGCCGGGGGCGCAGCGGTTTGGGGGTTCAATGCCTTGAGCAACTGCTTCCGCATAGGCGGCACAGCCGGGCAAGCCGCAGGCACCGCAATTGGCACCGGGCAGGGCTTCGGTGATTTCCTGCACGCGGGGGTCTGTCTCCACTTCAAATACTTTGGAGGCAAATGCCAAAATCAGCCCAAAGGCAAGCCCCATGCAACCCAGAATGAGGACAGGCGTGCCGATGGTGGAGATGAGAGAGCCGGAAGCGGAGAGGAGGATGAGGGATGTGATATTCATGATTAAGTTTCCTCCCTTAAATTTTGAAGCCCATAAAGCCATAAAAAGCCAGCGCCATGATGCCAGCCAAGATGAGGGCAATGGGCATTCCCTTCATGCTCTTGGGCAGGTTCACCAGCTCCAGCCTCATCCTGATGCCAGCCATTGCCAAGAGCACCACGGTGAAACCCACACCGGAGAAGAAGCCGTTGAGCGTGCTATCCAGGAAGTTATAGGGGGTGATTCCATCCTGACGCAAGGCGGTGGTATTGAGGATTGCCACACCCAACACGGCACAGTTGGTAGTAATCAGGGGCAGATATACGCCCAGGGATTTGTAGAGGGCGGGTGCCTTCTTTTGAATCACCATCTCCACAAATTGGACGAGAGCGGCGATGGTGAGGATAAAGGCAATGGTTTGCAGATACATCATGCCGGTGAGCAGATAGCGGTTGATGAGGTAGGTGATGGATGAGGTAAGCGTCATCACAAAGATCACCGCCATCCCCATGCCAAAAGCGGAATCTATCTTTTTGGATACTCCCAGATAGGGGCAAAGCCCCAAAAAGCGGGAGAGGACGAAGTTTTGGATAAAGATGGCAGTAATCGCCATCACAAAGATTTCACCAAGGTATCCCATTAGTTCTTCTCCTTGATGATATTCATGACCGCCATCAGAAGCCCCAGGGTGATGAAGGCACCGGGTGCCAGGATCGCCACTAACATGGGATCATAGGTGGAGGGCAACACCTGCATTTTGAGCCAGGTGCCATTGCCCAGTATTTCACGGATGGTGGCTACCACCGTGAGAGACAGGGTAAAGCCCAAGCCCATGCCCAGGCCGTCTGCCATGGAATTGAGCACGTTGTTTTTGCTGGCAAAAGCCTCGGCGCGCCCCAAGATGATGCAATTGACCACGATGAGTGGGATGAAGATGCCCAGGGCTTTGTGCAGGTCTGGCAGATACGCCTCCATCGCCATATCGATGATGCTGACGAAGGCGGCAATCACCACCACATAGATGGGAATGCGGATTTGGGCGGGGACGATGCCCTTGATGAGCGAAATCATCATATTGGAACATATCAGCACAAAGGTGGCTGCCAGCCCCATACCCAGGGCGTTATCCACGGAGGTGGAAACAGCCAGCGTGGGGCACATCCCCAAGACAATCACAAAGATGGGGTTTTCTTTGATGATGCCTTTGGTGAGTTCGGAAAAGAATTTCATTGTTGCACCTCCTGTTTTGCCACCACATCTTGCTCTAAGGCTTGGATGGCTTGTTTGAGGGAAGAGGCAATGGCACGGGTGGTGATGGTGGCGCCGGAGAGGCTTTTGATCTTGCCGCCATCCTTATCCGCCATCAGGTCTTCCGAGATTTTGCCTTGGAATTGATCTGTAAATGTGGAGGCGGTACAATTTGCCCCCAAGCCGGGGGTTTCGGATTGCTCCACCACTTTGATGCCAAGCAGTTTGAAATCGGGACTCACGCCAGCCATCGTCTTCACGTTGTTGCTGTATCCCTTTTGGGAGGCGATGAAGGTATAACCCTGTATTTCCTCTGTGTCTTTGTTGCGGGCTATAAAATAGCTGAAATCCGGGGAGACCTCCACCTCTTCAAAGATGGAATCGGGTATCAATTCTTCACGGCTTTTGATGGCTTCCTCTTGTTTGAGAGCCTCTATTTGGGGAGCGGTGATGGAATTGACATAAGCCAGGATGCCTGTGGCAATCACGCTGACCACCAGCAGGATAAAGCCAAGTTTGAGATATAACTTCATTTTTTCACCTTCCCGAATGCTTTTGGTATGGTGAGAGCGTCTATGAGGGGCGTGAAGACGTTCATGAGGAGGATGGAATAGCTGACCCCCTCGGGGTAGCCGCCCACAAATCTGATTACCACGGTGAGCACGCCACAGCCAATGCCAAAGATTATGCGCCCCTTGCGGGTCATGGGTGTGGTGCTATAATCCGTTGCCATAAAGAAGGCACCTAACATGAGACCTCCGGAAAAGAGGTGGAAGATGGGGATGGAAAGGGAAAATCCGCTGCCGGGGATGGCTCCAAAAAAGAAGGTGAGCACTGCCACGGTGCCCAAGTAAAAGAGGGGGATGCGCCATTCGATGATATTCTTCCACAAGAGCCAGGCAGCGCCAATCAGCAGGGCAAATACAGACACTTCGCCGATACAGCCGCCGATATTGCCCCAGAAAAGGTTTTGGAGGGTGCTGCCATCGGTGATGCCGGTGAAGATGCGGTTGGCGAGGTCCATATTGGTGCCGGCATCCGCTGTGAGGCTATTCACGAAGGTGCTATCCCGCAGGCTTTGGGCTATATTGAGCGGAGTGGCGCCGGTAACCAGAGCGTGGGCTTTGCTGGATACCGCCTGCAGGTTGCTGTGGATGAGGTTGAGATTGGTGATGCCGCTTAAAGCTCCACCTTTGGGGGCAATCCAGCCATCCGTCATCAGGGTGGGCCAGGATGCCAAGAGGAAGGCGCGTCCCAAGAGAGCGGGGTTGACGGGGTTGTTGCCCAAGCCGCCAAACACCTGTTTGCCAATGGCGATGGCAAAGGCGGCACCCACCACGGGCAGCCACCAAGGGGCATTGGCATGGATATTGTAGGATAACAAAATACCGGTGAGGAAGGCGCTGCCATCGGATACGGAGATGGGCACCTTGCGCAGCTTTTGGATCAACGCCTCGGTGAAGACCGCGGAGACGCCTCCCAAGAGGGTGAGTAGCAGCGCATTAAATCCCCAAAAATAGACCGCTGCGATGAGCGCGGGAACCAAAGCCAACACTACATTCCACATCACCTTGGGGATACTGCCGCTATCGTGGAGGTGGGGTGCCGGCGATACTAATACTTTATCTTTCATATTTCTTGCCTGTCCTATTTTGGATTACGCTGGGCCTCTGCCCAACGCACTTTGCCGGTTTCTATCCATTGCACCAAACGAATATGGGCGGGGCACACGTAGGCACAACTGCCGCATTTGATGCAATCATTCAGCCCCAGCCTGGCTGCCATTTCCAGTTTCTTTGCCTTTACATTCATTGCCAACAGGCTGGGCATGAGGTCCATGGGACACACATCCACACAGCGGGCACAGCGGAGGCAATCCTTTTCTTCCAAATCATGCGCTTCGCGTGTGTCGAAAACCACCAGGCCGGAGCTGCCTTTGGCAACGGGAGCTTCCAGATTGGGGATGGCAAAGCCCATCATGGGTCCGCCGGAGATGTATTTGCCGGCAGGCTCGGTGAGCCCACCACAAAAATCCACCAATTCACTGTAAGGGGTGCCGATGCGAGCTTTGAGGTTTTTGGGATTTTTCACGATGCGTCCGGTAACGGATATCACACGCTCAATCAGGGGTTTGCGATAGCGGATGGCTTCGTAGATAGCCACGGCGGTGGCTACGTTTTGCACCACCACTCCCACGGCACTGGGAAGTCCGCCGGCATTGGGCACCTTGCGCTTGGTGGCGGCATAGATCAGCTGCTTTTCTGCGCCCTGAGGGTATTTGAGCTTTAGCGGCACCACTTCCAGAGCGGGGTCATTGGCACAAAGCCCTTGCATAAGCTCGATGGCGTCAGGTTTGTTGGCTTCGATGCCAATCACGCCACGCCGGGCATTCACCATCTTCATAATCAGCTTTAGCCCTTGGATGATATCCTCGCCGCGCTCCAGCATCAGACGGTAATCTGCAGTGAGATAAGGTTCGCATTCCACGCCGTTCAAGATCACCGTATCAATGGGCTTATCCTCTGGCGGGGAAAGCTTTACCACTGTGGGAAATCCCGCACCTCCCATGCCGCAGATGCCGGCGGCTGCCACGCGCTCTTTCATTTCAGATGGGGAAAGATTCATAAAATCGGCTTCATCCACCAGCTGCACCCATTCGTCTTTATCATCGGAGGTGATTTCGATTGCCACTTGTTTGATGCCGGTGGGGTGGTAAAAGCGATCTATTTTGGAGATTTTGCCGCTGATGGAGGCGTGTTGGGGGATGGAAACAAAGCCGGAAGCTTCGGCGATTAGCTGACCTGTTTTTACTTCGTCTCCCACCTTGACGATGGGGGTGGAAGGTGATCCAATATGTTGAGATAAATGAATGACCACACGCGCCGGGTGTGGTATTTCTTCCACGGGGGCTGCTGCGGAAAACTGTTTGTGGTCTCGAGGATGTACCCCTCCAGGAAACGATTTATAGCTCATCAACGCTCCTGTGACTCACCTTGGGCAAGCCTTTATAATTATTTTGAAATCCACATAAAATAAATAAGCATATTGGGCAAGCTATTTTTTTGGTTTTGGATTTTTCCATGCTGTAAAATAGACCTTATTGGTATTGTAATCTGTTATGGGTGAGTGGGTTATAAATAATATAAATGGGTGATGCCTGCAGGTGAATTCTCATTGGATTTGGGAGGGTAAGCTCCACCCTGAAACCTGAAACCTGAAATCTCCTTCTTTGTGCACACTCATTAGGGAAATTGCTGCAGATAAAAATATGTAACCATTTGGGAACATGGGCTTTAGCCGGTTGGTTCGCTCGCCTCGTATCCCCTGGCTTTTAGCCGGGTGTTTCACCGACTTCAGTCGGTTTTAATTCCTTAATCATCAGTATTTTACGCGTACTCTTAAATTAGGCTCAGAGGACAAATATTTATTATGTTTTTGTATTTTATGCTAAATAAAGAGTAATTCTTTGATTTAAAAACCGGTTAGAACCGGCGAACCAACCGGCTAAAGCCCATGTTCCCAAATGGTTACGATTTTCCTTACCCCTGCGCCTAACCCTGACCCCTGCGGCAGAATGTCACGCCCCAGTCCACTGTTCCCTGTTAACCACCCTTGTCTCTCCCTTGTCTCACCCTTGTCGAGACAAGGGAGAGACAAGGGTGGTTAATGAGCAAGGCTTGTATCCCCTGAACTTTAGCCAGGGGATACAAACTGGAGTAAAATAACTCCGATGTAAGAGGGTGGTGGGGAAAGTCAATAACTGGTTACACCTTGTTTAAAAAACGAAGGGATGTTATGTGTAAAAATAATAATAAAAAAGGCTTGACAAAAAAAAGCCTTATGATTTGTTTGAGTCAGATTTAGATTGCTTCATTAAAAAGTGTGGCTATATTATATTGTGTTTAGCGGGAGCGTGCGTGCTTAACAGCTTGTTTTGTTCAGGTGAGTACCGAATAAAGAAAAGAGGTTGCACCTTGCTCTTGGAAGAAATTTTAACATTCTAAATAAGGAGAATAGGAATGAAAAAATTTGTATTTTTAGCAGTAATTACGGTTTTGGCTTGCGGCGGCTTGTTCGGTGCTTATATTGTGAGACTGTCTATCAACGGTCCTGTGTCAACTTCAATATATATCGATGGTAACCCAATACTTGAAAACGGTACCGAATTAAAAACAGTATTCCCTTACTTGGAAATCAGTAAACCAACAAAATCGGATCATTATGGAGTTTGGACACTTGGTCCAGTGGGTTTATTGGATTGGGAATGGCAACCGGAAAGTTTTACAATTAATTCAAGCTCGAATTTTATGGAATATAGTGAGGGTGATTATCTCTTAGTGATGGGTTTCAATGCAGGGCTCCTGAAGAACCCACTGTTCCTGTAGAGCTCAGCAGCTTTACCGCCACCATTTCGGCTCGAAATAATGTTTTGCTCACTTGGATCACCCAATCCGAGACCGACATGTTAGGCTACTACGTCTATCGCGCAACAGTTATTGATGGTACCGATGCACAGATGGTGAGCCCCTTGATTCAATCTACAAACAGCTCACAGCAGCAGACCTATGTCTTTGAAGACACCGAGCTCTTCGAATCCGGACTTTATTACTACTGGCTGCAGGCTAACGATCTGGACGGCAGTTTCAGCTTCCACGGTCCCGTGAGTGTGCTTTACGGCAGCTCAGGAGATCAGCCCACTCCGGATATTCCTTTGATCACCCAGCTTAATAGCGCCTATCCCAACCCCTTCAACCCGACGGTGTTCATCCCCTTCAGTCTGGCAGAAGCTGGCGCCGTGAGCTTTAAGATCTATAACAACCGTGGTCAGATGGTGAAACAATTTGACTTGGGCGTGAAAACCGCTGGACAACATCGCATCAGCTGGGATGGAACTGGCTATAACGGCAAGACCCTTGCCAATGGTGTGTATACAATCATGATGACCACCCAAAACAAAGCCTATCAGAGCAAGGCAGTCTTGCTTAAATAACAATCAATTTTACTTGATATTGATAAAAAGCCCGGAGTTCAAAAACCGGGCTTTTTTTTGCCTTGAAAATTATCCAAAAATGCAGGGAACAATGCTTTTTGGGTGAGAAATAGGTTGACAGAATATGGCAATATGACGGGGGTGGAATGAAATAGAAAATAAAAGAGGAATAATGGCGCGTCTTTTTAGCAAAGACTATCACGTGCAATCAGCCACCTGGTATTTCAATCAGGCCATCATCGTGTTGAGCGATGGGGATTTGGAATACTGGCGCTCTGTGGATGAAAACGGATTGTCTCACCTCAGATTCTTTCCCACGCCGGAGGTAAAACGTCACTTTAGCGAGCACGTGGATGTGGTGTATGATCCATCCCAAGAGCAGATTGTGGCGCATAACTGTTCTGAATGTGGGGATTCGCCAAGTTGCCGCCATTACCTCTCTGTATTGCGCTATGCCTATCATCATCTCAGCACTGATATCCTGGATACTCCGGCGGTGGAAACCAACCTAAAGGAAGATCTGCGCATGAGCGAGGATTGGGCAGCCATTTTGGCAGAAGCTTCCCTGGAAATAGAGGGGCTGTACAATCCCAAAATGCCCACCGTGAGGTTTTATTATTCCCGCTTTGCACAGATAGATATTCCACAATTGATAAAGCATATACAGGGCAGTGGACAGGAGGTGGAATATGACAAAGATGTGTATCAGCGTAATATACAGGCTTTCAGCAATCCGCGCCTGAGCTTTTTGGAATGGCTGTATGCAAACAGGGCGGCACAAAGCACAAAGTATGGCTATATCTCCCTCAATAAAAGCTTTCTGAGCCTGGTGTTTGATCGTTTGGGATTGTGTGGGGATTTTGTGCGCATCAAAGAAACCGGCGATCCTTTGCAGATACATCACAAGCCATATCCGCTCAGCCTGCGCATCGAGCCAGTGGGCAAAAACAGCTATGTGATGAGGCCGGTGATTGTGGATGAGATTTCCACTTGGGCGGTGGGCTATCCCACGTGGCTGCTGCTGCAAAACCAGGCATATCCTGTGTGGCTGCCTCTGACCGATGAGAAAATCCGGCAACTGATGGATAACCAACTGATCCTGAGCCTCAAAGACCTGGTTTACTATCGCACTGTGGTGTATCACGAATTGCGGCGTCATGATATCTATCTGGATTTTGACGAGCAGATACAACTGCCCTACATCGTGGATGAGGAGCCCAGAATCAGCCTGGAACTGAAGAAAATGGGAGAGATGGTGATCATGGAGGGGTGGCTGCGCTATCCTGCAGGTGAAGAGGTGCCGCTCTCTGTGACGCGCTTCAATAGCTCCCTGGTGCGCAGCGATTTTCAGAAAGATGACGAAAGTGGCAACGGCTGGTTTTATCTTGCCCCCGCTGTTTTTGAGCGCACCCAGGAATTGATGTCCAGATTTCCCCAGGCAGATAGAAGCCGGGTGGAGGAATTTTCACAGATCGCTTTTGAGGGTGATACGGCAATCATGGACCTGCGGCAAAAACTGGTAAAGATGGATGATGCGGATTGGGATGTGTTGGTATCAGAGGAGCTGAGCGAGCTCTTTATCCAAAAGATAGTGTTGAATGTGGAGATAAGCGCCACCCGCAACGAAGAGATAGATTGGTTTACATACGACGTACGCTATAGCTATCGAGATTTCAGCTTTACGCATGAGGAACTAAGGAAGTTTTTCCAATCCGGTCAGGATTATCTGCACACGCAGGAGGGGCGCACACTGTTTATCAGCAATCCGGAAATCTTCCATGAGATGGAGCACATCATCTCCCGCAGCGAGGCATACAAGGATTCCGTGTATCGGGCCAGGATGAGCGAACTGCCATATCTGCACAAGCTGTTAAAAGACCGTCCTGCCATCCGCATGATGCAGGATAGCTGGCTGAATCAGATGGCGATAGATTTGCAAAGACGCAGCCTGGAGGTGGTCACACCGCTACCGATAAACCTGCAAAGCGTGTTGCGCGGCTATCAGAAAGCAGGCGTGGCATGGCTGCAGATGCTGCAACATTATGGGCTGAATGGCATCCTGGCGGATGAGATGGGGCTGGGCAAGACCATTCAGGCGCTCAGCGTGCTGATGAATACGCCGGAGGGGAAGACCTCGCTCTTGATCTGCCCCAAAACCCTGCTCTACAACTGGGTGGCGGAGATAGCCAAATTTCATACCAATATCTCCTATCTGGTATTGGAGGGTGGCAAGGATATCAGGACCCAGATGCTGAAACAGCCAAATGTGAAGCTGCTCTTGGTGCCGTATAGCCTGGTTTTGAACGATCTGGCTCTCCTGAGCCATATCCAGTTTCATTATATCGTGTTGGATGAGGCGCAAAATATCAAGAATGTTTCCGCCCAGCGCACGGCAGCCATCAAAAAGCTGAAGAGCGAGCATCGCATGGCGCTTTCCGGAACTCCGGTGGAGAATAACCTCACGGAGCTGTGGAGTATATACGACTTTTTGATGCCCGGCTATCTGTATAGTTTGAAGAAATTTAGGAATATCTTTATGTTGGCAGAGGACGAGGCACAAGCCCAGCAGCGCCTGCATCGGATGGTGGCGCCCTTTATGCTGCGCCGCATCAAGAAAGACGTGCTTTTGGAGCTGCCGGATAAGCAGGAACAAATCTCCTGGTGCAAATTGGGCACCGTTCAGGAAAAGGCATATCTGCAGGTGTTGGAGATGGTGAACAAACAGCTCTTCCCCGCCGGCAAATCCGGTGCCATCAATTATATACACATCCTTTCAGCACTCACCAAGCTGCGTCAAATCTGCAATCATCCCCATCTGGTGAATCCCGATATCAAGGCGGTGCCCGAAACCAGTACCAAGCTGGAACAGCTCTTGGAATTGGTGCAGGATTCCCTTGCCAGTGGTCATAAAATCTTGGTCTTCTCCCAGTTTGTGACAATGCTGGAGATCATCCGTAAGAGCTTTGACCAGATAGGCTTGGATTACTCCTATCTGGATGGCAAGACCAAAAATAGGATGGCTGTGGTGCAGGAATTTGAGACCAATCCGGAGAAGCGCGTGTTTTTGATCAGCCTCAAAACAGGCGGCACCGGCCTCAACCTTACCAGCGCAGATACCGTGATCCTGTATGACCCCTGGTGGAACCCCATGGGCGAAAACCAGGCCATAGACCGCGTGCACCGCATTGGTCAAACGAAGAAGGTGCAGGTATTCCGCCTCATTTCCAAAGGTACGGTGGAGGAAAAGATACTGGCTTTGCAACAGAACAAACTGGCGATGTTTGATGCAGTGGTTTCAGGGGGACAGCAGCTCTTGAGCAACCTGACGGGAGAACAGCTAAAAGAACTGTTTACCTATTGATTAAGGCCTGTGCTTAGGGGGCAAATCTGGGCAAAGGCAAAGGCTGGCAATACTGCATCTTTGCGCTGCCACAATATCTGCGTTCTATCAAATGTTATATACTTTTTGCATCGGCATACTGCTCATTATGTTATCTGGGCATCATGAATGGCATTATCGCATTTTGAACCGCGTATCCCTATGTATTATAGAGGGTGGTGTGGGAACAGAGAAATTTGGCTATGGGGCTGGATTTGATAATTTATCTTGACAGTATACGGCAAAAATCACTCATGGCACTATTGAGAAAAAATATAAGGAAGGAGAGATAATGATCACCATCGACTGGAAGGAACGGCTGGATAAAGACACACTGGACTACTTGGAAAACAAGCTGCCCAACAAGGATTATGACTTTGATATAATTTTTAATGCCTATCCAGAGCGGGTGAATGGGAAAATCCCTTCCGAAGTGATCACCTATGTGAGCCGAACCCTTGTCTCCAAAATGGGCAAAACCCATGTGAAATATCTGCCTTTTTACCGTCATCTGTGGTTTAAGAAAGGAGAGGTGGGACGAAACGGTTTTATCACTATGATGAGCAGGCTATTGCCCAAAAAGCCGGAACTGTATATGCCACTATTTGAAGAGGCGATGGAAAGCGGAACGCCGTCGGATTTGTCTCCACTATTGGAAAGGGTGTTCCTGCCGCTTTTGCGCAAAAAGCCGAATGAATATCTGCCCGTCGTATATAAATGGGATGCAAACCCCAACCCGGAGATTCCCAAAGCCACGGTGAACCTTTTGATCAAGCTGATGAGGCGTGAGGCGGATAGCATCGATGGCATCGTGGCGCACTATGTAAACCAATGGTTGAAGCCTTTGGAAGAGAGCCAGTTAAACCACATCACCCTGATGAGGGCACTTTATAAAATAGACTTGGATAAATATATGCAAGTGTGGAAGGAGCACGGTCATCTGCGTGATCCGGAAACGGTGGAGATCCTCTGTGCATCCGTGATTGATTGGGACCCGCAGATAGAGGAATTTGTGCAAACCTGGACGCTGAGCGGCAATGCCCGCGTGAAAAAAGCCGCCATGACTGCACAGCGCACATTGCAAAAAAGAAAAAAGAAGGTTAAAAGCTGATGGATCTCAGCATATTTATCACTCTGGAAGGCATGGAAAAGATACAGCGGCGCATAGCCCATCTGATGAATGACGAACGCCCGGAGATTATCAAAGCTGTGGCAACCGCCCGGGAATTTGGGGATCTGTCTGAAAATGCAGAATACAAGGCAGCCCGTGAGAGGCAGCGCGCGGTGGATGGTGAAATAGACCATCTGCGCCGGCGTGCAGCCATCCTCAAGGTGGTGGATACCAGCACCTTTCCCAAGGATAAGGTTCGCTTTGGGAGCACTTGCCACACCGAGGATATATCCACCGGAGAGAAGGTGACCTTCCGGGTGGTGGGCGCCGATGAATTGAACTTTTTTACTGAAGAATCCTACCAGGCTGTTTCGGCTGTTTCTCCCATAGGCAGTGCGCTTTTGGGCAAGGGGCAATCCGAAGTGGCATTGGTGAAGGCACCGATGGGCGAAAGAC
>JAAYJN010000079.1 GCA_012522935.1 Candidatus Cloacimonadota bacterium | reverse complement strand
GAAATCCTGATCCCTCTTTCCACCCCTTATGAGATCACCCCTGGGAACCTGGTGATGATGATACAGCGCCCCTGGTTTTCACTCAACCTTGGCACAGCAAACTATTTTAAGACCCAAGCCGCCGCTCCCCGCCGCGCCCGCATTTTCTATAGCGATGATAGCCCGATTGATCCCCATACTCCTCCTCTTGCCTGGGACACCTGGTACTCGGCACGAACCCCGCAAACCACCTTCTTTGTGGCTCCCCTGCAAATGGGTAGCATCATGGGAGTGGTTGCCAATGCCATCAATCAGCCCCTTGAGGAAGCATGTATCAGTCTGAATGAGGGCGAATACACCGTTTATACAAATAGTTACGGTATTTACAGCCTTGACGCACCCGTGGGGATTTACAGTGTGACTGCCTCAGCCCCCGGATATATCCCTCAAACCATTGAAAATGTGGAGATTGATCCCGATCAAACCACCCATCTCCACTTTGTGATGATTGACGAAACGGATAACGATGATAACGAGATTCCCGTCATTGTCACCACGCTGCACCCCAACTATCCCAATCCCTTCAACCCAGAGACTACCATCAGCTACAGCATCAAGGATGCCGGTGCCGTGCGCTTGGATATCTACAACATCAAAGGCCAACTGGTAACCACCCTCGTCAATGAAGAGAAACCCAGTGGGCACTATAAAGCCATCTGGAATGGTAAAGACTCATCTGGCAAAGCCTGCTCCAGCGGTATCTATTTCTATTGCCTAAAGGCACCCGGATACCGTAAGGTAAATAAGATGCTGTTGAGTAAATAGGATTATATCTGACGATATATAAAAAGCCCCCGACACTGCGTTGGGGGCTTTTTTTAGAGGTCAGAGGTTAGAGGCCAGAGAACAGAGCGCCAGACGTTGGCTGGCTTAGGTTTCAGGTTACAGCACAGCTGCGGATCTACGTTCCCCTGATCTCTGGTCTCTAATCACGCTCCGCTTGCCAGGAATTCAATCCTTTAGATTCAGCTTTATAAATTTGGTATCGATCTGGTATCCTTGTTCTTTGATGAAGGGTAGAGCAGAAAGCAATCTTTCATAAGTATCCAACTGGTCTTGCTCTTTGGTAAAGCCCGTCTTATAATCCACAATCCAAGCTATGCGGGCTTTTGTATCCAGCATGATGCGGTCTGGGCGCTTTTCTTTGCCCTCATCAAAAAGAGGCATTTCACAGAACACCTTATCCCAATGGGGTGCAAAAATATCGCTATGGCTGCCGAGGGCAAGGCGCAATTTGCCCAGATAACCGTCTATCTCTGCCACAGCCAGCAACGAGCTGTATCTATTGATGGTTTGCAAGCGGGCAAATTCGTGTTCGTGGTTTTGATTGTAAATGATGAAGCTGAGGTAATCGTGACAGAGGCTGCCGATGAGGTTGCTGGATTTATCCAACCACAGGGATTTGTGGTTGATATGCTGATATCTTTCATCCTCTGGCTTCGGCAGGGTGGGCAGGGGTGCAAAATCGAGAGCGGCGGCAAGGTCTTGGATGGCATAGGCATCAATTGTGGGTGCCGGTTCTTCTGCTTCGTCATCCTGTTTGGATGGTTCTTTTTGGGGCGGACCCTTGATCTCACCGTCTTCTGCCAAAGCATCAAAGTGATCGATGCAAGCAGCGCAGAGCAAGGTGGGCAAGGGATTATTCCCCTTTTTTTGGGTTTCCAGATATTTATCCCACCCGTCTTTGCCCTGATAGGTAAACAGTATGTGCAGCTTGGTTTTGGCACGGGTGAAAGCCACATAGAGGCTATTCATCTCTTCCAACATCTCGCGGCGTTTGTCCTGGGCATAAAGCTCTTTGTAACTGGAGTGTTGCAACAGCGAGCCATGATGCATGCTGTATGCCATATCTGCAAGGGAAGAAAAGTCTTCATCGGCAAAATCTGTAAACAGGCTTACCTCTCCATCGTTTGTGCCCCTACCGCCGGTGAGGTTGTAAAATACAAACACCCGGTCAAATTGCAAGCCTTTGGATTTGTGGATGGTGAGTAGCTCGATGTTGCCCCCTCCCTCCACTGCCACCTGGTTGATGGCATCCTGACCTTCCAATTCCACCAGATAATCCAAAAATGCGGGAATGCTTTTATCCGCGATACTGGCATCCATCACAAAGGTGGCGGCGAGATCCAGGAAGGCATTGATATTCAGATCGTCACGCCGGTTGATGGTATCACGATCCAGATACTCTTTGGTGAGTTGATTCACGATTTGATACACATCGCCCTGTATCTCCAGGCTATGCAGGTAAAGCTGTTGCAGATGGGGATGGGCGGCAAAATCAGGCTTGCCTCCCTTGGCTTCTTTGATGCTGTCCAAGAGTATTTTCAGATGTGCGGGCTTCAGCATCACATAATCCGAACGCAGCCACTTAAACCAATCCAGCCAATCTTCAAAAGCATGCCACTTGAGGAAAGCCAAGAGGGGCTGGACGAGGTGGTGCTGGGGCAGCTGGGCATTGGGCTGATAGATGCTGGAAATGTAGTATTCATCCATAATGGCTTGCAGACGCTCCAGCTCGCTATTTTTACGGCAGAGGATGGCGATGGATTCGGGACTGTCTTTGTGGTCTTGGATCTCATTTTCTATCCATTCGCGGCATACATCATCCAGGGAGGTGGTTGCGTCGTCTCCCCGCTGATAATCTTTAAGTTGCAGGCTGATATGCGTTTGGTGATCAATCTCCGGTCTGGCGCTTTCCACCTCTTCATACAGCCAATTCATTTTGTTTTGCTTCAGGTAATCGTGCAGGTTTGCATCCGTAAAGACCCCGTTTATAAACCTCATCATTGTGGGGGATGAGCGGTAGGTCTTGTCCAATTGATCCTTTTGTATGTCTTGGATGGAGGGCAAGAGGCGATCCAGCTTCAATAGCAGCTCGCGCTCTCCGCCGCGCCAGCCAAAGATGGATTGCTTTTCATCGCCCACCACGATCAACCCGCCATACTCACGGCTGCCATGGCCGGAACACACCTCTTCGATGATGGGCTTGAGGATGGCAAATTGCATCAGCGAGGTATCCTGAAATTCATCGATGAGGATGAAACGGCTGCGATGGGTGAGGAATTCGTAGAATTCATTGGCAGCGTTTTCCTGGCTGAGGTTGTAAGGCGGCTCCTTATCCCTGAAGAGTGTATCAAAGCAGAACCAGGAGATGTCGTTGTAGGTAAAGTTTTTGTTTTGATAGATCAGCTGATCATAAATCTGCAGGGTTTTGCTCCAGATGCTGTGTACCCTCTCTTGCTCCGGGATGAGCAGGGTGAAGATCAGATAGTCTGACAAATGGTGCAACAGATCATCATTATGGGCGGATAGGTGCTGGTTTTTCTCACTTGAGGTACGGATTCTTCTCCCGTCATAAATGGCGCCTTTTCTGATGGAATTAAAGATGCGCGTAGCCAGGATGGGATCATCTATGGCACGCAGAAATTCCCTTTCAAACTCCTCGATGGTGGCGGGGAGGTTGATAAACAGACTCTTTGTATTGGTGGTGAAATAGATATCCCACGCTCCCTTGTTCTTTTCCTGAGCTACTTCCAACACCCGGGAAAGGATGGGACGCAAAGTCTGGGCGAGATTTTTCTTGGCTTGCGCTGCAAAGGCGGAGGCTTGCCGGCTGTGGGCGATGAGGCTGTCTGATTGTGCATAAATGTGGTCTTGGTTGATGAGGTGAAAGCTCCAACGGTTGTTGATGAGGGAGCGGAAGAAATTGTTGTAGCTATCCAATGAGGGTTTTATTTTGTATCTCATCAAAGAGCTTATTTCATGGCGATTGGTGATATCCATCAGCTTTTCGGAGAGAGCCGGCAGACGCTTTTCGATGGCGATATTATCCAGCTCAAATTCGCTGATGTTTTTCAGAGGTTTCACGATATTACGGAAGATGCTGTGGATATAGGAATCCAAAGTCATGATTTGCAACAACCTGCGGTCTTCACTCAGTTGTTTGACCACCGATACCAAAATCCCCTTCTGCTTTTGGCTCAGCTCCTTTGCGGTTTCATCATCCAATAAAGCTTCAATCAGCTCCTTGCGGGGGGTCTTGCTTTTGGGATCATCAGTGGTGAGCAGCTGCAGATGTTCGATGATGCGTTCCTTGATTTCGGAGGTGGCTTTGCGGGTGAAGGTGAGCACCAGGATGTTGTCTATTCTAAAATCTGGGTCTGGATAGTATTCCAGAATGATGCGTATATACTCTATTGCCAAACGGTAGGTCTTGCCTGTGCCGGCGCTGGCGGTGATGATGTGAGATTTAAACTGTTTCATTGTTGCCCTCCTTTTTGCCTGGTCTGCGGTAAAGGTCTGCCCGGGTGATAGCCGCCATGTGCTTCCTATCTGTGGTGGTATTGCCGATGCCATAACCTTGTGCCAGACATCCCGTCAAAATAGTGTCTATGTCTGATTTCCAGCCATTATATACTTCCTCTTTTTTCACCCCTTCGTTTTTGGATTTATCCTCTTTCAGCATCCAAAAAAGGGATTCCAACCTGCGCAGATAAACCTCATCATGACGGTATAAGAAGAATTCATAAAAGAATAGCTGATTGACGTCCGCTTGGCTGCCCGTCTTGAAATCGATGATATAATCAGTCTCAGAGGTATTGACCAAAAGGTCTGCCCTGCCTTTGACCTTCAAGGCATAGCGGTCACCTTTGCCAAAGCTGCGCTGGGTTTTGTATTCCGATTTATCTTGCTGATAGTCCTTTTCGGGGATGATGCGGAAGTTTTTGCCCTCCAGCTTTGGCTTGAGCCAGTTATCATAAAAGGCACGCACACTGCTTACCAAGAGCTGGAGCATGACGTCGCTTAAGAAGTGCAGGTTATAGTTTTTGGGTATCTTGTACAGGTATTCCTTGGATTGCAGGATGCCTTCCAATTCCTGGGTAAGCGTTTGCTTGGCGAAGGCGGATTCCAGGGCTTTTACATCCTTATGTTCGCCCTGGATGGGACGCAACACTTTCCCAAAATAGCTGTGCATGATATTGCCAAACAGCATGGGATTCACGGTTTCTTCTGGCAAGAGATTGCACTCATCCAGCCCTGCCTTGTATTGGATATACCAGGCAAAGGGATTGGCTGTGAGGCGGTTGAGCCCATAGAAGGAGGTCTTCAATTCACCATCAAAATCCTTGCCCTCATCGCAAGGGAGGCGCAGGAAGGATTCGATATCGCTGGCAGGGTCTTTGATGCCGGCTTCGGCGAGCCATTTTACCTTGTCATGCTCTTTCGCCAGTTCCCTTTGCGCCTTGCCCAAGATCTCGTCTTTTACCTGGATGGGCGTGCTGTGGCGCACTACCTGGCTCCAGTTGTCTTCCTTGGCAAGGAAGTGGCTCAGCTCTGTGAAGTATGACCCCGGCTCCAATTCTTTCTCCCCATCGCGATAGGCATAAAGATATACAGTTGTGGAGGATAGCAGCAGCCTCAGGAAGTAATAGCGTTCCCACTTTCGGATCAGGTCATAGTGTTTCAGCTTCATCCGCTCCAGTTGCTTTTCGTTGAAGAGCCATACGGGTTCGGGGTTTTGAGGCAGCTGCCCCTCGATGGAATTGAGTACGATTACTTCATCGAAGCTGAGATTGCGGGTGTCAAACAGGGAGCTGAAGTCATAGATGGGGCGGGGGGTTGCGGTGTTGTCTTTGATCCTGGCGGTTTGCAGGCTATCCAGCCACAGCTGCCAGATATCGGCTGCCAAGGCACTGTCTTTGGTATCGTAGATGTGCCTCCAATCCTTCACCAAACCCAATTTCTCTGCCATCCGGAAGTTATCCAAGCGTTCGTAGTATTTGTGCAGGATATCGGTGTTATCAAGCTCCTCCTCGCTGCACAGTTGCTTGATCATCAGGGCGCCGGGTTCATCAAAGAGGTCTATCATTGCCTGCAGGCTGTCTATGGTTGCCAGTTTGCGCAGCAGGGCAAAGTGTGGCTGCAATAGGGTGGGCAAGAGCAGGCAGCGGCACTCGTCTTTGAGGTCTTCAAACACCTGCAAATCCATGTCTATATACATTACCTGCCTATTGGAGAGTTGGCGCAGGTCATTCAGCAAAATGCCGCGTTCATCTTCGCCCCAGCCAGGCTGATAATAAGCCACGAAGCCGGGCTGGGCAAGGGCGCGGGCAATCTCGGAGATGAGGATGAACCCCTTTTGCCGTGCTTCTGCCATCGCACGCAGATGCCTGCCAAAAAGCTGTAACAATTGAAAGAGCTGGCTGTGCTGAATGGGGGGGGAGGCTGGCTGTTGGAAGCCGGAGGGATCAAAGAAGCGGGTATAGGCAGCGCTGCCAAAGCTGGGATCCACCAGCAGTCTCTTTTCTGTGGTATCCATATATTCACCAGCCTGTTTGCGCCTGCCATATTCGCTGAGGCAAGCTAATGCCATCTGCGTTTGATTGCTGTATTGATAGAGGTGCAAATGGCGCAGGCGGAATAGATCTTCTTCTAAGTCTTCCAGGCGGACCTCACGGCTGGTGAGCGTATCGAGATCAAAGCTATCCTGAGGACCCTGATGGATGATGATGATTTCAAAGCCCTGCTCTTCCAGATGGCGCACGATGTGCTTTTCCAAGGCGCTGAAGTAGTATTGATTTACAAATACCACCCTGCAAGGAACGTCTGGCATGCGCATGGCATCCGGCTGCAGATAAAACATCTTGTCTGTAAAGCCCTGCCGGGTGATGAAATCCAGATAACGCTGCCGGATATCCAAGATCCTTGTCAGATGCTCCTCCTGCCATTCCCGCATGGCTATCTCCAGGGGAGCCTCATGGGCAAGATATTCCACAGATACCAGCTCATCCTGCATCTCCACAAAGAAATCCAGAAACCTGCCACCCCAAGAGATGATATCCTGATAGCCGTAGAGGTTGAACGCCTTGCGATCATCTTCAGTCAGCACCTGCCAGAGGCAAAGCAGCCGCTTTTCATCCTGCAATTCCGGCAGGGAGGGTACAAATAAGAGGCCTCTAAAATCCTCCATGGAGAGGAACTGCGCATTTTGCAGCTGCCAACCAGGCAAAAAGCTGCGCCATGCACTCTGCGCCGCCACACGGCTGGGAAACACCAGATAACTGGGATCCGCCACATGCCGGAAGGCGTGTTGGCTTAGGTCTTGCGAAAAGTCTACATAGTACAATTGGGGCATACTTACTCCTTTTATAAGCTGTGTCCTGGGGGACTTGATCGATATTATCAAGCCGCCTCTACAGCACCGGGGAAAAGAGACGGCAGATAGATTCCATGGTTTTGGTGAGGATGCTGCGCTGCTGGTGTGTTTCCTTGTCTATGCGCTGGCTTTTTTCCAGATCATCATAAAACTGTTTGAGCGCTGCCGCCACCGTGGGCTGATGATAGATCATCGCTGTGGCTTCAAAATTGTGGTTGAAGCTGCGCAGATCCATATTGGCAGTGCCTATGGAAATCACCTCATCATCCACGATTAGCTCTTTGGCATGCAAAAAGCCATTCTTATATTCATAGATTTCGATACCCACCTCCATCAGCTCCTTAAAATAAGACCTTCCACCCCACCACACGATGAGATGATCCGGTTTGCCGGGCAATAGAATCTGGATTTTGACCCCGCTCAAAGCAGCAGTTTTGAGGGCTGTGAGCAGGCTTTCGTTTAATATCAAATAGGGAGACACGATGCGGATGGAACGTCGGGCATTGCTGATTGCCAAAAAGTATGCCTGCATGATGCTGGCGTGGTCTGTATCCGGACCACTTGCCACCACCTGGAGCATGATATTATCCAGAGCCTCCTCGTCAAATTCCTTTTTAGGTACATACTGGGAGAAAAGCTCGCGGGTGAGCAGGTTTTGTTTGCTCACAAAAAACCAATCCATGAGAAAGAGGGCCTGCAATGTCACCGCCCCCTCGCCTTCGATGCGCACCACGGAATCCCGCCAATAGCCATAATACTTGCTCAACCCCATATATTTATCACCGATATTCAGCCCCCCCAAATAGCCCACCGTGCCATCCACTATCACTATCTTACGATGGTTCCGATAGTTTGCCCGGCTATTGAGCAGGGGAATCCACACCGGCATGAAGGGGATGAATTCCACCCCGGCTTCCCGCATCTTCTTTTTGTATGCCCGCCCCAGCTTGAAGCAACCCACATCATCATAAATAAAGCGCACCTGCACGCCTTCCCTTACCTTGCGGATCAACAGATCCTTGATGCGCCTGCCCGTCTCATCGGGAGCTACGGAAAAGTATTCCAGATGCACGTGATGCTGTGCCGCCTCGATATCCGCACAAATCCTATCCAAGGCATCAGAGGTATCGGGGATGATCTCCACATTGTTTTTGCAGGTGAGGATGGCCTTGCTATTGGAATCCAAAAGGTCTATTAGCCGCCCCGCCAATACAGATTGGGATACACAGTGTGGGCTGGTGTTGGGGGGCCACAGCTCGTGCAGATTCACGGCATCCGCCAGACCTTTGCGGTTAAAGAGGCGGGTCTTGCGCCAGTTGCGCCCAAAAAACAGATAGAAGATGAAGCCCACCACCGGCAGATAGAGCAGCACCAATATCCAAGCGAGGGTATGCACGGGGTTGTCATTTTCCAATACCAACACCACTATCATCAGGATAACCGTGATGCCAAAGATGATATTGAGCAGCCGCTGTGCCAGGTTTCCAAATGCCAAGGGGAATTGCCCCCCGGTAAGCCACTGCAACAGCGATGCAGTAAACAACAATGAAATCAGGAGAAACATGACCAATAACGCTGTATCCCAAGTCTTCTGGGAGATCACTCTTTCTTTGTCCTTCTGGGTTTTGATGGGTGGGCTCATATTAATTCCTATTATAACACCTTTTGGGATTTTCCTTTTGGAAAAATGCAGAACATCTTTACCTGATGATTACAAACTTTCTCTTCATCTTGCCGGCGGAGGTGTTGAGCTTCAGGAGGTAACACCCGCTGGCAAGGTCGTTTAGCTGTTGCATGGGCATCTGATAATGCTGGGCGGAACCGCTGCCGGAGAGGGGAATATCCTGCAGGATGATCACCTTCTGCCCTCGGATATTGAATATCTCCAAGCTATTCAGGGTGGCATTATCCAGCTGCAGCCTCAGGATTTGGTTTTCCCTTAGTGGATTGGGATACAGCTTGGCGGCTGGGCTGCCATCTGGTTCCTGCACGGTTTGCAGCTGGGTGATAATGCTCTGTAAAAAGCCCTTCATCCCCTCTGCCTCCATAAAGTAGAGGGGAAAGCCCAAAAGCACCATCTCGCCCTTGGCGTGGATATGTATCGCCGCCGGCAAGCCCTCGCCAAAGCCACTTTCATGGATTTGTGCCGTGTAAAGAGGGTTCTGGGCACCAGAGAAGGTATAGGCCATGGGCAGCATGCCATTCCAGGGAGCTGCCAGCTTCGTGGGATCAGGATACAAGCTGGGATATTGGGAGGAATGCGCCGCCTTAAAGACAGCCGTATTGTGTTGATTGAGGGTGATATCCGGCAGAAAACGGGAGATGAAGCCCTCGGAGAAGACGGAAGGGTGCTTCCAGCCGCTGAGGATGAGCTTGCCACCGCTCAGCACGTAGGAGCCCACATCATCCTGCAATTCATCCAGATGTATCTCGCTAAAATCGTCACTATGCCACAGGATGAGCGGATGCCGCGCCATCATCTCCAATTGTGGATAGCCATCCGTGTCGATATCCCACTGGATGTATTCAAAACCCTGCAAGGCATCATCATAAAAATCATCCACCTGCACATCCGTGGGAGAGAAGGCGCTGCCATTGCCGTCCCGGGTTTCATCCACCACCAAAAAGCCCAGATCAAAGGGGAAATCTATCGGTCTCCCCACCATCGCATTGGAGGGCATGGAAAGATACCCCTCCACATCCACCGCACACACCTGATATTCATAGGTTTCGCCGTTGATCACGCTGGTATCCGTATATTCCAAATCCGTGATGATGATGGGATTAACCCTTATCGGCTGCCCATCCGGCAAAGTTTTTCTAAATACGTGGTACCCCAATAGCGGAATATCAGATGGATAGGCGTTCCAATTCAGGGAAACCGCATCGCTATAGGCAAGGCAGGCGGTGAGCTGCATCTCATTCAGGCTCAGGTTGCGGGTCAACAGCCAATGATTGGGGTCCAGGCGCAAACCCTCCAGCTCGCTTACCAAGCCAATCTCGATATAATTACTGGTCCACTCAGGTCCCGCCATTATCACCACGGAATCCGCCGGCGCCGCCACATTCAGCTTCAGCGGTAAATCCAGATAAAACTCCGTCGCCGTGGGGCTGATGGATTTGGCATAGATTTTAGCCCGCTGATCCGCATTGTGAAACACACTGCACTGCACATCCGGAATGCCATCAGAATAAATCCATTGCCTAAAGAACTGCCCCAAGTCCTGCCCGCTATGCTGCTGTGCCAAATCGATAAATTCCGCCGTGTTGATATTGCCATTGGGATAGGTGGTGAGTAGTGCCCGGATGAAGGCAAAGAAGGCGTCATTGCCCATCTTCAGCCTCAGCATGTGTAACACGGAGGCGCTTTTCTCGTAGGTGGGCGGAGCAAACATCAGATTGTAGCTGGGGTTGAAGATAGTGTGGGGACCGTTGGAATTCTCCCAATTGATATAATACTGCTGGATGGAATTACGCAGGTAGCGCAGCCCCTGTTCCCATCCGCTTTTATGGTGTTCCCACAGGAATTCGGAATAGGTGGCAAAGCTCTCTTTCAGCCACACCTCGCGCATGGTGATGGGGGTGAGATAGTTGCCATACCATTGATGCGCCAGCTCATGCGCCACGATGTGTTCATACCTTTGGTCTCCGGTGAGGTATTGAGAGCCAAAGGTGGTCATCGTCTGATGCTCCATCGCCGCATAGGTGCTCATATTCACCACGGCATGCCCGTACTTTTCAAAGGGATAGGCGCCAAAGGTATCTGAAAAGAAATCTATCATTGCCGGAGTATTGGCAAAATCCACACTGGCATTGGCAAGCTGGCCGGGAAGCACGAAGTTCTGAATGGGGATATCCCCCGCTTCCTGCATAAATTCCACATAGGCAGCAGCCGCAAAGCCAATCACATAAGTGGCTATGGGCGAGGAGGATACCCAGTGATGGGTGCGTGTGCCATCCTGATTGTCTGTGATGCCCATCCGCAAGCCATTGGCAGCCGCCAGCCAATCCTCCCGCACGGTGATATACCACTCCACCAACGCCTTATCCCAAGGGTGGTCATAGCTGGGCCACCACCAACGCCCGGCATCGGGATTGGAAAGGGTATAAACGCTCGCCGGGGTGAAAAGCAGCCCGATATTATAGGGAGAGGGACTGTTGCCCGGTATTCCACTATAGCTGATGGAGGTGCTAAAGCTCTGCCCTGCCGCCATATCCACGCTGATCTCGATGATGCCATCCTGATGAGTGAAAGCAGCCGGTGCACCATCCACCCTCACCTCATCCACCGCCAAGCTGCCCCCTTCCAAGCGATATTGGATAGAGGTAAGGGATTCTTCTGCAACTACATCGGCAATCACCTTGCCTTCAATATGGCGGGTGGCATCATCCACCTTCAGATGGATGGTATATTTTTGGATATCAAATCCTTTGAGGGAATCCGCCCGCTCCACCTGCCTCATGCTGGGCTGGCTGCTCCAAAACCCACGCTGTGCCGGTTGCCAACCCAAGGGTGATTCATCCACCGTGGTTTGTCCATAAACCTGAGTGATAAAAATGGTAAATAGTGCTATTATCAACAACTTGTATCTGGCTCGCATTATACACTCCCATATCGGCAACTGCCGTATTTTGATATCCACACCAATATCTTGGGTGACAAATCCATTTTTACTGATGGGCGAAATTGTGTCAACATAAACCCAATGTTTGGCATCTCGCCCTCCCATTTTTGCCCTCGTTCCCATCCTGTTTTCTTTATGTTTGTAACCTCCCTCTATAATACATAGGGAAACGCGGCACAAACACCTGTAACACCATTCACCACCGCCTCACATTATCATGCACAGTATGGCGATACAAAATGGTTATAATATTTAACCCCGCACATATATTGTGGTAACCTGCAAATATCTTTGTGTTCTTGGATTGTTGACGAACAAACCCACCCGAAGCACCACCATCCGCCAAACAGGCAGGGTAAATAGTATTTTATTACTTGACTTGGAAGGCAGGGCACAGGAAATTGGAAAACTGATAGTATATATAGATAACAAAAGCAAGATTGGAGATATCAATGAAACGCTGTATCATCATATTGGCTTTTTTGGGCGCTCTCTTGTGGGCGCAACAGCCGGATCCCAAAGCCATCGTGGGCAAAATCGACGACAAAACATACACCTTTGCCCAGTATGACACCATCCTCAAGAACTACCTGAACCACCACAACCCCCAGAATAAGAAGCTGAGCGAGGAAGAAATAGCCAAGCTGAACGATAAATGCTGGGAAGAGCTGATAGGCCGCTATGTGTATGACAATGCCATCAAAGCCGGAAAGATAAAGCTCACCGATGCCATGGTACTGGCAGAGGCAAAGAAAAACCCTCCCGCCGATGTGAAATCCATCAAAGAATTGCAGACCAAGGGCAAGTTCGACAACCAGCTCTATCTGAAAGCCTTAAATGAGGTGCCCGATTTTAAAAGGCAGGTGATAGATGTCGTACGCTCATTTTATCAATACCAATTCCTTTTGGACACCATCAAATCCGAGGTAAACGTAACGGCGGACAGCGTGAAAGCTCAATGGATGAAGGATAACGACAGCGTGGATGCACGCATCATTTTCTTTGATTACACCCGCCTCCTGGATGTGAATGCCAGCGAAATGGAAGCCCAGCTGTATTACCGGGAACACAGGGAAGAATACCGCAAGGAAAACGGACGCAGCTATCGTTATGTGACTTTCAGCAGTGCCCCCTCCGCGGCAGATTCCCTGGCTGCCCACGAATTTGCCCTGCAAATCTGGGAACAGCTCTTGGCAGGGGCAGATTTTGCCGAAATGGCAGAGAATCACTCCCTGGATACCGGCTCAGCCGCCAGGGGCGGAGAACTGGGCTGGTTTGGCAAGGGCAGGATGGTTGCCCCCTTTGAAGAGGCAGCCTTCGCCACCCCGGTGGGTGAGATCTCCAGGCCCGTACTTTCCCGCTTTGGCTGGCATATCATCCATGTGACGGGACGCCGCGGCGAGGAAGACAATCCAGAGGTGGAAGCCAGCCACATCCTTTTGCCCAATACCGCCAGCGAACAAACCCTGCAGGCGATGAAGATCAGCAGCCACAGCCTGCACACCCGCGCCAGCCAGATTGGGCTAATTGCCGCAGCCTGGGAAGCGGGCAAAGAGGTGCGGGAAACCCCGGCATTCTTTGATAAGGATGTATTCATCCCAGATGTGGGGCGCGATGCCTCCCTCGTCAGTTTTGCCTTCGAAAATCCGCTCGATAGCCTTGCCGATCTGTATTATGCCTCATCCGGAGACACCTATGTATTGGAAACTGCACAGGAATTCCCCGTCTGGTATCCCGATTTTGAAAAAGAAAAAGCCAATTTTACAAACCAGGCTACCACCACCAAGAGAATGTACACCATGAGCCAGATCGCAGAGGGTTACCTCAGTAAATATAGCCCTGAAGAATATCTGGCACAGGCGGATAGGGATAGCCTCACCATCATCGAAATCACAGAGCATAAACAGGGTGATAGATTCAACCTCATCGGCGATGTGGAGGAGCTGGACGCGGCGCTCTTTGCCACGGAAGAAGGTGATTTTACCCAGTTGATAAAACACAACAACCGCTGGTTTTTGGCATATATTACCAAGCGCAGCCGCCCCGATCTGACGGTGTGGGAAAGAGACAGAAGCAAGATCATGGACACCGCCAGAAACGATGTAAGAACAAAGCATCTCAACGATTGGTATATACAGGAGCGCAAAAAGGTCTCCATCATCGATAACCGGGCGGATTTTTATGATCTTACCTCACTGAGAAAGATGATCAGACTTTAAGGATTCCCTTACACTCTGGGCATTCTATTGGGGAAAGGCTGCCACACTGCAAGAAGGCGATCTTTTAGCCTGCTTTTGGCAGAGGTCCATTCGCTATCCGGCTTGTATCTCCCCCAAAATGGGCTATATTATCTGGTGAACAGTGAAAAATACGGTTCAAGGGAGAAAACATGCAGTTTCCATTTAGTGTCAAGCGTATGCTTGAAACAGAACTTCGCTTTCCCCAACGCTTTACAAACATGGTTCAGCGCAACTATGGTTTGATCTTTTTTAACGAGGGCAACAAACGCTCTTATGACAGCAACCACGCTCTCATCTTGGATCTGATAGGTGTGGAATCCTCCGTGAGGGATATCGAATCATTCTACAAAAGCAAAGGCATCAACCCCCGCATCTACGGTGCTTTCCTGCCCATGGAGCTGGAAAAGCTAAAGCCATCCTTGGAAAATAACAATTTCACGATCGATTTCCTGCCGGATAGGTTTTATCATCACGACCAGGAAAGCAGCCTGATGCCCATCGACGGCCTGCGCATCGAGCGGGTGCGCAATCTCACCATCGACGTGATGGAAGCAATCGCCATGGAATTTGGCGGGGATTATACCCTGCGCGTGGCAGAGCGGCATCTGCAGCACCCCTCCTATCACCTCTTATGTGGGTTTTGGGAAGGCGAAATGGTGAGCCTGGCATCCGTGGGCATCTTTGCCGGATACAGCAGGGTGGACGACGTCTATACCCGCACAGACTTTCGGGGCAGAGGCTTTGCCGGCGCCATGCTGCATCACCTCATCCAGTACCACAGACAGCTATCCACCAATCACCTCTATCTCTATTCCTCCAGCCCGGAATCCATCCGCATCTACCAAAAAGCGGGCTTTAGCCTGGTGAACCTGGAAACACCCATCTGGGAGGCATATAAGATATTGCAACCGATAGGATAAACCGTCTTCCAGCGCTGGAATAAAGCTTGGCCAAGGCAAGCTCTTGCCAGCCGTGGAGGCTATTTCTTCTGTAGCTCCTCCAAGATACTGTGATTGGAAATTGAAATATCAATCAACAGCTTGATCAATTCTGCCGTTGCCAGCCAGCCAGTCCCCACTATGATAGATGCAATAAGGGCAATAAAACCCGTCATTACCTTAATATTGCCCCCATAAGAATAAGTTTCTGCAGCAACGACGCTAAAGCCTATAAAAGCAATAATGCCAGCTAAATATATTAGCCAGGCAATGGCCTTCATTATACCACTAATTACAAAAAGAGCAGGATAGGATTTGCTGGGAGTTTTTTCAGAGGTTGATGATTCCGGGTAAAACCGTCTCCTCCAGTTTAATTCCTCCAAAACTGCCGTTCTTTCCTTGTCTGTCAAGGAACCATTGGCAAGCACTGTTTTCAAGTCTTCGGTGGACATCTGCGTAAGATATCGCCGCATACATCTCTGCTCCAAATCCAAATTATAATATTCTTGGATTGAAATACGACTTTGATTCATGATAAACTCCTTTTTTGGTTTCTGCAAGATTCATATAATTCGTTTTTGTGTCAAGCACTAAAACATAAATTTTGATTTTTCCTCGTTTTTGTAGTCCCTTTCCCTGGGTTTGTCCCTATATTTATGAGGTACAAAGGCTTGCCGCTTCTTGCCTATTAACCACCCTTGTACCACCCTTGTCTCACCCTTGTCGAGACAAAGG
>JAAYJN010000003.1 GCA_012522935.1 Candidatus Cloacimonadota bacterium | reverse complement strand
CTTTATACACAGGCAGACAGACACGAACTTGAAAACTCAATTAAGTGGACAATAATACAACATAAATAACAGTAATCAATACAATTATAATTACAATAAGTGACTTTTTTGGGGGAATGCCTTAAATTGCTTATTAGCCACCCTTTTACCACCCTTGTCTCACCCTTGTCGAGACAAAGGAGAGACAAGGGTGGTTAATGGGGGACTATTACAGGTTTGACGGATGTTCTCAAAGATCTATGACGAGGCACAAAGTCAACCATCAATAGTGGAGGGTGGCAAATAATCAACAACTGATCCAGCTGTGTCGAATAAATGGGGGATGTGAGACATATAATGACCATGATTTTACTTGACAATAAAATAGCTTTGGATATCATCGACGTCGATCGATTGGTTAATTTTATAAATAAAACGTCTTGATATAACAGTCTTCCTCGCCAAACCACCATCTGTAGGAACGGTATCTTAAGCAAAGAAAACACAGAAAACCAAATTAAACAAGGAGATCAATATGAAAAAGAGCAAACTACTTATCACAGTATTCATTTCATTTATTTTTGTATTTGCGGTTTTCAGTTGCAGAAAACCGACCGAAGCGGAGGATCCAATCCCGGATTCCACAGTAGCCACGCCAATATTTGACCCTCCGCCGGGATCATATTCAATTGCCCAAAATGTCACAATCAGCCGTGCTATACTGGGTGCTACAATTCACTATACGATCGATGGCACTACTCCCACAGAGTCTTCAACGACCTATTCCAGTCCACTTACAATATCTCAAGATACCACTATCAAAGCGAAAGCATTTAAGAGCGGATGGACGCCTAGCTCCACAGCCACTGCTGTGTATACGATTAGTGCCACGCCTCCTGTTCAGATGATTTACGTTCCCGGAGGCACTTTCCACAATGGCACCTCCAATGTTACAGTATCAAGTTTTTATATTGGTAAATATGAGATAACTCAGGCAGAGTATCAAGCTGTGATAGGGAGTAATCCTTCATATTTTGGAGGGAATCCCGATCATCCAGTGGAACAAGTATGTTGGTTTAATCCCATTGAATACTGCAATCGGCGCAGTATCATGGACGGATTGACGCCTTGCTACAGCTACAGTACATATGGCAGCAATCCTGACAATTGGCCCTCCGGCTGGAATAGCAGTCCCAGTCACCATACCAACGTCTCCTGTGATTGGACAGCCAACGGCTATCGCCTGCCTACTGAGATGGAATGGATGTATGCAGCCAAAGGCGGTTCTCAATCTCAGGATTATACCTATTCTGGAAGTAATAATATTGGCGACGTGGCTTGGTATTGGGGCAATTCATCATCTGGCACTAAACCTGTGGGTACTAAGGCTCCTAATGAGCTTGGTATCTATGATATGAGTGGTAATGTTTTGGAGTGGTGTTGGGATATTTATGGTGATTATCCCAGCGACGATCAGACTGATCCCCATGGTGCTAGTGGTGGGAACCATGTGTGGCGTGGCGGTTGCTGGGGCAACTCTGCTGACGGCTGCACTGTATCCATACGGGGCAGCAGCTTTGCTTCTTATAGCGACCAATATTTGGGCTTCCGCCTCCTCAGGATATCTCATTGATTTTCGTATTTTGTCTTTTTTGCCTTTTGCAGAGTTAGAATGAAGAGGCAAGGCTTTGATTAGACATAAATAGTGGAGCGCAGGGTGATTTTCCCCCCTGCGCGCCGCATTTGTAACTCTGGGCTTTAGCGAGTGTTTTCGCCGATATTAGAGTTTTTCACTGCTTCTGAAGGTTAATATTATAACTCGACCCGCGAGCCTTAAGCAAAATGAATCAATCAAACTATGAGATGCATAAGCACCTTCCCCTCATCTCGCCATCTGACCATCTCTCCATAAATATGTGAGCAAAACGAACCCCAATTCGTGTCAATTCGCGTAATTCGTCGATGAACACAAAAAGCTCTCCCCTTTCCTGGACTACCATAAGCCGGATTCTGTGCATCTGGTTTCCCAGACTGATGTCCATCCATCTAGGCCCAAACTCACGCTTGGGCTCAAGCTGCCTACCCGGAAGCATAATCGCGCGGGCAGCGCTAAAGCTTCCCTATTTGGCATTGCACCGGATAAGGCTTTCCTGGCCGATGTCGTCACCGTCATCGCCGGTGGTCTCTTACACCACCATTTCACCCTTGCCGAAGAGTCCCCCAAAACTCAAAACCGTGGTCTCACAACGGATTTACATCAGATAAGACTCTCGGCGGTTTGTTTCTGTGGAGCTGGCTGTGCATTGCTGCACCTTCCTGTTAGGAAGTATCCCGCCCTGTGGTGTCCGGACTTTCCTCTCCCCAGGCGCACGAGGCGCCCCGGCAGCGGACATCTGGTCTTCCCGAAAAGGGATGAGAGCAAAAAGAACAATATATACTTATATAACATGCAATTATTATTCCCCGCACCACTATAAATAGCGCAACAATTCTTCATCGATCACGCCGGCATATAGCTCTATATAGGGTTTCACGGGGCTGTTTTTAATCTTGGGATAAAATACTTCTTCAATCTGGAAAAAGCCCACGGAGGAGCTCATCAGCACCTTGATGGAGATGGGTTTTTCCGTTCCCTTGCCAAAGGAAACCTTCTGGATGGAAGAGGCGGAGGTACGGTGGATATCGCCCACGCGGGGCTCCATGGAGAGGATGGTGGGGATGCGGGCGCGGCCTTTTTCCATGTCGCTGCCGTCGCCAATCAATACCAAGCCTGCCTCCAGACTGTGAATGCGCCGGGTGGCCATGTGCCCATAGATGCCTTCGATGGCGATGGAACGTATGGCGGTTTTGCGCATGTATTCATCCGGCTCCAATATCTTATCCAAGATGGCATCCATATAAGGCAGAGCCAGTTGGATGCTCAATATTTCGTGTGAATCCCGCGCGATGCTCATGCCCAAATCGTGCAGGAATGAGGCTAAGATCACCGCCGTGAGAGAATCTTCGGCAGTGCCCACGCCTTCCTTTTCCAGGTTCATTTCTATTCCCGCATCGTGCAGGAGTTCAAACATACGCATGCTATTAAACATCGCCTTGCGCATGTGGACGGGACCATGATCGTTGAAGCCCAAACGCTTGATGGATACCACGTTGGCATATTCCTGCAGGGCTTGCAGATCGGGATTTGCAAACAGCAGCCTTGCAGCCTCCAAGGGTTTGCCTTTGAGGCGTTTGAGGATGCGTTGTTCCATGCTTTTCTGTTTTGCAGATTTATTCATTGTTTATTAAATTCTCCTAAAATCTATTCATCAGCCGCATGCTGAGATTGGTGATGGAAGCCACGATGGCAATGGCGATGGAGATGGTTCCCGCAATCAGCAGCACATCAGCTATATGGTTTGATGCCAAGGCTCTATCTGCCGAGATATAAGCCTGCATCGCATAAAAAAGGCTGCGCCCCGGCACCAAGGGAATGATGGCGCAGGTGACGAAGACCGAGACCGGCGTCTTGCATAGCCTTGCCACTATCTCACAATAGACCGCCACCAATGTGGTGGCAACGAATACCGAGAGCAGCACTGATCTGGTATAATATAAGAAAATCAGATACACCGCCCAATCAAGTCCGGCAGCGATGGCGATAAAGAATATCTTGAAGCCCCGGAGATTGACGCGCACGCAAAAGCCGCTGATGGAGAGGAATGCCCAGCAGAATTGCATCAAAGTGAGGTGATTGAAAGGGCTATCCATGATCTAATATCCCAAGAGATCCCACAGCTTCAGCATGGTACCACTGCCGGCGGCAATCGCCACGGCGATAAAGACGGCCTCCACACCGCGGGCGGTGCCGCTCACCAGGTCTCCGCTCATGGTGTCACGGATGGCATTTACCATCGATAGTCCCGGTGCCAAGAGCATTATCCCGCCAATGATGATATTGTCGATCTTGATATAAGGCACCCAGATATCCAGGGTTTTGGCAAAGATCACCACCAGGGCGGCGCCCAAGGCGTTCAAGAGGAAGTTATTCAGCTTTGCCATCCCCGCGAGGCGCATGGCACCTGTCACCAAGACGCCCACCAGATAGGCAACGGCAAATTCCAGCCAACTGCCGCCAAAGAGCAGGCAGAAAAAGCCGGAGGTGGTGCCCCCGCTGAAGATCTGAAACCACGCCGGCCAGGGCTTGAAATTATCCAGTTTATACAGCTCCGCACGCAGCTTGGTGACGCTCATGCTGGGGCTTTCGGCTTTACAGGATTCCATTTGCAGCCTGTTGATCAGATGGCTGATGGCGGAGATTTTGCCCAGATCGTTGCGGCGCCCTTCGATGCGCTGCACGCTGGTGGTTTGTTTGTCCGAGCCATCGGAGACCGTGATAAAGATGCCCGTGGGGGTCACATACGCCTCCGTCTTGCCATAGCCAAAGCAGGTGGCGGCCTTGCGCATCATCAGCTCCACCCGGTTGGTGGTGGCACCGCTGGAAAGCAGGATGCGCCCCACTTCGGAAACTATATCTGCGGCTTCATGGATGGGGATGTGGCTCATTAATTATCCTTTTGTGTTTATGAGAGAAAGTATGTCTTCATCAAAGCCCAGGAGGCGGGCAACGGCGATGGCGCTGTGAGGAGGCTTTTTGCCCTTTGCCAAACGCTTCAAGCGGTAATCCATATTCTGGGAGAACAGCCGTAAACGCTGGGTGGGGCTAAGCCCGGCAATATCCTTTTGCAATATGTCCTCCAGATGAGGACCGGCGATGGCAAATTGGGCAAGTTCAGATAGCAAAGCCGGAGCGGTGAAGTGGGTGGCAGCCACCACAAAGTGTTCACTTGCAGAGAGGTAGCGCAGCACGGCACACAGCAGGTCTTCCCCCTCGCTGGGGTTGGTGCCGCGGGCAAATTCGTCCAAGAGGATCAGCGTGCGTCCCGGCATTTCCAGGGCAGTGCCAAAGGAGACCACCTCCTGTCCAAATGCCGAGAGATCCGCCCCTTGCGAGGCATCATCCTGATTCAGCCAGATATTATCAAAGTGAGGCAGCTGCGCCTTTTCACAGGGCAAGGGCACACGCAATTGAGCAAGGCGCGCCAATTGTCCCAAAGTCTGCAGGGCACAGCTTTTTCCCCCCATATTGGGTCCGGTGATGAGGTTGCCACGGGCTTCAAACATCAGATCTATGGGCTGGTAGCGGCGTCCCTGTTTGTCCAGATGCTGCTTTAAGGGGAGGTTGATGGCGCCCTTGATGCGGATATTGGTGCCTCCCAGATTAGGGATGATGCAATGGTGGCGGCAGGCAAAATCTGCCAAGATAAAGTGCAATGCCGCCTTTTGCAAGTGCCGCAGCGCCATCAAAAAGCGTGGTAACTGGCGCCAAAGATAGAGGCTCAGCCTCTCCAAAGCCTTGTTTTCCGCCCTGGTCCTGCGTTCCTCTAGCTTATCCAGTTGTTTCAGAATCTTCAGGCTGGCGGCATCATCGCGCAGGCGGAATCTGAGATTGGCAACGCTCTCGCTCACAAGGGCAAAGTGGTTGCTGTGGTTCAGCTTATGACACAGCTTCTTATCGGAGCGGGGAACGATGAATTCCTGCAAGGGCTGGCTGATCTCCAGCTGGGCGGCTGCCTTTTCCAGATGGGCATTGCGGGCGGTATCCAGTTGCTGTTCCAGCTGCAGCCTGCGCGCTCCCACGCTTGCCAAATCCTTGCCAAAGGCAGGTCCCAGACGGAAGGTGGGCGATGCAGAGCCTTCGGGATCAAGCCTGGTGAAGATGGGTGCCAAATCCGGCAGAGCACGCCCAAAGAGGCGTGTCCGCTGGCTGAAAAGCTGCAGCTGGGAGTAGTGGAAGAGAAATTCTTTGATGAGGAAGAGTTCGTGGATGGCAAAGGGCTGCTGTTGACTATCCCCAAAGGCGGGGATCTTGGGCAGGTTGCCCAATAGCCAGCGTGCCTGCTCCCACTCCTGAGGCTTGTCTTTCAGGCGTGCCATCAGCCTGCCCGTGGTGGGGTAGGGGGCGTGGATTGCCCCTTGCTCCGCCTTCAGCCATTGGCGTTTCAGCTCTTCCATATATGCACCTGCAATGCCTATCTCATCATAGATTTGCGGCATCAAGAGCGCATCAGAAACCAAATTGTTTATCACATCTCTCCCTTAATAAAACTGTCTTTTTGCCAATATCGTCATTTGGCTGGAAATGTCAACACATTTATCGCTTGTCAATCCCTCACTGCCACGCTAAACAGCCGGTGCATCACCTTGCTGCCGTCCGAGCGGCGTGATTCCCACTTGATATAATACAAACCGCGGGATACGTAGCCGCCGGATTGACCTCGTCCATCCCATGTCAGCATACCAGTATTGGGGAAAAGCGTGTTATTGGCAAGCACGCGCACCAAGGAGCCACTGCGGGTAAAGACTTTGCAGCTTATTTTATAATCATGCTCCGGAAACTGCCAGGCTATCGTAATCTCCTCTCCATCCCTGGCTTTGCAGGGGCTGCCATACACTGCCACGGGCTGGGATTGTTCCTCTGGGATCTGGGCGGGGCTGCTGTTAATCTTGCCAGGGGTGGCTCCCTCCTCTGCCAGACTGGCTCGCCAGCGCGGACTGCCGTCCACGTCAAAGCGTTCCAGGGATTTATCCACCGGAGTGGCATTCTTGCGATATTCCACGCTGTCCACCACAGCACCGCTGGAATCCATCAGCCACAGGGCATCCCCATCGTTATTGAGGGGAGTCCAGCCACTTACGCCGATGATCGCCTCCGGAGGGCAGAGCGGGTAGCGGGTCAAGAGCTGCGCCACATCACGACACAGTACATAATATCCGGCTTGGGAGGGTAATTGGAAGCTAAAATTGTTGTTTGCCTTGTCCATAATGCTATAGCTGCCTCCCGTGTTGTTGGGATGCCAGATTTCGATCCACTCCTGGTTGCCACTGGCTGGCAGATACATGATCTCATTGATCCGGGGTGATATATAGTTCGCGCCAGAAAGCCACAGGCTGAGATAATTGTTGCTTTGCACGGGGTCATCGCGCAGATCCAGATAGATTTCTACCAAGTGGTCAGCGTCATCATTGATGGGCAGAGGGTATTGCAGATACAGCGAATCTGCGGCGGGGATATTTGTAATCCGGAGTTCGCCGGCATTGTTTGCATCCACCGCAAAGGTCACCGCCGCTTCCAGAGGAGCCTCGATGCCGGATAGATTCCGCAGCCACAGCCCACAATGCCAGGCTCCAGCCTCCTGCCACACCAGCGGCTCAAAGACGCCATAATCCAGCCGCAGGGGATTGGGGAGATTGGGTGTGGGAGCCTCTTCCGCAATCCAATCCACTCCACATATATCTGTATCCCACCCGTTTGCCTTCCTTGCCAGGGATTGCCCCGGTGTCACATTGAGGGCAAAAGAGCTGGCTACCGTTCCGCTATCATCCAGCAGGTGGTTGATATTGGGAGAGCTGTAGAGAACGGTGTCGGTATTGGATTCATCAGGGAAAACCAGGCGCACCCCGTTGGTGCCACTGCCTCCATTATAGAAGGCGAGAGAGGCGTAAAAATGGGCATTGGGCACCTGGGCTTCTCCTATCACCAGATACCGTCCGGCACGCAGGAGATAGCGCGGCAGGGTGAAAACCGTCACACACTCCGCTCCCATCTTTTGGATGCTGGCGCCCTCCAGATTCACGTCCACGGTGCCGGCGTTATACAGCTCTATCCATTCAAAGCCTGTATCCACGCCGGGGTGATCGTAATATAGCTCGTTTATCACCACCTTGCCGCATAATGGCGCAGCTAACAAGGCTAAAATCAGCAAAATGCCACAGCGGCGCTTTAGTGCAAAGACACCTGCAAAGGCGTTATGTTCCATATCTCTTCAGCGTATTCACGCACGGCGCGGTCTGCTGAAAACTTGTGACACCGGGCTATATTGAGGATGGCTTTATGTGCCCAGGCGCGGGGTTGCCTGTACAATTCATCGGCAAGATCGTTGGCTTGCAGATAGCTTTGAAAATCAGCCAATTGCAGGTATTGATCGCCATGCTCCAACAGCGTTTCGGCGACGGGGAAAAACACGCCCGGCTCGTCTGGACAAAACAGATCGCCCCGGATGCTGTCTATCACCTGCCTGATCTGGGCATCCTCCCTGTAATATTGCCAGGGATCGTAGCCGCTTTGCTTCAGGGCGCTCACCTCTTCCGCCGTGAGGCCAAAGATAAACATGTTTTCCTCGCCTATCTCCTCCGCCATCTCCACCGTGGCGCCATCCAAGGTGCCGATGGTGAGTGCGCCATTGAGGGCAAACTTCATATTCCCCGTTCCGCTTGCCTCAAAGCCGGCTGTGGAGATTTGTTGTGATAGATCCGCCGCGGGGATGATTTTCTCTGCCAAAGAAACGTTGTAATTGGGCAAAAAGATCACCTTGAGGCGGTCTTTCACGTCCGGATCTTTGTTGATGACATCGCCTATGCAATTGATCAGCTTGATGAGGCGTTTGGCAACGAAGTATCCCGGAGCCGCCTTGCCGGCAAAGATCACCACTCTGGGCACATAATCAGCGCTAAGGTCTTCCTTGATGCGCCAATAGCGGGCAAGGGTGCCCAAGACATTCAACAGCTGGCGTTTATACTCGTGCAGGCGCTTGATTTGCACGTCAAAGATGGCATTGTGATCCACCCTCACACCGGTGCTGCGATAGATGAGGCGTGCCAGATTGCGCTTGTTGATGGCTTTCGCTTCCAAGATCCCATCCTGAAAATCCGCATCCTCCGCGTATTTTTCTATCCCCTGAATATGCTCCAGATTGCGGATCCAGCTATCGCCGATATGCTCTGTGATGAGGCTGGAAAGCAGGGGATTGCAGGCCCTCAGCCACAGACGCGGAGTGATGCCGTTTGTTTTATTCTGAAACATCTCCGGACGCATCTGGTAAAAATCCGGGAAGATGCGCTCTTTGATGATGCGCGAATGCAGCGCCGCCACGCCATTCACCGTGTGTGAACCGTGCATACAGAGCTGTGCCATGCGCAGGCTCTTTTCCGGTCCCTCTTCGATGATGGACATATTACGCATCCTGATGATATTGCCCGGATAGAGGCGGCTGATTTCGCCCAAGACGTGGTTGTTGATCTGATATATCAGCATCAGATGCCGCGGCAACAGCTCTTCAAAGAGGAGCAGGCTCCACTTTTCCAAAGCTTCCGGCAGGATGGTGTGGTTGGTGTAGGAAAATACCTTTTTGGTGATATCCCAAGCGTTTTCCCAGCTCAGCCTCTCTTCATCGATCAGGATGCGCAGCATCTCCGGGATGGCGATGGCGGGATGGGTGTCGTTGAGCTGGATGGAGATCTTGTTGGGCAGTTCGTTCAGATCGTCATGATCCCTTTTGAAGCCGGCAAAGATATCCTGCAGGGTGGCGCTGGTGAAAAAGTATTCCTGCTTCAGCCTCAGGATGCGTCCCAGATGTACGTTGTCGTTGGGATACAACACCTTGGAGATGTTTTCACTGAGGTTTTTCTTTTCCACTGCCTTCACATAATCGCCGTTATTAAAGTAGTCAAATTCAAATTCATCAGTGGCGGTGGCCTGCCAGAGGCGCAGGTTGTTCACGTTATCCACCTTGTAGCCGGGAATGGGGATATCCCACGCCACAGCCATCACGTCCTCGGTATCCACCCAACGGTGAATCACCCTGCCATCGGCCTGCTCTTCGCTGAGCACGCGGCCGCCAAAGCGCACCCGATAGGTGATTTCCGGACGCTGGATCTCCCAGGGGCAGCCCTTTTTGAGCCAATGATCCGGCTCTTCAACCTGATGCCCCTGCACAATGCGCTGTTTGAAGATGCCAAATTCATAGCGGATGCCATAGCCATAGGCGGGATAGGCCTGAGTGGCAAGGCTATCCATAAAACAGGCGGCCAGACGCCCCAAACCACCATTGCCCAAGCCCATATCCGGCTCCTCTTCAAAGATATCCTCCAAATTGTAGCCCATCTCGCGCAGCATGTCATACACGCCATCCACGGAGCCCAGATTGATGAGCGTATTCTCCAACAGCCGCCCCATCAAAAACTCCATCGAGAGGTAATAGACCTTCTTCACGTCCTGCTTGCGGTATTCATATTGGGTGCGCAGCCAACGCTCTATCAATCTATCCCTCAATGTGAGCGACAGCGCATAATAGATATCCCAGGGCTCCACATTGGTGGTGTCCTTTACCCGGGAATACTCCAGATGACCCAAAAACTGGGATTTGATATCCCTGCCCAAACATTCGCTATTATCTGTGAAAAAGATGGAGCGAAAGTCGTTTTTTGGTATATATCCTTCTTTCATTTATAATCCTTTGATAATGTGCAAATTCTATAGCTTGTCACACTGGAAAAAGAGGGTGGGGTGTCAAGGATTATTTGGGATGCTCACATCCCCCCATTTTTTAAATCTGCCGTATTTCATTTGCCATGGATCTATCAAATCATCTTTATAAGGTGATGTATTATAGAGAGTAGCCCTTTGAAGGCAGAGTTTGATTACTTGGCATAACCTGTAGTAAACGAACTTACGTAGTTTCTGCCAGTCCTCTTTTCTATAACAGATGAGTTTGGGAAAGGCCTCTGCGATTTTTTCGATCATATCTTTGCAGGAGTAAATGAAGCACTGTGAGATAGTTATTAACATATTGAGGTTCTTTAACTTGACGTAGCTGGCTAAACGCATGTTTTCCCATTGCAAGTCTTGCTTCATCTGTCGGTGGACTTCTTCAATTTTCCATCGTTTTCGATAAGTATTGATTGCCTTTTGGATGACTTCCAAGTCTGACAGCCCTGGATCAGCAAAGTCACAGATCAGATAGAAGTCCTTTCCCTTTTGACTGCCATTCTTAAACTTGCGGCAATCGACCAAGCTTGCCACAACACTATTGGCTTTGCTGGAAGGATGGTCATCAGTACGAATTCCGATGCGTCGCGTGGCACACCTGAGCGTCTCACCCGGTTTGAATCCTGGGAGTTCAAAAGCAAACTCCGCTTTTCTAATTGACATAAAACAGATGGAACCCATGCTTGGTTTAAACTCGGAATATATTCACTTCTCAGCTGCTTCCGAGTTGTTTATCAAACGAGGCAAACATATTGATATGAACAAGCTTACTTATACAGATACTCTGCATCAGGGCATTTAGCAGGCTGAAGTATTGATGCCCAACTCTACTTCTCCCCCACAAATCAGCAGCCAGATCACCATTGCTGATTACAAGATTGATATTGTACGCAAACGCATCAAAAACCTGAACCTCTCCGTATTCCCAAATACGGGCAGGATCAGGCTCTCCGCTCCCATCCATCTGGATGACGAAAGCATCCGGCAATATATCACCTCCAAGCTGGCCTGGATCCAAAAACATCTCACCCAAGCCCAGCCGGTGCAGCAGCCTCCTCCACAGGAATACATCATCGGCACCAGCATCTATCTGGAGGGTAAACGCTATCTGCTAAATATAATCCCCAATTCCAATATCAACCGCATCCTGCTGAGGGATGACGGCTATATCGATCTTTTTACCAAGTCCCACACCTCCGCAAACCAACGTGCCTTGCTGATAAAGGAATGGCATAGAGCCCGGCTGCGCGCCCGTATAGAGCCTCTCATCGCCAAATGGCAAGAGATCATCGGTGTGCAGGCAAAACAATGGGCCATCAAACAGATGAAGACCCGCTGGGGCACCTGCAATATCTCTGCCAAACGCATCTGGATCAATCTGGAACTGGCAAAAAAGCCGGATGAAAGCCTGGAATACATCATTGTTCACGAACTGATGCACCTTCTGGAACGGCAGCATAACGCCCGCTTCAAAGCCCTGATGGATCAATACCTCCCGGATTGGCGAAGCAGGAAGGAGAGGTTGAATAGATCTGCACGTGGATGATGGCGCCAGCTTGTGGATAGCACCGGGAACTGTTTACTTTATTCATCACCTCTTGCCCATTAGCCTCCCTTGTACCACCCTTGTCTCTCCTTTGTCTCGACAAGGGAGAGACAAGGGTGGTTAACAGGGAAGCATTGGGGTCGGCTTAGGTTTCAGATTTCAGATTTCCCTACAAAAAACACAAAACCCCAGTCTTGCGACTGGGGTTTTTGTTATGTTATGAGTATTTTTTGTTATGTTATGAGTATTTTTTGTTAT
>JAAYJN010000078.1 GCA_012522935.1 Candidatus Cloacimonadota bacterium | reverse complement strand
TGCCAAGTACTCAAATTCTGCCTTCAAAGGGTTACCCACTATAATACATCACCTTATAAAGATGATTTGATCGATCCATGGCAAATGAAAATAAGGCTGATTTAAAAAATGGGGGAATGCCAAGAATATTTAACTTGACACGAATCGCTGAAATTATAACTATGAGAATAGCACTAAGACATAATATAAAGGGTAAGATTTTTGGATAAAATGGCGACCCTTAAAAAGCCCAAAACATCGAATTGTAGTTAATTACTTGAATTGAGACCCAACATGCTCTCGATATAAAATTAGTTCATAAAAACAATTTTAAAGGCTTAACCTGATTTTAAAGGAGTAGATTATGAAGCACTTAGTATTATGTGTTATTTTTGTAGTATTTATTGGCATCCTTAATTCTGAAGAAGTCATACAAAGTATGGATACACAATATGATCAAATGACGTCTGACTCTTTGGATACTGTATATGGAAGCGAGATTGAACCAGCTTCTTCTTTGGAGAACGATGTACAAATTAATAACACGATTACTGATGAAGAACAAGAGATTATTACAAGCAAGCAAACCAGTAACGAAGCTGTAGCATTACATGATGATTCAGACCGTATCGAGAATCCAACCACAGAAGAAAAGAGTCACGTAGAGAGTAAAAATAAAGAGAATCAAAGCATTGTAATTATGTTGATAATTTTAGCTGCTGCTGTGCTATTGTTTTACATAATTGGTGGCATAAAAAGAAAATGCAGAAAGTGTGGTAGGATGTGGGCAGCAAAGGAGATTAGTACTCCACAAGTTCTTGAGCGATGGATGGGCACCAAAGAAAAAAGGATTACGGAAGAAATCCTTGATAATTCCGGTCAGAAAAGGGGTAGCATAGTGAGGGACGATACTGTGCCTGTGTCTTATGCAAAAGTATTGCACACTTATAGGTGCAAGTATTGTAAGGCAGTATGGCGAGCCCAAAAAAACCATGAAAACTGGAAGTAATCGACATATCCGGAGGTCTAACTAATTGCTTTTTTTGTTGATACCTTTCCCATGATTTGCAGTTTTGGGGTTTGCATCTGCAGTTTTCATTGCCGGCCAATAAATTAGGCTCGACATATAAAGTGGAATCTCAACCTATAACAGGATATGACAATATAATAGTCTTTGAGTTTATCTAAGCAGAAGGCAGGGGACAGAGAGGGCTCGCTACGCTCGCGACAAAGCAGAAAAGTGCATAAATGAATTGACATAACAACCCACTTGGATTTTGGCGTATCTATAGAGTTATTGCCTTGAGAAATCATCATTTTCATGGCAATCTGCTTTAAAATGCAAAGGATCGATTCATGCACAAAGACCATGTAAACCTCGACGCCCTCATATATAAATACCGCGATCAAAAGGGCGCATTGATACCCTTGTTGCAGGAAGTTCAGGACCTGGAAGGCTACCTGAATCCTGACACGATGCGCTATATATCTGCCAAGTTGGATATTCCTGTGGCAGAGATTTATGGCGTTGCCACTTTTTACTCTATGTTCAGGCTCAAGCCGCAAGGCAAACATATCATCCGCATTTGCAAGGGCACGGCGTGTCATGTGTCCGACGTTGATGCCATCAAAACGGCTTTGATGGATTATTTGAAGCTGGGGCAAGGTGAGGATACCACCCAGGACTTTCGCTTCACCCTGGTGGAAGTGGCGTGCCTGGGCTGTTGCAGCCTGGCGCCTGTGATCATGATAGACGATCACACTTATGGCAAGCTCACCCCTGATGCCATTGCCGGCATTTTGGATAAATACGCATACTGATGGAGACAGCCATGGAAAAGACGATAATTAAAGTGGGATTGGCAAGCTGCGGAATAGCGGCCGGCGCCCAGGAAGTGTATGATAGATTAGAGGCGTATTTAGCCGAGAATCCCTTGCCTGTGCAGCTAAAGCAAACCGCCTGCATCGGGATGTGTTTTGAAGAGCCCGTGGTGGAGCTGAGCGGCATGCCTCAAGGCAGCATCACCTTGGGTAAAGTGGACGCAGACAACATCATACCATTGATAAATGAATATATACAGGGAGGCACCCCAGCTTCCCATGTGATATTGGCAGAAAATTGTGACGCTCCTCGTAATGAGCTTTTGGCTTCTCAACAGCGTATTGTGCTCAGTAATTGTGGAGTGATCGACCCCACCTCGTTGGAAGATTATGAAGCGCAGGGCGGATACGAAGCATTGCGCAAGGCATTGGCAATGACACCCGAAGACATCATCTCTGTGGTGAAGGATGCCGGATTGCGAGGCAGAGGCGGAGCGGGATTTTCCACCGGAGTCAAATGGAGCTTTGCCCGCGTGGCGCCGGGTGATAAGAAATATGTGGTGTGCAATGCCGATGAGGGAGATCCCGGTGCATTTATGGACCGCAGCGTTTTGGAGGGTGATCCCCATAAGATAATCGAAGGGATGATCATCGGCGCTTTGGCCATTGGAGCGGATGAGGGCTATATCTACTGCCGGGCGGAATACCCTCTGGCAGTGCATCACCTCAATATCGCCATTCAAGCTGCCACTGCCAAAAACTATTTGGGGCAAGACATCTTGGGCAGCGGTCTCAACTTCACCTTGAAAGTAAAGGAAGGTGCGGGAGCCTTTGTGTGTGGCGAGGAAACAGCCTTGATGCACTCCATCGAAGGCAAGCGCGGCATGCCCACCATCCGCCCTCCTTACCCCAGTGAAAGCGGTTTGTGGGAGCTGCCCACCAATATCAACAACGTGGAGACTTGGGCAAATATCGCCTGGATTCTGCTGCATGGGGCAGAGGAATTTCGCAAGATGGGAACCAAGGATTCCCCCGGAACCAAGGTATTTGCCTTGGCTGGCAAGGTGGCAGGCAGCGGCTTGATTGAAGTGCCCATGGGCATCAATATCCGCGATATCATCTACAAGGTGGGCGGTGGCATGAAGAGCCACCTGCCCTTCAAAGCGGTGCAATTGGGCGGCCCCAGCGGAGGCTGTATCCCGGAATCGCTGTTGGATACCTTGGTGGATTATGAGAGCATCAATGCCACGGGTGCCATCATGGGCTCCGGCGGCATCGTGGTGATGGATACAGGCACCTGCATCGTGGATGTGGCACGCTATTTCCTCAATTTCACCCAAAATGAATCCTGTGGCAAATGCACCTTTTGCAGATTGGGCACCCTCAGGATGTTGGAAATCCTTACCCGCATTACGGAAGGCAAAGGGGAGATGGAGGATTTAAAAAGGCTGGAGGATTTGGCGGTGAATATCAACAAGAGTTCGCTGTGTGGCTTGGGGCAATCCGCTCCCAATCCTGTCCTTACCACCCTGCGCTATTTCCGTGATGAATACATTGCCCATATCGAGGAGAAACGCTGTCCGGCTAAGGTGTGCAGTGCCCTTCTTAGCTATCGGATAGTGGAGGATAAATGTATTGGCTGCACCCTGTGTGCCCGCGTGTGTCCCGTGAATTGCATCTCCGGCAGTGTAAAGAATCCGCATGTGATAGATCAGGAGCTTTGTATCCGCTGTGGAGAGTGTTTTAAGGCTTGTAAGTTTGATGCGATTGTGAGAGAGTAGGAGAAGATAATGATTGAAGTGATTTTGAACGGCAAAAAGATAGAGACTGAAGAGGGCATCAGCATCCTGGATCTGGCAAGAATGGAAGGGATACAAATCCCCACATTGTGTCATGATGACGAGCTCAATCCTTATGGCTCCTGCTGGGTATGTGCAGTGGAGGTGAAGGGGCGCAAGGGCTTTGTGACCTCCTGCGGAACCATGGTGAGCCCAGGGATGGAGATAGTGACCGATAGCGAGGATATCCATGCCGCCCGCAAGATGGCGCTGGAGCTGTTGATCTCCAACCACTATGCAGATTGTGAAGCTCCCTGCAAGCTGGCGTGCCCTGATCATGTGGACGTGCAAAGCTATGTGTCGTTGATAGCCAACGGTCAATACCATGATGCGGTGAAGGTGATCAAAGACACTTTGCCCATGCCCCTATCCATAGGCAGGGTGTGTCCTGCATTTTGTGAGCAGGAGTGCAGACGCCAGATAGTGGAAGATCCGGTAGCCATCCGCCAGCTAAAGCGTTATGCCGCGGATGAAGACTTGGGCGATGTGTGGAACTATGTGCCGGCAAAAGAAGAGAGCACGGGCAAGAGGATTGCCATCATCGGAGCCGGACCTTCAGGGCTTACCTGCGGGTATTATCTATCCAATAATGGGCATGAGGTGCGCGTGTTTGAAGCCGCTCCCCAGGCGGGTGGCTGGCTGCGCTATGGCATCCCGGAATATCGCCTGCCCAAAGAGATATTGGATGCGGAAATAGATCTGATGTGCCTCAATGGGATGCAGATAGATTATGGCATCAGCCTTGGCAAAGACGTGTTTTTGGCTGAGCTCAGCAAGAGCTATGACGCCGTGTATGTGGCGATTGGTGCCCAGAAGGCAGTGCCCATGCCGGTGAAAGGCAGCGATTTGCAAGGCTGCCATCTGGGTGTGGACTTTTTGAAAGCACATGCCTTGGGCGATACCCCACATTTGGGCAAAAAGGTGGCGGTGGTGGGCGGAGGCAATACTGCCATCGATTGTGCCCGCACTGCTATCAGACTGGGCTGTGAAGTATCTGTGATCTATCGCCGCACCCGGGAAGAGATGCCGGCGGAATCCTTTGAAATAGATGCCGCAGCCGAGGAAGGCGTACGGTTCCATTTCCTCTCCAACCCGGTGGAATATCTGGGGGATGCAGGCAAACTGACCAATGTGGTGATAGAAAAGATGAAACTGGGTGAGCCGGATTCCAGCGGGCGCAGGCGTCCGGAACCCACGGGTGACTTTTATAATGAGGAATTTGATTCCATCATTGCCGCCATCTCGCAGGTGCCGGAGGTTGATCTCTTTGCGGAAGAGGAAAACAAGATTGACGGGCAGATCATCCCCTTAAGCCGCTGGCAAACGGTGGTATCCGATGAAAAGAGCATGTACACGGGCTTGGATAATGTGTTTGCAGGCGGAGATTTCCGCCGTGGAGCCGCCACCGCCATTGAAGCCATTGCAGATGGAAGAGCGGCAGCGGAAGCCATTGACAGATATCTGAAAGGACAGCCCATCCAGCCGCGCCGTGCTGAGTTTGATTCCAAAAAGGGCTATCGCATAGAAGACATCTCCACCAAGGAATATGAGATTTATCGCCAGATAGAGCGGATCAATATGCCGGAATTGCCCCTGCCCAAGGCTGTGAGCACCTTTGAAGAGGTGGAGCTGGGCTTTAGCGAATATCAGGCGCGCAGCGAAGCATCCCGCTGTTTGGAATGTGGATGCCAGATCAATGAAACCTGTGCCCTGAGGGAATACTGTACCGAGTATGAGGTGGATGCGCTCAACTTCCCCGGCAGCATCAACAAGCATCCCATCGATCACACCCATCCCTATATACTGCGTGATACCAATAAGTGTATCAACTGCGCCCGCTGTCTGCGCACCTGTGCGGAAATACAAGGACCGGCGGTCTTAGGCTTTATCCACCGTGGTTTTGCCGCGGTGGTGGTTCCAGAATTTGGACAATCCCTCACCCAGACCACCTGTGAAAGCTGTGGCAAATGCATCGCCGTGTGTCCTGTGGGCGCTTTGGCAGAGCGCAATGCACACTACAAGCTGAATCCCTTGATTAAAGATGAAACGGTGCAAAACTGTGGTTTGTGCGGCAGCGGCTGTTATATCAAGGTGGAAACCCAAAGCGGTGTGCCCACCCTGATTGAGACCCCGGATGAAGACGATTTGCAGCGTTTTAACGGGCGTAACCTCTGCTTTAACGGACGCTTTGGCTGGCAGGCGCTGATAGCACCCAACAGGTTGAAACAGCCTCGCCTGCGTGAAGGAAGCGTGTGGAAGGATATCAGTTGGCGGGAAGCCAGGGAATTGATTAGAGCCAAAGCAGTGCAGGCAAAAACGATGCGTTTTGAGATTTCACCAGATATCACCACGGAGGAAATGCTGATTGCCAAAAAGGCGGCGGAAAACGCCAATGCAGTGTTGAGGGCGGATGCCTCCATCTTGCATCTGGGCAAGGCGTCTTACTTTGTAAGCCCTGATCCCCAGCCTTATGGACGTTTGGACGAGTATGACGAATACATTGTGTGTGATGAGGTGGATTTGGTATTGCGCACCATGCTGAGGCTGAGGCAGCGCAAGGGTAAGAAGCTGATATTCGTGGGAGATTCCCAGGCTCCATGGCTCAGATTTGTGGATGCCAAATATGACACACTGCAAGAGCTGCCCCCAGGTGGCAAACGCCTCTATCTGTATAATATCAACCGCATCAGCACCCGCGGCGCCTGGCAGGTGTGGAAGCTGGCAAAGGATAGTGAAGATTTTCCGCGCAACATCATGGTGGGTACCCATCATCCCAATTTGGGTGGCTTGATCGCCATCGAACCCAGCTTTGCCCCTGCGGAACCAGCCGATTTTGTGATGGTGTGGGGCGCCAAGCTGAGAGACGAGGATTGTCTTGCCTTCCAGGTGAGCATCCAGCATTTTGAGGATGACAATTCCCGCGCAGACCTCCTCTTGCCACAGGTATCGTATCTGGAGATAAGTGCCAGTATGCTTGGCAATTATGGGGCGGTTAGCTTTTTCCACGATCCTGCCAAGAGCAACAAGCTGTGCGAACTCTTGAAAGTATTTTACGAGCTGGGCTGGATTACGCCTGCCTTAGCAGATATAAACCCTTGGAATGCCATGGCAGACGAGCTGATAGAAGAGCTGAAAGGCAAGCCCTATCCAGTATTTGATCCCGATAGCGTGAATCCTGCTGATCTGGACAACGTGGTGCGTCCTGCCATTTCCGAGCTTGATATCAAGATGGCTGCCCTCTTTGAAAGGCGCAGGAATATCTCACAGCCATTTACCTCCTTCAAGCCTTGAAGATTGCAATCGTATAAAACTAATTTCCATTGACAGAAAACCTTATGTATTTCATAAGGAGAGTCATGAATCCAAAAAACGGAGATTTAATGCCCGAACATAGCTACAACTTTCATCACTTCATGCCTGCCGATGTGTGGCGCTGGAAGATGATTGAAAGTGAAATAGATCAGGTGCTCGCCCTGTATGATTATGAGGAAATCCGCCTTTCCATACTGCAGGATTATAAGATAATCAACCGGGGCATATCAGCACCAAAAGACGAATGTCAGACGGGAGAGCCGGTGGATGACACGCTCACCCTCTGCGCGGTGGATAACGATCTATCCACCATATCACTGCGTCCGGAAGGAACCATCAGCGTGCTGGATTATGCAGCCCAATATCTTGCCGAAGACGAACTGCATAGATTGTACTATCATGGTCCTATGTTTCGCAAAGACCCGCAGGGTAAACCGCAGGAGTTTTATCAACTGGGTGTGGAGCTCTTGGGCGGCAGCAGCATCCTCAGCGAAAGCGAGGTGATCTCCTTGGGGATCAGGCTTTGCAAATCCCTGGGATTGGGCGAAGTGACGCTGAAGCTGAATAACTTTGGCTGCAAAGGCTGCCGGCAGGAATTTATCAAAGAGATGCGCAGATTCTTGGTAGAGAGTGAAAGCGAGCTGTGTGTGGATTGCTTTGCCAAACTGAGCGTGAATCCCCTTGAGCGCAGACGCTGTGAAGACCCAAATTGTTTACAAATCCTCAGCCAAGGTCCCAAAATAACGGATTATCTGTGTGATAGCTGCAATGCGGACTTTGTGAAGCTGAAAAAGATACAGGCCAATCTGGGGCACAGCTACCGCATGGATCCATTTTTGTACAAGAACTTTTCCTATTATAATGGTACTGTGTTTGACTTTGTATTGGGACAGGGCGATAATGAGATCATCATCGGCGGTGGCGGCAGATATGACGAACTATCAGAGCAGATTACGGGCAAAAGCATGCCTGCCGTGGGTTTTTATCTGGATATGGATATCATCTTTGACATCCTAAAACAGCGCAACGTCTATGAGTCTCAAAATGGCACCTTTGCCGTGTATCTTTATGCAGAATCCAGCTCCATGGATATGATGCTGTTACAGATTACTCACGAACTGCATGCCTTGGGAGTGAGAACCGTATTTGGCATCAATGGCGATGAACTGGCACAGCAGATGCAGCGGGCAAAACGCAAGGGTTGCAGCCTGTTATTTGCCATCCGGGATCAAAACATCCGTGACGGCAAGATCCTGCTTTATAATCTGATCAAAGAGCATCAGGAGTATATCCCCCTCTCGGATATATCCAATGCAGTGTTGGTGGCGCGCAAAGCCATCAATAATGAATGATATTTAAAACAAAGGAGCTGAAATGAAAGCGATTTCCACAACTTTGGCAGCAGCAGCCGTGGGACCCTACTCCCAGGCGGCAATGAGCGAAAACATCCTCTTTATCTCCGGTCAATTGGGGATAAACCCTGAAACACAAGAGATGGAAGATGGCTTTGAAGCACAGGCAAAGCGTGTGTTTAAGAGCCTGGAAGCCATCCTCAAAGAGGCAGGGCTGGGGTTTGACAACGTGGTGAAAGTGAGTGTATTCTTGCAGGATATGAACGATTTTGCCCAGCTAAACGCAATCTATGCCACTCATTTTACAGAGCCCTTTCCCGCCCGGGAAGCCATCGAAGTGGCAAGACTGCCCAAAGATGGCTTGGTGGAGATTTCCCTGATCGCGGTACGCCCATCATGAGCATAACCACCAAAACTGGAGACAAGGGGCAAACCTCCCTTTATAGCGGGCAGAGAGTGTGGAAAGATGAATTGAGGGTGGAAGCCTATGGCACCCTTGACGAACTGGATGCCTTTGTGGGAGACGCCTGTCACCATGTGGATGATGATAAGCTGGTGGGATGGCTGCGAGACATTCAGAATCTATTGTATCGCGCTATGGGACAGCTTGCCACTATCCAGCAAGAGTATCAGCATCCCATCTGCCCCAAAGATGTTGACAGCGTGACAGCCCTGATCCATGAACTGGAAAAAGAGACGCCGCTCAAGGGTTTTGTGATACCGGGCGGGTGCGTGTCATCTGCCAGGCTGGATATCTGCCGCACCATCGCGCGGCGCGCAGAACGGCGCATGATAGCCCTCAACCGCAAGGAAGCGGTGGATGAGCAATTGATGATGCTGGTAAACCGGCTGTCTGATCTCTTTTTTATAATGGCACGCTATCTGGAACATCGTGCCGGTAAAATCAACTATAAAACCAATCCGGATATCCCCGGATGTGAAGGAGAAATAAAATGACAAAAAAAATAGTGTTGATGCGCCATGGTGAAAGCACTTGGAACAAGGCAAACCTCTTTACAGGCTGGACGGATGTGGACCTCTCCGAACAAGGTCTGAAAGAGGCACACGAAGCGGGCAAGCGATTGAAGGAAGCCGGCTTTGAATTTGACCTTTGCTTTACCAGCACGCTCAAACGCGCCATTCGCACCCTCTGGATCGTTCTGGACGAAATGGATAGAATGTATCTGCCCATCATCAACGATTGGCGGCTGAACGAAAGGCATTATGGAGCTTTGCAGGGATTTAACAAGGCAGAAACTGCCGAGAAATATGGCGAGGAACAGGTAATGCTGTGGCGCAGGAGCTTCGACGTTCCGCCTCCAAATCTGGAAGAAACAGACGAGCGTTATCCGGGTATAGACCCCCGCTATAAAAACCTCACCAAAGAGCAAATTCCCCTTCGCGAATCATTGAAAGATACCATCACCAGAGCTTTGCCATTTTGGAATGAAGAAGTGGTGCCACACCTGAAGAATAACGTAAGAATGATCATCAGCGCCCATGGCAACAGCCTGCGTGCCATCGTTAAACATCTGGATAAGATCAGCGATGAGGATATCGTGAGCCTCAATATCCCCACGGGCATGCCCCTCATCTATGAATTTGATGATGACCTGAACGTGGTGAAGCGTTATTACCTTGCCAGCGAGGAAGAAGTGGCTGCAGCCGAACAGGCAGTGGCTTCCCAAGGCAAAGCAAAATAAAGATTTAGAATAACATCTATAAAGCAGTGCGTGAATTCCAGAGCTGGGGTTCACGCATTTTTAGTTGATAGTTTTAGTTAATAGTTGTTAGGGATTCGCTAAAGCCATGGGGTACAAACACTGTATCCCACCTCTTGCCTGTTAACCACCCTTGTACCACCCTTGTCTCACCCTTGTCGAGACAAAGGAGAGACAAGGGTGGTTAATAAGGAAGGAGTGATTCAGTGGACTGTGGACTGGGTTCAGGGGGAACTGATATCTGGCACCAATAATGCCGTCTCTCCGAGACTCGTATCGTAATGCTATAGATGGAGTTGACCTGAAATATCGTCTCTGCCGAGACTCTTTAAGGTGCTTGCTTCGCAAGCGATGAATAAAGCGAATGAGCGCCAGCCTATGGATAGCTGAGGTATTAAGCTACTGCTCTCTGGGGTCATTCAGAAAGGGGAGATCGTCTTCCAGATATTGGATAAAGGGCTGTAAGTGTGAGTTCAGATACTGGGTTCTGTGGCGTTGGTTGTATTTGAGGGATTCGCTGATGGAGCCATAGATATTGCCGATATAATAGCCAAGACCCACAGTGGCTACCAAGGCGGAAGAAATGGGCAAATCCTTGCTGTGCAATTCATAGGCAGTGGCTGCAAAGATGGAATGCAAAAGCAACGATGAGAGTGCAGTTTGCCATTTGTGATTGTAGGCATAACCGGCACCGGGGATAAGTGCCAAAGTGCCTGCCAGCCAAGGGCTTTTGTGGGGGAAGCGCTGGCTTTGCTGGCATATTTGTAACAATGCCGTTTTATCCCAGATAGTAGAGCTAACCGGATCATCCGGCAGCGATTGGAAGAGGGATTGAGCAGTATTGGCGTTGCCCAAATACAATTCGGCTATACCTTGCAGCAAAATGGAATTGGTGCCATGCGCAAGCTCCGGAATCAAGCGGGCGGCATCATAATTGCCTTGCCGCAGATGGGAGAGGCTGAGGAATCTGCGTTGGAATTCAGGGCTTTTGCTCAGCAAAGATTGTTGATTTCCAAACTCCCACACCTCATCATACATCCCTGCTCCATAATATGCCCTCACCATCGCCAGATGTGCATACAGGGAGTCAGACGCAGTTTGGGCATGGTGGTATAGGTAACGCTCATACTCCAGGATAGCGGCAGGATAGCGCTTGTTCTTTAAGAGGTAATCTGCGTAATCTATATTATCTGCCGCTGCCATGCCGGCAAATAGCGTGAATACCACCAAGCAAATAAGACAGATCTTGCTCATGGTACTTGCCTGGATTTGGATGTTGGGATAGGATCCAAGAACCGCTCACCGCCATCGATGTAGAGGCGTGGATACTCATCCAGATCAAATCCACAGCGCAAAAGCCTATCAAAACTCATGATAATACCCTTGAGGAATCCATGCTCATGGATGGCTTCACGACTGTAAACTGAACAAGTGGGGTTCATCCTGCAACGATCCCCATCAATGGGGGAGATCACCTTATCATAAAAAGAAAATAGCCAATTGTGCTCGTGTTGCTCTTCCACTATTTCCTGCACAGGATATATGCGCAGCAGGTGGGCCATATCAGAGGCGACAAGATTGTATCCCCAAGCTGAAAACAATAGTATCAGTAGGAAAAGCACTTTGCTCATGCTACAGGATAAATCTCATATCAATAGTCATAAATAGTTGAAAAAGTGAACAACGCTGCTGCTGCAGTAACTGCCCATCCTATACCTGCATACAGCATATTCTGATTTCTCGCTTTTTTGGAATATGAATATTTGTAGGCAAGGGCATATTCAGTTCCTTTTGTTTCATAAAGCTGTGCTATTACTGCGGCATTGGGTTGTGGATTAGAAATTGCAGCGGCTAACAAGCCAAATACACCACAGGCAAATCCACCGCATCCATACAGCAAATTGCCGCTGGCATCACGCTCACCATCAAGTGTGCCTTGTGCTTCATTAGATAGTGTTTGCGTGTAAGCAGTGGCGGTGGGTTGCTGGGTTTGTGCAGGGGGAGTGTCGTAAAATTCATCGTATTGAGCAAAAAGGTAAGTAACAGATAATGCTATGATCACTACTAAAGCGATCACTTTTATTAGCCGGGCGTGATACATTTTGTCTCCTTAAATATTTGTTTTGTGGCGAGTATCTATGAGTGGGGTAGGGTGCCAATATACAGGTGTATCTACTAATCCAAATCCAAGAGTATTTACAGCCCCACAGCTTCTTCTTTGAGCTCACGTGTCATCAGCTCATAGATGGCTTGATGGGGGTCTTTATCTTCAAAGAGGATATAATATACTTCCTGGGTGATGGGCATCTCCACCTTGTAACGCTGGGCAAGCTCATACACAGAGCGGGTGCTTGCCACACCTTCCGCCACCATCTTCATTTCACTCAGGATGTCTGCCAGTTTGCGTCCCTTCCCAATCTGCACACCCACATGGCGGTTGCGGCTGTTGGGGCTGATGGAGGTGGTGATCAGATCGCCAATGCCGGAAAGCCCCAAAAAGGTTTCGGTGCGTGCCCCTTGAGCCAATCCCAGGCGGCTGATTTCCACTATTCCTCTGGTGAGTAGCGCCCCCATGGAGTTATCCCCAAAGCCCAATCCAGCCAAGATGCCGGCGGCAATGGCGATTACGTTTTTGACGGCTCCGCCTATTTCCACACCGATGAGGTCTTCCGTGCGATACACTCTGAACCAGCTATTGCTAAAAAGCTGTTGCAGCATGATCAATCTCTCTTGCGAGTGCCCTGCCACTACCACGGTGGTGGGGATTTCACGGCTCACCTCCTCGGCATGGCTGGGACCGGAGAGGGCGCAGATGAGATGATGGGCAGCAGGGGGCAAAACCTCCATGAGGATTTGGTCGATGCGGAGCAGGGTGTTTTGTTCTATGCCTTTGGCTACGTTTACGATTGCCTGGAGGCTTTCTGATAGCCAGATTCGCTCTTGGAGATGGGGTGGGATGCTCTCAAGGGTGCTGCGGATAAACTGGGTGGGCGTTGCCAATACTATAACCTCTGCCTCCCATGCGGCAAGCTCTTCAAAAGAGCCGGTAAATTGAACGCTGTGGGGGAGGGTGATATTGGGTAGTAAGGCAGGATTTGCATGGGTTTCCTGCAGGGTTTTGAGCCATTGGGCGTTAAATTCCCAAATCAGGACTTGGTGATCATTGAGGGCAAGGATGCGAGCCAGCGCCAGCCCCCAGCCTCCGCCTCCGATTACGGCTATGCGCATTGCAGGTTAGCTCTTGGGGTCGTCTTTGGGAAATACTATTTTGCAGATGCCCATCAGATCATCATCGTCATCGTCGTCATCATCGTCAAACAGATCGTCATCGTCATCCTCTGTCATCCAATAGGGGCAAAATAGGGCGTCTTCCTTAAAATCCCATCCATCCACATTTTTTAAGCCAAATTGCTCCAAGAGAGAGGCTTCCCAAAATGAGTAGTAAATCGTGCCATCCTCTTCACCCCAAACGAGGATAGGCGTCTTATAGTGGCGCAGCTCGATTTTGTGATTTTCCACAAGATCGAGGAATTCCTTGATTTTCTTGATGTTCTGCTCTTGTTTGTATTCCATGTATCATCCTCAGAAATGATATTTTGCCATTGCCTGTATCCGGTTTTCGCTATAAGGCTTCAGCCGGCGTATGGAGGCATTGGTGGATTCTATATTCCTGAGGTGGTGAGAATAGTCAAGCAGAATATTCCAATTATTGTTGATTTTAAAGTTTATTCCCGCGGTGGTGCTATAAATCTTGTCAATTCGGCCGCCGTTCCAAGTGTCTTTTGTTTGGTAAAAGCGTTCTTCAAAGCTGTAGGAAAGCGATGGATGCCAGCGGGCGGGGCTCTTTTTACTGTCGTCCAAGGGCATCTCCTTGAGGCGGATGGAGGCGGTGTAGATATTGCTTTCGTAGGAGGAATTGTGGTGCGCCGGCTCTTTGTTCCAGTTATCAAAGATGCGGTATTGGTAACTGGCATCCAGGATGAAGAGGGGAAAGTTTTGCCGGATTCCCAAGCCAGTGGTCTTGGCATCACCATCATACTCTGTAAAGTGTTGATTGTAGAAATACTCTTCATAGCGGAAATTGGCGCGCAGGGTGGTCTTTGCCAAGGGCTTCACATTCAGATCTGCCCGGTAGAGATTGCGGGAATAGGAGTAGTTTTCCAGCTCGCCAGAGCCGTTGGTATCCACATAATCCTTCACATAGCTGTGGGGATAATAGCCATACAGCAGCTTGAAATCCCAGTAATAACGTTTCACTGCTATGCGTGCCAGGATATCGCGACGCCATTTATCCGTGTTGGAGATGTTTTGGGAGAGGCTGGCGGTGAGGGAGGGCTCGAAGCGATACCACTTGTAGCGCAGGGGATATACAAGATCAACCTGGGTCTTTAGCGTTAGATCATCAGTGGTGCGTGCATATTCCAGATTGGGATGCTGGGCATCAAAGCGATCAAAATCGTATTCAGAAAGCTGGAACACGTTGTCTGAATACTGTGCTCCAAAGCTTACCGATCCTTCAAACTGGGCAAAGATGGGCATGGCAAGCAAACACAGGAGCCAGATCATGATGATGGGCATAAAGTTGCGCGTGGAACGCGGTTTGCCCAGCTTTTTATCCGGGATTTCCTGTTGGGGACTATCCGTTTTATTGCTGGTATCCACGGCAGGTGTTTCAGTTATTTTTGGCACCTTGTCGGGGTCAGCAGGAGAATATCTGGAGGGATTTTGCATTGTGTTTTCTCAATTTGCTTTTAGCAGTACGGGGCGTCCCAGGAAGAGGTGATCGCTCTTGGCTCTAAATTCTATTATCGATCTGTCTTCATTGAGGGGCAGCTCCACTTTTTTGCCAATGGTGAGGTGACGTATTCCCGGCACAGAATAGGTGGTGGTGCGCTTGATGGTAAATTCGTGGGTTTGCGCCAGCTCTCCATTCACATATACTTCAAAGACAGGGACGGTGATATCCAAGAGGCGTGCCCTCACATACACGATGGCATTGCGTTTGTTATTGAGGGTAAAGCGCAGGGGTTGATCCGGCGTGAAGCTGTAATAATCGCTGCTATTGCCGTTGCGGGTCATCGTCAGTATTCCGCTGTGGGCATTCACGTGGAGGTTGGGAAGCTGTTTGGCTGTCACAGGTTTTGCCTTGGGTTTTGGGAGAGGCGTCCAGAATGCTCTGAAATAGATGCTGCGGTCATAGCATAAGATTTGCATCTCTTTGGTTCCCTCTGGAATGGGGATGCTTACGCTTTCATAGAGGTAATATCCATCCATCCTCTCTTTGAGGGTGAGAGCGTGGGTGGTTTGTTTTTTATCGATAATGCTGATAACTTGAGGCTTTTTGAGGGGTTCGATGGCAAAGCTGCGCAGCTCAATTTCGCTGATATCAGTCACGTTCAATTTCATGCTCTTTTCGGGTAGGGAGCGATAGTAATAGAAGTTTCCGTCATCATTTTTGAGCAGGCGGCTATTGCCGGGGTTATCAAATGCCAAAGCTTTGGGTTTGGCTTGCAATGCAGCCAGCACTGCCAGCATCAAAGCCATCACAATGATAATCTTTTTGTATTGCATTATGTATCTCCAATGGTTTGGGTAATGGCGTGAAAGGGATGAACAGCTATTCATTTGGCTTACAATTCCTCATCCGGATCCACTATGTTTGCCATAAAACGGCGATCATGACGATCGAAAATAATCACTATAATAATGGCTGCCAAAAGGACTGCCAATGCTATCGTTGCCACTGTTACATTGTGTTTGCGCTTGGTGAATGCGGGACCTTGACCGGGGATGGGTATCATCTCCTGGGTGGAAGCCACGTCATACTTTTTTGCCCAACGCTGGATGCGGCGGATATGCAGCACGGGCACATTCTGCCTTGCCATCACCATCATGATGCCTTCTTTTTCAAAGGGCTTTTCTGCCAATTTTTTGTTGATCCCCTCAGGAATCAATTTGGCGTTTGGCTCGGAACCAACGTTGGCAAGTCCACCACCGATATTCACGAAGAGGCGATAGCGCTTGCCTTTGGGGATCAATTCACGATAGGCACCTTCGCGCAGGGATACGTTTTCCTCCAGGGTGGCGCCCACCAGCATGGGGGTGGAATTGCGCACCATGGCTTCGCTGAGGCGTTGGATTCCATTGTCAGACAGCCCAATGGCAAGGTCTTCTTTTCCTCCAAATGAGGCATAGGAAGTGCTAAAATCGATGAGTTTGTGCTTCTTAAGAATGGCTTCGATATCCAGCCAGGTAAAATCCTCACGGTTGGCTCCATAAGAAGCAGAGGAGACAGCGGTGATGATGGAAGGCTGAAGCTCCATCGCACTAATGGCGGCATATAGCGCCAGATTAACGGCGGGGTTGGAGCCCGTGATGCCAACGGCGATGTGATCCCCTGCCTGCAACTTTTCCTTGGTAAATTCTTCGATAAAGATGGCAGCCAGATTTGGGTTCAAAGCCGCCTGTTTGTCAGAAAGCAGGCCACGGTCTGTGGTGATGGCGGAAAGGCGGGTACCGATGAGGCCTGTGTGGAAGGGGTCATCTATGGCGTCAAATTCGTAACCGGATTCTTGCAGCTCCACCTTGATGGTATCCATAAAGGCTTGCATCAAATGGGCTGCCTGCACCTTTTGTTCATAGTGATCTGTTTTGATTTCCACATAGCTGTATTGAGCCCACACAAAGAGGGCTATGCTCAATGCAAAGAGCGCTATCAGAGACCAAATGGATTTGAGAGAGGGACGATACATGCTCACACTTCACCTCCAAAAACCACCATCAGGGTAAGGCGCACCAAAACGGCAGCCACACCCATCGTGGAAAGTGTTTTCCAAAAACCTTGGCGTTCAAACCAATTGGCAATCAGGCCAGGCACGATATAACCAATGGATTGCATTTGCAGGGTGTAAACGGTGACATTTTTGATCACCAAAAGACGTATCGCCCAGCCTAAGATGAAACCAATCAAGATGCTCAACACCATCCGGCGTTTGCCAAAAAGGAGGGTAAAACTGCCGATAATGCGTATGATGCCCCAGGTGAGCAGGCTCACCAACAGGGTGCCCAATATCTGCATGGGTTTATCCAAATATAGCGCCACATAGCCGGGCACCACTATGCCACCGGCTGAGGCACCAAGTAGCTCGCTAAAAATGAGGCTAACGATAACGCCTATGCCTACAGCGGCTTGAACTACTGCATCAACCACTTGAGACTCCTTGTTTTTGAACTTTCTTTTCTGCTTGAACTCTGTGCCGGAAGTGTGCCACGATTTGGGCACCATATTTGATTCTGCCAGCAATATTGCCTATGCCCAATACATGGGATTCCCGGTTTGTAAGCTCCCATACCTTTCTATAAACCGCTTCCGGCAAGGGCTCGCCCATGGGGATTAGCTTTTCGCGAGGAACACCTGCGCTCAAGGCATAAGCCTCCACCTTTTCTGGGATCTCACCGGTAAGGAGCAGATAACTATAATCCAATTCCATTACGGCATCCACCAATTGTTCGCTTCTAAACAAGCGGTCTGAACGGCTGTTCAAGATTACAATCTTTTCCACGTTGTTCAGCTGTCCCGTCACCATATCGATGATGCGGGCGGTGGATTTGGGATCATTGGCAGCAAATACATTATAAAAGTGTATTTTCTTATTCCTGTCATTGATCTCATACTTACGCAGGGCACCGGGATCGGGATTGGCACTTTGCATGCCCTTCAGCGCCACATCACGCGGTACACCCGCCTCAGCACACACGGCAAGAGCCAGTTGCACGTTCTCTGCATGTTCGATATAGCGAAATTGTGCCAGCTCTTCCTGGGTGATATCATGAGGGCGAATCTGATGGATGCGGGTGTGTCTGCGTTTTGCCACTTTGTCCAAAATCACAAAATGCTCATTCTCCGCAGTGTAACACACCCCACGGCTGGGAATGGTGTTGGAAAGGCTCATCGTAACGCTCTGCACTGTGCTGCCCATCAGATCAAGGTGATCAGGACGGCAGTTGGTGATCACGGAGATGGTGGATTTTACAAACTTCCGCTCTGTAATCCACTGAAATACAGGATTTACCGCCATACACTCGATGACGATGGCTTGGGGCTGATGCTCCAGCGCTTCTCGGAAGATATACTTTTGTTCGATGATGTTTGCACCCATCAGCCGGATGATGGCAGCTTCCCGGGCATCAGGCAAAACCACGCGGGGCAAAGTGCCCGTGATTTTGGCAATGGTCTTGATGTCGCCAGCTCGCAAGCCAGCGGCAATCAGCCGGGTAACACTGGATTTTCCGCGGGTTCCATTGACATGGATGCGGATGGGGATGCTTTTCACCTTGCGCAGATGGCGGCGATATTCCCAAATCCAATTGAGGATTAGGATTACCGTTGCCAAAATCAATATTGTCATCTATTCCTCTGGTGTTATTAAAATCTTTAGGCGGATACAAATCCACAATCTTAAATATTCTTGTCCTACATCAATGCAATATCCATTCCATGTACAAGACAATCGAGCCATATTGCCGAATCCTAAAAGAAGGATATCAGAGATTTGCGAATGCGTTTGGTGAAAACCACCAGAAAGAGAGTGAAACCTATCATCAACGTGGATAATGAATTAATGGTGGTGATGGTGCCCCTGCGGATGGTTCCCTCCACATAGATGGGCAGGGTGTCAAAGCCTCTGCCCGAGGTGAAAAAGGTGATAATAAAATCATCGATGGAGAGGGTGAAAGACAACAGGGCGGCGGCAATCACTCCCGGCATGATGAGGGGCAGCTTCACCTTGAAGAAGGTGGTGCGCGGTTTGGCGCCCAAATCCATCGCCGCCTCGATGAGGGAATAATCAAAATCTTCCAAGCGGGATTGGATGACAATCACGGCATAGGATACGCAGAAGGTGATATGGGCTATCAACACCGTTACCATGCCGGTATTTACACGTAGAAAGTTAAAGAGGAGGGCAAGCGAGACGCCCATCAGGATATCTGGGATCACCAGCGGCGCATAGAGCAAGCCCATAAAGCCCCTGCGTCCTTTCAAGCGTTTATTCTCCAAGCCCAAAGCCGTGATCAATCCTAAAAGCGTAGATATCACAGTGCTGAGAATGGCAATTAGCATCGTATTCCAAAATGCCTCTTTGATGGCGGCGTTTTCCCACAATTGGGCATAGTATTTGAAGGTGAAGCCCTTCCAGGAAGTGATGATGCGGGCATCGTTGAAACTAAAGATAATGAGGATCAGGATGGGGATATACAAGAAGATCATCACAAAGGTGAAGACCGTGAGATTCATCCCCTTAAAAAAGCTGGAAAGACGTGGCAGTTTCATCCAAACCTCTTTGTCTTCTGCCTGTTTTGATACAGATAATACCCTGCCAAAAGGCAGACAGCCACCAAGATCAGGAGGGTAAAGCTAAGCGCAGATGCCATGGGCCAATTGCGGGGGATATTCTTGATTTTGTAGGTAATCACCTGCCCCACATACAGCGAACGCTGGTCTCCCACCAATTGCGGGATCAGATAAGCCCCCAAAGCCGGGATAAATACCAACAGCACTCCCGCAAAGATGCCTCCCATGCTGAGCGGCAGGGTGATCTTAAAAAAGGCTTTCACCTCGTTGGCTCCCAGATCCATTGCCGCATGCAACAGGGTGAAATCCAGCTTTTCCAACACGCTATACAGCGGCAGGATCATATATGGCAGATACACATATACCATCACCAGGATCACTGCCCAATCCGTGCGCATAATCTCCAGCGGCTGCGAGATGAGCCCAAGGGAAATCAGAAAGTCGTTCAAGACCCCATTGTAAGACAGGAAGATGCGCCAGGAGAAGATGCGGATGATGAGGTTGGTCCAAAAGGGGATGATGATGAATACCAGGAGGGTATTGCGCAACTTTTCCTTGGCTCTGGCGATAAAATATGCCACAGGATAGCCCAAGAGGATGCAAAGCACGGTGGTGAGCAGTGCCATCCTAAACGAAACATAAAAAGGTCTGAAATAAGTGCCATCCACTATCAGCCTATATGCATCCAAGGAAAATTCGAACTTGATATCAAATATATCAGGGGTCAGAAAACCATAAATCAAGACTATGAAATAGGGCACCAAAAAGAAGATGGTGAGCCACAAAAGAGCCGGCGCTGCCAAGATATAATCTATCTTCTGATTGAAGCTGTTTACAGGCTTGATTTCGCGTTTATCTCTCATGACTACTGTTCCTCAGCGATATTGCGGCTTTGCTCGCGCTTGCCAAAGCGAGGCGGGTGTACCATGCTCTCGGATGCGTATGCTGCTTCATCAGGCATTTCGTCTATCAGCCAGCTATCTGTATCATGCCAAAACAGCCACACCTCTTCATCCCAGTCCAAAGCCGTGTCATCAAAATATACCCGTTTGTGTTGGCTGAATACGCGGAATTTTAGCTTGCCCACCGTGACGATATATTGTGTATGGCTGCCCAAATAAAGGATATCTTCGATGGACCCTTTCAACACGTTGATATCGTCTTGAATACGGGGTTTATTGCGGGAGATGGCTATCTTTTCAGGACGCAGGGATACCGTGAGCTGTTGCCCCACTTCCGGACGGAAATGGAAGGTGGAATCAATCTCAAAAAACTCGCCATCACCCATATTACAGCGCAGTTGGATATATTCATCCTCAATGCCAATTACCTGCCCGGTGATGAGGTTGGTTTCCCCGATAAAGTATGCCGAGAAGATGCTGGCTGGGCGCTCATAGATATCATCGGGCGGACCTGCCTGCACCACCTTGCCCTTATCCATCACCGCCACGCGGTCGCTGATACTCATCGCCTCGCCCTGATCGTGGGTCACATAGATAAAGGTGATGCCCACGGCATCGTGGATGTTCATCAATTCAATCAGCATGTGCTGGCGCAGTTTCAGATCCAGCGCTGCCAAGGGTTCATCCAAAAGCAGCACCTTGGGTTTGTTGATCAGTGCCCTGGCAATTGCCACCCGCTGCTTTTGCCCTCCGCTCATTTGCGCCGGATACTTGGCAGATTGATCCTCCATCTTCACCAATTGCAGCATTTCGCTCACGCGGCTCTGAATCTCCGGCAAAGGCACCTTGCGGATTTTGAGCCCAAAAGCCACGTTGTCCCACACGGTCATATGAGGGAACAGCGAATAGTTTTGGAAGATGGTATTCACTGGGCGTTTATACGGAGGCAGATCGGTGATATCTTCATCCCCGATAAAGATATTGCCTCTCTGAGGGGTTTCAAAACCTGCTATCATCCTCAGCAGGGTGGTTTTGCCACAACCGCTGGGTCCCAAAAAGGAAAAGAGCTCGCCGGAACGGATGGTGAGATCCACTCCATCCACAGCCAGAAAGCCATCAAAATCTTTGCTGATATTTTGTATTCTGATCTCTTCCAATCTCAGCTCCTTACTTCATTCTTAAGATCTTGTTTGTGGCAAGCACCCGCCTGCCGTCATACAGTTTAACCAGATAAATACCGGATGCCACATTATTGCCGTGTTGGTCTCTGCCATCCCAGGGTACGGGCTGCCCGCTGATATCTTCTCTGTTCAATTCCTTTTCCCATACAAGCTGACCGCGCAGGTTGTGGATGGCAAGGCGCAGCTGAGCCGTCTCTTGTTTGATGCCTGTCAGATTGATATTTGCCTGCTGTGCAAAGGGATTGGGATACACATTCAGGGAAATGGGATTTGCCACAGGAGTATCCGCCGGAGTTGAGGCAAAACCAGTGTAAACACGGAAGTCATCTATATACACACCGTCTCCATTGAGGTTGCCATCACTGTAGAAAAGGAATCTCAGATAAAGGATGGAGCCGATGAATTTATTCAGACTATAGCTCTTCAAGCTCCAATCAGAAAACTCCATAAATGTATCCAGGATAATCCAATTCTGATCATCAAAGCTATACTGCAGGTGGCAATGATCTATATCCTGCGCCAGATCATGCCGGATATAAAACTGCAAATCCACGTTATCCACACCATCCAAAAGCAGGGGGTCTGCCAGCTTGCACCAGCTATTAACATTGGGGGCATAGTTTCCGTTGGGGCTGTCTGTTAAAGAGTGGCTTCCTTCCCATGCGTGTAAGGAGGATGTGCCCCAGTTTCCGGTTGTGATCCACAAAGCCATCCCGGATTCAAAGCTATCGTTCAAGTCCGCATATTCATTAAGTCTGAACAAGATATTGGGTGTGTCTATCTGCCGCGTATAACGCAGGGTGGAAAATCCCAGTTTAGTAATCGTGACGCTGTATTCTCCGGGATAAAACTCCGGTATCACTATCAAACCATCGCCATTAGAAAGATACACGTGCTGGGGGTCACTTTCAAATATCAGGCTGGCATCTGCCACTGGCTGATCCAAGACATCCACTATTGTGATCTGTAAAGCTATGGGGTAGGTGGGTTCCAGCTGTATATCTTCCACAGTCACGGCATCAGGCAGGATTGTCACCACCCTGCTTTGGGTCTGATAGCCCGGCAATATATAGCGCACCAGATGTTGTCCCTCCGGCAGCAACCTGTAATATGTACCAAAGCTGGCATTGGCATAAAGAGCCGGATAGCCTTGGGGAAGATCGTCGTAGTCTTGCACCCAAATCCGGGCTGGCAAGGGCTGACCCGTAACGGCATCCGTCACATGCCCCGTCAGCATTTTCTTTTGCCCTCTTTTCAGCAACATCATGGCACCATTGAGGTTTTGTGCGGTTATCTGAGGTATATCGTAAAGGTGAGGAATAAATGTCGTTGCCATCTCCACCGTAAAGGCAAAGGCACCGGTCACGCCATATATCCAATCATCAGAACTACCGCTCACAGGATACAGCTGCCAGGAGGGCATCGCGTCGTAGTACTGGTTTGTGGAATTATGTTTGAGGATCTGCCCGGCAATCTCTTGTGCCAGCGTGCGCAATTCATAGCTATCGGGAGCCACCAGATCCATTAGATAGCCAAAGGGGTATAACACATACTGTCCATGCGTATGATAGCTAATTCCTGCCAAAAACCGACGTGAAGAAAGCAGATTGGCAAGGGCTTGCGTCTCTGGTTCACTAAAGGGACCTGGACCGTGATAAGATGGCCAATACTGTAAATCTGTAGTGTTGGAATATCCCCAGCGATACCCATAGTTGCGATTCAAATCCACTCCATCAGCACCCATGCCAGAAGCATAGTCAGTGTCAAAGCTATGATTACCATTGTTGTCCCGCATATTCTTGCGCCACCATATATCCTGCTGATCCAGCACGATTTTGTGACCATTGGGATTGAGGAGCGGCACTATCCACACCTCGCTCTCATCCAAGATGGTGGTCACATCCGGATGGATGCCATAATTTTCCACCAAATGCTCCAGGATCACAAAACACATTTCTGTGGATATTGGCTCTCGGGCATGATGCTCGCCCACAAAATAAAAGGCATATTTATCCAGGCTCTGGGTCACATCTGCACTCACCTTAACCGTCCAGATACTGTGGTCAAAACTGTTATAAAAAGGGTAATCCTCCCTATATATCTTGCCCCAGCTATCCCCAATGTTGTGCACCTGCACCAGATTGGGATATTGCGCCTGCAGCTGGTGCAAATCAGACACCACCTGATTGTAATCGCGATAACCGGGTATGTCACGTTGAGGAGCGAGGTTTGCCAGCAATTGGCTTTGAGTCTGCGTCACATACCATGCAGGGTTTTCTTGTTTAAGCTGGGCAAAAGTGGCGTTATCCACCACCAGGTCCAGATACTCTCCGGGTCTTACTGAAGCCACGTCATAACCATTGGCGTCATAATAATACGCCATGTCTGATGTGGCATTATCCAGGCGCACCACCATCTTTTCCATGCCAAGAAGAGGGATTGAAAAAAGAGCTAAGGTGATGATACAAGATAGCAATACAAATCTACGCATTAATCTAAGTCCTTATTTTTATAAGCTCAAAAAAAACAGTGGGGAGCACCGGGTGGTGTCCCCACTGATCGGAGGGCATTCTATGTAGGGTCTGTAGGCTTACGGTTATGTTATTTTGGTGGCATAATCTGTCAAGCCCAAAAAAGGTATTAATTACAACAAGATTGTTGATTCTATTCAACACCATCAGTCCAGCAAGCTCATTTTGCGTGTTTTAACACTGCCGTTTTGTTCCACATGCAGAAGGTAGATGCCACGAGGCAACGCCTTGCCATTATTGGCATTACCGTCCCAGCTAAGCTGTCCGAATCCATCCCTGTCAGCCATCTTTTCACCACTCGCCACCAGCTGTCCCCGAATGTTGAAAATACTCCACGTTATTCTTCCTTTGGGCTGCGCTTGATAGCTTATCTTCACGCCCTGCTTTCCAGATTGAAACGGATTGGGGTGTATGCTGAGGATATCCAGTGAAAGCGCAGGAATGGTATTGTCATCGTTATTAACTGTCTTTAAGGGGATGCTTTGCCACGAATACATATCTGGATAGAATGTATAATTGGGAGGATTGGCTATATCATAAGCTATGATTTGATAATATAGAAAGCTGTCATCAGCTTCAAACTCCGGATAATAATCGAAGCGATAAAGCCCTTCGCCCATATCCTCCATAGGTATTTCAAACACTGGCTGGCTTTCTGTATAATAGCTAAAATACACTACACCCACACCCGTATCATCCGTCACTATTGCATTAAATGTGACGTGACCAGCATCGCTGGCAATATAATCCACCGGAGGTTCATGGCTGATGGTGGGAGGTCTCTGATCCGGTGCGATATAAAACATGTGGGTATCCCAGGCACCGGTGAAAGGATGATCCAGGCTGCGTCCGGATTGATCTGCCGCATGGATAAAGTAGCGGATGGTATCCCCGGGGGCAAAGCCACCCAACATCGTTGTAAAATCACCATTGCCCAGCTCCTGCAAGAGCTCAGCCTGCCATTCTCCCCGGTTCACTTTATACACCACCTTCAGGGAATCGCCATACAGAGGCTGCCCGCTATACGCCTTGATCTGGGCATTTATGGAAAAAACCTCATCCAATCCCTGCTCTCCCCACAGCGGTTGATGGCTGATATACAGCATCTCTCTATCAGGGATTTCATGCGTGCGGCAATGCAGGGCATCGGTGGATTCCCACGGTGTCATATATGCTCCGGGCACGCCTATCACCTCATATCCGGGCAAGGCATCACGATACACATCCAAAGCGGCAGCGTCGTGACTGCTATTCATGGTGGGAACAAACACCTTTTTATTTACGATTAGCGAATTGGAATAAGGCTGATTCTGTGGAGTATTCACCCGATACACCTTCCAGGGATATCCCCAGGCACAATTGCGCGTGGCAAAATAATTCGCCGCCTGCTCGATGGCGTTGTATTGGGCGTGGGAGGCGGGAACGCTGCGCACCAACACCTTATCCGGAGCCAAAAACTTGCCCCAGCAATCTATGTGATCTATATAGGTATTATTCGGATCTGGAATGCCATAAAACTCCTCTGCTCCCATATATTGCTGCATGATATTATTCACGCCGGTTTGCCCCAGGGAGCTGTTTTCATTATACACCAGGGTGGTTTGGGCTACGATATTGATGCCATCCGTCATATAATTACCGCCGGTTTGCTGCAGGGGCATGGCGTAATAGGGATAGTCTTCCTGATTGGCAAAATACTGTGGTATCTGGTTATCCAAAGGCCGGGGGCGGTTGTACACAAAATCCATCACGGCAAATTCGTTATTGCCATCAATGATGAACCAGGGCGCATAATCTCGCGTCCAATAGCTATCTGTGCTCACCCTCATGAAGGTGACCTTATCCATATTCACGCCGCCATTGGTAAAGGAAGTGGTGGCAGAATTCTGCTGGGAAGTGGAAGATACCAGACAGATTACTTCCGCGGTATTGGAAAGATGCGCCACCAGCGCCACCGGAATCCCCAGGGGATAGCGCACCATCACATGGGATGTGGGCTCAAACTCTGCCACCGGGCGCACCGGTCCCACGGGAGGATCGGTAGCACGGAGGCTGGCTTGATAGTTGATTGTATCACTTGGCAACACCTGATGTGCTGTCACATTTACACATGTAGCCAAGATTATTATTGTTATCAGTAGCCCAATACGGGGCAGGGATCTTGTCATCTTGCTTTACTCCAATCAGTTTCACATAGTTTTATCATAGGACACATACAATTTTCATGCCTATTTTGTCAATATAATAGCGCAAGGGCATCATCCAACACCCCAAATGGCATGTATCTTACCCTTGTATATGATGAGGAGTTCATCCTAAGTTTAGCTTGGATAATCTTGCCCGATACTCTTCTTCTTTTTCCAGCTCCCCGGTTTTGCCATACAAATCCACAATGCTTTCAATGGTATCCTTTACAGACGAGTGCGTTACGCCTAAGTTGTTTTCCCTGATTTCCAACACTTTGTGGAACATGGGTTCAGCTTCCCCCATTTTGCCCTGTGCCACATAAAGCTTTGCCAGGCTAAACAAAGATAAAGCTGTGGTGGGGTGTTCCAAGCCATTTACCTTCAAATTAATACTATGCGCGCGGGTCAAGAGCGGTTCAGCTTCCTCATACCTCTTTAATACTATAAATACCATCCCCAGGTTCGTGAGAACAGGTGCGGTAAACCAGAAATCCTTATCATAGTGCTTATCCAGCAAAGACAATGCTTCCAGGAAGGTGCTTTCCGCCTGTGCATAGTCTTTTTTAATTGAATACAGATGAGCCAGATTGTTCAGCCTATCGGGCACATTTGAAGATTTGGGATCCAAGGCAATCTCTATTTGTAAAGATCTCCTTAGCAGCTCCTCACTCTCCTCAAACCTTCCGATATCCTTGTAAAACCTGCCCAGATTGTTTATATATGGCGATAAAAGAGTACTATCCTTGCCATGATGGGTCTCATTTATTTCCAACACATGCAGATAGATGGATTCAATCTGTGAAAAATCCCTTAAGTAATGATACAATAAACCCAAGTGAAACAGGGCTTCCGCATATTCAGTGCTGTTTTTGCCCAAGGTCAGTTCCCAAAGTTCTACGGATTTTTGGAAGTTTTGCTCCGAACGCACCAATAGAAAAGCACTCCAATAATGCTCTCCAGCTTTATCATAGTATTCCGCAGCCTTGGTCAATATATTCCCCTTCTCAAAGTGACTGGCTATTTCCTCTGCATTTTTATACAGGGATTTGGCATATACTATTTCCATTGCCTCAGCTGCTGTTTGATGCAGGCGCTGCAATTTGTCGCTTAGCATCCTTTGATATACCACATCTTTGATCAGGAAATGAGAAAATACATAGTGCTGTTCATCCAGTTCTGTCCAGATGCGGTTTTTCACCCCTTCCTCCAATTCAGAATCCGGATTTGCATTCAGCATCTCCGTCAGCACCTTCACGTTGAATTCTATCCCCAACACACTGGCATTGAACATACATTCCTGAACCTTGTCCCCAAGGCGGTCGATGCGACTATTTATAATATCACTGATGCCAAAGGAGCCCAGATATCCCACTTCCCCTGTCAATCTGCCTTGGTCGTCAATATCCCCACTTTCAATCAGGTAGGAGGCAAGTTGCTCGATAAATAGGGGATTACCCATGGAACGGGAGTATATCAGTTGCCGTGTATCAGCGGGGATATCATCCATTCTCAGCATGGTTTTAATCAATTCCACGCTGTCCGCATAGTTCAGTGATGCCAGCTCGATATCGATTCTCTTGAAACCCGCAATCGCCAAATCCACTTTTTCCCCATTATCCAGATAGCGGCAGGGGCTCACAATAACGATGGGATGGGTATATTGATCATGCAAAGCTTGCAAATAATACTTACTGTCTGCATCTATCCATTGTCCATCATCCAGGTGAACAAGCACAGGTTTGGTCTTTGCCAGGTGCCCCATCAAAAGGGCAAAGGCAATTCTGGATTGCCTTGGCTTGTCTTGTGGAGGGATGGTACTCCAGACAGATTGCGACCATTCATATCCCAAAAGCGAGGCTATAACGGATTCTATACGCTGCATTTGAGGTTCATCCCCGGCTATGGAATCCCACATTCTTCTAAAATTAGCAATCCCAGTTTCCTCTGGTAAATGAGGATCATAAGCAAAAAAGGAGCGCACGATCTGTTTCACGGCATCCAATGGTTTTGTGAGGATTGCATCGCAAGTTATGTAAAATTTGTGATGGGTATCTGTTGCATAGACTGCCAATGCCTCTTGAGCCAGCCTGCTTTTGCCAATACCCGGATCACCGGAGATATAGACTATGGTATTTTCTACACTGCCAAAGATCTCTGATCTTATCAAGGCAATTTCATCATTTCTGCCCACAAACGGGCTTTCCTGATACCACACGGGCTCTGCCAGCCGTTGGCTTAATCTGTAATACCGAACCTGACTTGCAAAGCCTTTCAGCTCCATGGAGCCAAGATACTGTAGATCATAGCAAGCATTCAGCTCTTGCCAGAGATAAGAACCGGTTAAGACCTCGCCCTGCACCGCTTTGCCCATCAATCTGGAGGCAAGATTGAGGGGTTGCCCCAAGGCAGTGTATTCTGGGATTTCCCCGCTTTCGATATAACCTGCAAACACGCTTCCACAGCTGATCCCCAAAGCTAACTCTGGAATCTCTTTTACTATTTCCAAAGAAAAATTACAAACACGCTCCAAAGTCTTGCCTATGTTTATGGGCAGCCCAAAAATAATGACGGCTATCAGCCCCTTGTCTGTAGCATCATACTTGTTTACAAAACCACCGTATTTATCAGCACAGCTCTGAATCATGCTGATTGTCTTCTCCCAGTCACCCGGCTCTATGCCCTCAAGATTGGCAAAACAAAAAGCAGCATTGCGAATTTCATTTTGTGGCTTGGCTGCCCTGAATTTGGGATGGATAAATCTGGCTTTTATCTCTGGATTGTAGTGGAATTCAAGGTGATTGGGCTCTGTTGAGATGGTATTGGAGATCATCTTACACCCGATTTTCTCTTTCTCAAATAGCCCCATACCTATGCTTTGGGCTGCTGCATCCGAAAACACCACATCCTTTTTGCTCTTTGCCAGCTCTGCCAGCTCTTTCATTGCCTTTCCATAAAACACATATTCACACTGGGTTTCATTTAGGAATATCTGCCAATGCACCTCCCCATATCCGATTGTCTGTCTTATTTTCAAGGCAAAAGCACCAAAGGGAGTTTCAATCAATCCATTGCCACTCAAATAGCTACTAATGGAGTTTACCGCTGAGACAATACTTTCCGGCGTGGCTTTTGGAAAGATGGCACAAACAGCGTCACCTGCCAATAGGCTCACGAATCCACCTGATTTGTTTATAATCTGGATAGGTTTGGCAAATGCCACATGCAAAAACCCGCTCAGCTCTTCAGCACCAAGATTGCCTTCCTTCTGCAGAGCCGTCCCTATCTTGGTAAAATCGGCAATATCAAGCAACAGTACATAGGCTTCAAAGCTGCCTTGATACTGGTCTAACGCAAACCGGTCAAGAATAAACCCTGGAACATATCTAAACACGACGTATCCTTTAAACAATACAAATTATGAATTTTATACTCACTGTAATTCTGATAAAGAACAAAAGCGATTTCAGTGGTGTCGATTCTTTATCAAGACACCGTTTCCTTTCCGAATTAGCGGGTCACTGATACAAATCGATTCCCATATTCACACATATTAAATTGCATAGTTACGACTTATAATGCATAAAGCACTCAAGCATAAACTCCTGTAATTTGTCAACCACAATTTTTAGCCCAATCTTTGACCATCCAGATGGATGTCAAGGCAATGCTTGACAAATAATGCCCTTCAAGATTGGAGTATCACTTAATGTATTTGGTGAAAACCGTGTTTTTGCCCCTTACCTTAAACCTAATTTATACATGGAGTTACAGATGGATATAAAGATTACCCTACCCGATGGCTCGCATAAACAGTATGCACAGCCCGTCACCGCTTTGCAGGTGGCAAATGAGATTTCCCCGCGCTTGGCGGATGCCGCCGTATGTGCGGAAGTGGATGGCAAATTACGAGATTTGGATTTTCTCTTGGAACAAGACGCCAGCCTCACCCTCCACACCTTCAAGACGGAAGTGGGCAAGGAAGTGTATTGGCACAGCACCGCCCACCTGATGGCACAGGCAGTCAAACAGCTTTTCCCCGATGTGCAGGTCACCATCGGTCCCGCCATCGAACAGGGTTTTTATTACGATTTTGATAGAGACCGTCCCTTTACTGATGAAGAACTCCTGCAAATAGAAGAGCGGATGAAAGAGCTGATCAAAGACGAGCTGCAATACAGCCGCCGCGAGCTCAGCAAAGCCGAGGCGATCGATATCTTCAAGAATATGGGCGAGCTTTACAAGCTGGAAATCCTTGATGAAATCCCCGATGATGAGACCATCAGCACCTATCAGCAGGGGGATTTTATCGATCTCTGCCGCGGACCCCATATCGGCAATACCGGCAAGATCAAAGCCGTGAAGCTGCTAAAAACCTCCGGTGCCTACTGGCGTGGAGACGAGAAAAACAAGATGCTGCACCGCATCTACGGCATCAGCTTCCCTTCCCAGAAAGAACTGACTGCCTACCTGGAATTCTTGGAATTAGCTGCTCTGCGAGATCATCGCAAGCTTGGCAAAGACCTTGATCTTTTCTCTTTTGATGAGCAGGTGGGCGGAGGCCTCGTCCTCTGGCATCCCAATGGCGGCATGATCCGTCATCTCATCGAAAGTTATTGGAAAGAAGAGCATCTGCGCCAGGGATATCAATTGATTTATACCCCCCATATTGGACGCAGCGACCTCTGGGAAACCAGCGGACACCTGGGCTTTTATCAGGAAAACATGTATTCCGCCATCGAAGTGGACGGTCAGGATTATTATCTGAAACCCATGAATTGCCCCTTCCATATTGCCGTTTACAATTCCGGACACCACAGCTATCGGGAATTGCCCATTCGCCTTGCGGAGTTGGGCACCGTCTATCGCTATGAACGCTCCGGCGTCTTGCACGGCTTGATGAGGGTGCGTGGCTTTACCCAGGATGATGCCCACATCATCTGCCGTCCAGACCAATTGGATGAAGAGGTGGAAAAGCTCATCGTCTTTTCCCTTGATATGCTGCGTCACTTTGGCTTTGAAGAATTCCTGATTTATCTCAGCACCCAGCCGGAATCCTCCGTGGGTGAGCCTGAAGATTGGGATAAAGCCACGCGCAGCCTTGCCAACAGCCTGGATAAACTGGGCTTGCAATACGATGTGGATGAAGGCGGCGGTGCCTTTTATGGTCCCAAGATTGATATCAAGATCAAAGACGCCATTGGCAGAGCCTGGCAATGCACCACCATCCAGTTCGATTTTAACCTGCCCCATCGCTTTGAGATGCAATATATTGGTGCAGACAATACCGCCCATCGTCCCTTTATGATCCATCGGGCTATCCTGGGCTCTGTGGAGCGCTTCTTTGCCTCCCTCCTGGAATATCATGGCGGCAATCTTCCCCTGTGGCTGGCTCCCACCCAAATTGTGATTATGCCCATTACCGATGACCAGGAAGAATATGCCCGGATGCTCAATGATAAGTTCCAGCTCTTGGGCTTCCGCAGCCAGGTGGATGCCCGCAATGAGAAGGTGGGCTACAAAATCCGCGAAGCCGAGCTGAAAAAGATACCCTATATGTGTGTGGTGGGCAAAAAGGAAGTGGAAGCGGAAACCCTCACCCTCCGTCGTCATACGGAAGGAGATTTGGGCGCCATGAATTTTGACGAAGCCATCAAACTGATACGCAGCAAGGCATAATAATGGATATCACCGGCATCATCAAAAACGAGCTTAAAACCCAGGCGTCTGCCATCTTGAAAATGGCAGACCGCTTGGATGCATCCGCCCTGCAGCAAGCCTATCAATTTTTGGCAGATTGCAAGGGCAAGGTGGTGCTGACGGGATTGGGCAAATCCGGCATCATCGCCCGCAAAATATCCGCCACCCTGGCATCCACCGGCACGGCATCCATCTTCTTGCACGCTGCCGAAGGCTTGCATGGAGATTTGGGCATGGTGCAAAGCGCCGATGTGGTGATAGCCGTATCCAAGAGCGGAGCAGGATCTGAACTAATCTCCATTATCCCCTTCCTCAAGTTTGTCAAGACCCCCCTCATCGCCTTCACGGGCAACGCCAGCTCTCCTTTGGCAGAGGCGTCGGATGTGGCTTTGGATTGCTCTGTACCCCAGGATTCCGAGCCCTTGGGCATGATCCCCACTTCCAGCACCACGGTGGCTCTGGCTTTGGGTGATGCCTTTGCCATTGCCCTCCTCAAGGGGCGTAACTTCAGCCTTCAGGATTTTGCCCGCTTCCATCCCGGAGGCAGCATCGGTAAACAACTGCTCCTGAAAGTGCAGGATCTGATGCATACAGATGAAGATTTACCGCGTGTGAATAGCGATGCCCAAATGGATGAGGCAATCCTGAGCATGACCTCCGGCAAGCTTGGTTGTACCGCCGTTACAGACCAGAATGGCAAACTATTGGGCATAGTGACGGATGGAGACTTGCGCCGCCAGTTGCAAATCCATCCTCAAGGGCTATTGCAACAATCCGTTACCCAGTGTATGACCGCCCATCCCAAACGCCTCAAACCCTCGGATTTGGCTCTTGCCGCCCTCAAATTGATGCAAGAGCATTCAATCACCATGCTCCCCGTGGTTGATGAAGATGACAAGGTGGTGGGGATGCTGCATATGCACGATCTCATTAGAGCCGGAGTGGTATCACAGACAATGTCTGGATGAACGCCAGCCGCTGGCTGGCTGAGGTTTTAGGTGATAGGTAATAGATGTTAGGGTAGCGGTTTTAACCACGAATTGCACCGAATTGACACGAATTTTAGGCTCACTACTGCTCGCCAGTATTATAATAACCACGAGAGCGCGAAAATACACGAAAGATATTTGGACTAATAATTGCTCTAATTAAAGGACTTCATCAATTGAAAATAGACTTGGCATTAGCCACACCTCACCCTGTCCCCTGAACACCCTACGTTCATTAATCATCGCGAGCGAAGCGAGCTCCTTAAAGAGCCTCTCCAGAGGCGCTATTTTAGGTCAACTCACACGCTATGGATAAGTTACGAGTCTCGGAGAGACGGCATTTATAACTAACCACGAAAAGCGTGAAAATACACGAAAGGGTTCACGCAGCAAGCCTGTAACACTTTGGAAACGTGGGCGTTAGCTGGTCGGTTCGCCGACCCTTGTGCCCCCTGGTTTTAGCCGGGCGTTTCACCGACTTCAGTCGGTTTTAAGTCTCTATAATATCAAGATTTTACACGTATTTATGAATTATGCTCATGTGACAAATATAGATTGTTGTTTTGTGTATTCTGTGCTATGTTAAAGAAGTAATAAGATCTTATTTCAAACTGGTCGGGCAGCTCTTGCGTAAGACCTTTGCTACCAAGTTATTACATACTATTATCCCTGTGCTTCAAAGACCGACTGAAGTCGGTAAAATGCCCGGCTAAAGCCAGGGGATACAAGGCTTTAGCGAAGCTCCTGTTCACAGTCCCCTGACCCCCTGCGGCAGAATGCCGCCCCTTCCCTGTTAACCACCCTTGTCTCTCCTTTGTCTCGACAAGGGTGAGACAAGGGTGGTACAAAGGAGGCTAATGGGCAAGCGCCAGCCGTTGAATCATCATTCATCGCATGCGGGAGCGTGTCTCCCCTGGCCTCTGGTCTCTGGTCTCTGGCCTCTAAGCTCGCGCAGCGAGCCCCCTGATCCCTAAAAAAAAGGCGGAACCACACAGGTTCCGCCTTTTTTAGCCAAACTTCAGTTTGCGCCTGCTACTTCATCAACAGCATCTTGCGGCTCTGGCTGTTTTTGCCATCGCTGAGGCGATAGAAATACATCCCGGAAGCCACTTCATTGCCAGTAATGTCTTTGCCGTCCCACACGATTGTATGGTTGCCTGCGCTCAAGGGTCCCTTGTGCAGGGTTTTCACCTTCTGCCCCTTGATGTTGTATATCTCCAATAGATAGGCAGAGGAGGGCACGGCTATATTAAATGAGATATTGGTGTGTGGATTAAATGGGTTAGGGTGGTTTTGGTTTAGATAAAAGCCCGTTGCCGGCGGTATCGAGGGATCGTCTATCCCCACCGTTTCGTTGGAGAGCTTTTGCATATATAGCCCCAAAACTTCCGTTTTACCGCTGGAGCGTCCATCCGCCCAAATGATGTAGGCATCGTTGCCCATGGTGACGATGAGGGGGTTGTATTGGGATTTCCCTGCATCACTCACCACTTCGCCTTCGGGGCTGCCC
>JAAYJN010000077.1 GCA_012522935.1 Candidatus Cloacimonadota bacterium | reverse complement strand
TGCCAAGTACTCAAATTCTGCCTTCAAAGGGTTACCCACTATAATACATCACCTTATAAAGATGATTTGATCGATCCATGGCAAATGAAAATAAGGCTGATTTAAAAAATGGGGGAATGCCAAGAATTTTTCCACTTGACACCAAAGCCCCACATAAAAAACTGGTATACTAAGTAAGAAATATCAGTTTATTATAAAGGAGTTTTCGATAATGAAACGCACATATCAACCCTCCAACCGTTCTCGCAAAAACACACACGGTTTTCGCAGCAGAATGGCTACGTACAACGGACGCAAGCTCTTGGCGCGCCGTCGTGCCAAAGGAAGAAAACAATTAAGCGTATGAAAAATGGCGCGCTTGATCACGCGGCACAGCGAGTATGTGAGCCTTTACCCTCCGCACTTCTATGTTCGGTCGGATCATTTTGTAGCAGCGGTACAATCTGCTGAAGGTGAGTTTGCGCTTGGTATCACGATTAGTAAGAAAATCGGCAATGCCTGCCGGCGCAACAAACTCAAAAGGCGCATCAAAGCTTGGTTTCGTATGGCTGGTCCCGTATTGCCGCAGTGTTTTAAGCTCAACCTTATAGCACGTCCGGGCGCGGCAGAATTGTCATGGCCTCAAATTTGCCTTCAGCTGGATCAGTTGATTCACAAGCTCGCCAGTCATTGATACACCGTATCTTGCGGCTGCCCAATTATTTATTCATTGCGCTCATACGTTTTTATAAAATGGCAGTTTCCCCGATAATGCCGCCAACCTGCAGATTTTATCCCTCATGCAGTCAGTATGGGCTGGATGCATTTCGTAAATATAACATTTTCAAAGCGATGGGGCTGACCGTGTGGCGCATTTTGCGCTGCAATCCTTTCAATAAGGGCGGTTATGATCCCCTTCCTTAGACGAGGAAAACCTTGGAAAAAAGAACTCTAATCGCAATAATACTAATGTTGTTGCTCTATCTGGTGTTCCAGCAATTTATCTGGAAACCCGCCCCCGCCGCACAACCATCCATTGAAGAACCCATGCAGGCACAGGCGGCTGATCCCGTGGCAGACAGCCTGGTTGCCAAAGTGTCAGCCGTGCCCGACACGTTGTCTCAAGCGGATATTCCCATCACCCACATTACGCTGCAAAATGAGGTGATGGAGGTGAGCTTTACCAATCAGGGTGGTAGCATCTCACAGATCAGGCTCAAGAAATTCAATCAGGATGATGGAGAGGCGGTACAGCTGGTGCCGGATGGCAGGGTGATGGCAGGGCTCAGCGTTACCCATCCTGCATCCAAGAGCGACCTCAATAACGTGGTATTTCACCATCGGATGAATGCGGATTCCAGCAGTGTGGATTTTTGGCTGGGAGACGAGGAAGCCCCCCTCCTCCTGCGCCGCTATACGCTGGATCAATCTTATGGCATCGATATGCAGGTGAAGATTGATGGCATGGGTGCCGTCAACGGGCTGTCGCTTGATTTTGGAGCGGGAATAGCAGATAGCGAGACCTATACCAAGTACAAGGATCAGGATTACAAATTCATCTATTATGCCAATAACGAGCTGACCAAGATGACTTTGGCAAAACTGCGTAAGAAAGGCGTGCAGGGACAATTCAACAGCTTCCGTTGGGCTGCTCTGCGCAGTAAGTATTTTGCCATTGTGCTCAATGAGAAGGAGCCGCGCCTCAATGCCTCCATGGCGGCTTTTGCCAATCAGAATACTGGCAATCCCGCCCTGCAACTGGAGTTTAAGAGCCCCAGCGCAAGCGTGAACTGGGATGCAAGCTACCTCATCTACGCAGGGCCTGCAGATTATGACATTCTGGCAAATTATCAAGACCAAATGGAGAATGTGGCAGAGCGGGGACCGGGCTGGCTGCGCTGGCTGGCAAATCTCATCGCCTCCTTCCTCAAATTCCTGCATGGCTATATCCCCAATTATGGGCTGGTAATCATCATCTTTTCCATGCTGCTCTCGCTGATCTTGACCTCCGTCCAACAACCCCTCACCCGCAAGGGGATGGAGGCAAACGTGAAGATGCAGAGCATCCAACCGGAGATGGATGCAATCCGCAAGCGCTATCCCAACGATACCAATCAGCAACGCATAGAGATGGCAAAGCTGCAGCAGGAACACGGCATCAATATGTTTGGCGGATGCATCACTTTTGTGCCGCTGCTCATCAATATGCCCATTCTCATCTCTCTGTATAACGTGTTACGCTACACTTTGGATATGCGCAATGCCAGCTTCATCCTGTGGTGGCAGGATCTCTCTTTGCCGGATAAATACTATGCGCTGCCCATCCTGATGGCGCTCACGATGATAGTCCAAAGCCGATTTTTGAAGCCACCCACACCTGCTGATGGCAAGATGACGGATCAGCAGAAACAAGCGCAACAGATGGGGAAAACAATGAACTGGATCATGCCCGTGATGATGTTCTTTATCTTTAGGGGCCTGCCTGCCGGATTGGTGTTGTATTATACTGTGTACAGCATCTTTTCAGCATTCCAGCAATATCGTATGCAAAAGAAAATGCGCGCCAAAGACAACGAGATCGTTGCACAATAACCATTAAAACACAGTAAATTAAGGATTTTTACATGAATAAACTGGAAAGAGAAGGAAGCAGCGTTGAAGCCGTAATCGCCGCTTTCCGCCGTGAATACAAGATCAAAGACTGGGAACTGAAATACGAAATTATCAAGAAGCCATCCGCTGGTTTCTTTGGGCTCTTTGCCCGCAAAACGGCTGTATTGAGCTTTGAACTGCCCGCCGTGCAAGACCGCGTGAGGCTGTTTCTGGGACAACTGTTGGATAAAATGGGCATCTCTTATGCCCAGATCAAGAGCAAGAGAGAGGGCAAAAACGTGCATCTGGATGTGATTGATTGCAAAGATCCGGGCTTTCTGATCGGAAAAAACGGATACATGCTGGAAAACATCCAGTTTCTGCTCAATCGCATCTTTGAAAACGACCGCCGCCTAGATGGCGTCTATCTGGATACAGATGGCTATCGTGAAAAACAGGATGCCCAATTCCTGCGCTCCTACAAGCCACAGATTGGCAACGTGGTGAGCAGCGGCAAAGCACTCACCCTCAACCCCATGCCCGCCTCTGAGCGGCGTGTGATCCACCGTTATGTGGCATCTCAGAAGGATTTGCGCACCCTCACCATCGGTGATGGGGATAAGAAGCGCATCGTGATCTTCCATGCCAAACAATCCGAAAAGGAAGTGCTGTCACAGACAGGCGGAAGACCCTCCCGAAAGCCCCGTCCCTCTGGCAGACCCACGGAACAACGAGGCAAACCCACAGAGCAAAGGGAACCAAAAGAGCAAAGAAGCAGACCCAGGGGCGGCAAACCGCAAGCTGCACCAACGAACAAGCCCAGGGCTCAAAGCCGGAAAGGAACTCCCAGCCCGCAATCTCAAAGGCCCAGACCCAGAAGACCAAAGAAAGAACAATGAAACTGCACAGAATCTTTGCCGGTGAATACTGGACGGATGGCGGCGCCATGATGGGCGTGCTGCCCTGGTCGATCTGGGGCAAAGAGCTGAATACAGATGAACGCAGGCGCCAAAAGCTAAACCTCAATCTGCTGTTGATTGCCAGTGGTGACCGGCTCATCCTCACCGATAGCGGCATAGGCAACCGTCTGTCTGAAAAGCAGATGCAGATCTACCGTCCCTCCCCCTTCAATATCCCTGCCGCATTGGCAGAACTGGGCTATCAAACCGGGGATATCACCGATGTGATCCTCACCCACCTGCATTTTGACCATGCCGGAGGATTGGTGAGCGAGATCGATGGCAAGGATGTGCTCACCTTCCCCAATGCCGCCCATTGGGTGCAAAAAACGGAGTGGGAGATGGCAAAAGAGCCGGATGGCTTGAACCGTGCCGCATATAGCTTTGACCATCAATTGGCATTGGTGGAAGCCGAGGCAGATCTCAGGATTATCGATGGCACCCACCAGATTACAGATGAGGTGAGCGTGGAGAAATTGGGCGGACACAGCGTGGGACATCAGATAGTGATAATTGATTCAGCCATCGGATATTACATCTATGCTGGAGATATCATCCCCACCGTGTTCCACTCCTCCCCCGCCGTCACTTCCGCCTATGATGTGAACCGCAAAGAGAGCTATCACGCCAAACGCTATATCCGGGATTTATTAGCCGCACGCAAGGGCTATCTCTTTTTGGATCATGATCTTAAGAAGTGGCAGATAGCCTACGGCTGGGAAGAAGAATAGATTTCTGAATCTATAGCTTTAGCGCTTGGCAGTTAGTCCCAGAGCCAATCGATACGGATCAATGTGCCCGCATATAGGGCTTCCCTGGGTGTATCCATCAGCTCTGCCAGGATATCCCACACGGAAGGTCCTGCCAAGGTTTTGGCAAGGTGCAGCTCGTTATCCTGCATCTTTAGAGACAGGATAATCTCCCGGAGCTGATACTGTTTATCGCGCTTGCTGATAGACCAATCATCCCTTTCCACAAATAGCTTGCAGGCATTGGAGGCGCTGGCTTTGAGGCTGGCGGGAAGCTGGAAGACAAGCCGTTCCCCGCTGGGGATGGCGCCCTTGCCCGATAGCTTTTCAGCGCTGTGGAAATGAAGGCCGGGGATGCGGCTGCTTTGGTAGACCCTCAGTATTTCCCCTTCTGGAAGAGGCTCATGAAGCGCCATGTCAAAGTATTCGCTGCGGCTCTCCACGCCCAGAGGCAGAGGAGGCGAGAGGCTAACCCGCGGGTGCGGGCTGAAACCCTGGGTAAACACCGTATCAAGAGGCATTTGCCCCACTATCCTAAAGAGCATCCTCATCCAATCCAGATGGGAGATAAAGCGCAGTGCGTCCAGCTTGTGATAATGGATGCGATAGCGGTGGATAGGCGCATTATGTGGTCTCTGTGGCAAGGGGGCGTCTTCTACCTGCTGGGTTCCTGCTGTGGCAGTGGCAGAGGCATTGACGGTATAAAGCTGGTCGTCACACACTCCGCACAGAGAGCATATCTCCCTGCAATCTGGCGTGGAACCGCCCTCCAATGCCTTGTCATACTCCTGGCGCAGCCAATCTTCCGTCACCCCATAATCTATAAAGCTCCAAGGCAATACCTTATCCTCATCAATGGCAGCCGTCACTTGCTCCCAGCCAAGCCCCTGCTCGTGGATCGCCGCCTCCCACAAGGGAAAGGCAAAGTGCTCGTTCCATCCATCAAAGCGGGCTCCAGATTGCCACGCAGCATACAGCACCTTGGCTACCTTCCTGTCTCCCCGCGCCAACAGCATGTCCAACAGCGAATTCTCTATCACATGATAGCGGATTTTGATGTTGCGCTTGCGGGCAAAGGCGCCTTTGATATGCTGGGCACGCCTCAAGAGAAGCGCAGGATCGGCAAAGGCACAGCGCTGGAAAGGCGTGACAGGCTTGGGCACAAACGGCGAGAGCGTCACATTGACCTGCATCCGCCTCTGCCCCAGAGCATCGATTTGATTGATCAGATCGATGATGGCGTCTATATCCTCATCTGTTTCCGTGGGCAGCCCCAGCATGAAATACAGCTTTATCTTGTTCCATCCCAAGTCTTTGGCAATCTGCACCCCGCGCAGTATCTCCTCCAGACTCAGGTTTTTATTGATCACATCCCGCAGACGTTGGGAACCAGCCTCCGGGGCAATGGTCAGCCCTTCCCGTCCCAATTCCCCCATCAGCCGCACCAATTCCGGCTGCAGGCTATCCACCCGCAATGAAGGAAGCGAAACATGGGTGCGCCGTGCATCCAGCTTTTCCCACAAGAGCGTCAACAGCTCCTGGATACAGGTATAATCGCTGGAGGAAAGCGACATCAGCCCCACCTCGTCCCAACCGCTCTTTTGCACTTCATCCACCAGCTTTGACAGGATATCCTGCGGGTTGCGCTCCCGCACAGGACGATAGATGAAGCCCGCCTGACAAAAGCGGCACCCGCGTGAGCATCCCCTCATAATCTCCGCCACATAGCGGTTGTGGGTGGCAAGCTGCCAGGAGAGAAGCTGCGGTTGATGCAGCTTTTCACCGGTGTGGAAGGCATTGTATTTGCGGGCTTTTATCCTGAAGGCAGGGTCACGGGCGATGATGGGATCATGGATGCGGGGCACATAACAGCCGGAAACCTCAGCCAGCTGGATAAGACGCTCTGAGCGGGAGGTGGTCTGGCTGATGATGGCGGCTATTTCCTCTATAGCTTCTTCCGCCTCGCCAATAAAGAATACATCCACCACTTCGCTCAATGGCAAGGGGTTAGACGCGCAGGGTCCGCCTGCCAATACTATTGGATGATGCTCTTCTCTTTGGGCTGCCAAGACGGGGATTTGGGAAACATCAATCAGCTCCAACACACTGCTATAGGTTATTTCGCTCTGCAGGGTGATGCCCAAGACGTCAAAATCCCTCACTGCCAGCCCGCTTTCCAAGCCAAACAGCGGAATCCCCTCTTTATAAAGTATGTCCAAAAGGTCTGTCCAAGGCAGATACACCCTGTCTGCCATGGCGTCATCCCGCTGATTGATAATGCTATACAGAATCTTTAACCCCAGATGGGACACGCCCAATTCATACACATCAGGGAAGGCGAGGCAAAACTTTGCCGGATACCTGTGTGGGTCTTTGTTGGCGGCGTTGATTTCCTTGCCGATGTAGCGGGAGGGCTTTTGCACCAGCGGCAAAAACTGTTGAATGTCAACGAATTGCATGGCTATCTTACAGGGAGCGGATGCCGATATTCACCTGATGTTTGCCCGCCCAATCCAAAAGGCTCTGACAGGAGGGATGCTCCACAAGGTGCAGACAGCCATCCTCCTGGGCGATTGCCGGCGGGGCAGGTTTGAGATTATCCAGGGTCTTCTCATAGCGGCATTGCTGCAGGAAAAATCTGTCTCCCGGCTTCAGCAAAACGCGCACCTGGTCTATATCCTCCCAGGTGAGCAGGGTCTCAAAGAAGGTGGTGCGAAACTCGTATTCACTGCCGCTTTGGCGCAGGATTTCCATGCTTTCCTGAATGTTTTGCCTGTCAATCTCGCTGCGGCACAAAAGCGGATACAGATGCAGGGGACCTTTCAGATCCATCGCCCAATAATCCACTAAGTTCAACTGCGAAAGCTGTCTCAAGACCTTGGGATTGCTGCCGTTTGTATCCAATTTGATGAGGTAACCCAGCTTGCGGATCTCTTGCAGAAAATCCACCAATCCCCTTTGCAGGGTGGGCTCTCCCCCGGTGATGCACACTGCGCCCAATTTCCCCTTTCTGCCTTTCAAAAATTCCAGCACCTCAGCCACGGGTATCTGCGTGCCATAACGCTGGGGATCAACCAGTTCCGGGTTGTGGCAATAGGGACAGCGGAAGTTGCAGCCCTGGGTGAAGACGATTGCCGCCAGATGCCCCGGATAATCCAGCAGGGAAAACCGTTGAAAGCCGCCAATAATCATGATACTTGGCTGAGGGGCTGCGGATCGTGGGGCTCGCTGTGTTTGATGGTATCAAAGGTGGTGCGCATGCCAAACTCCGCCTTTTTGCCTTCGTTCCATTGAGAAACGGGACGCAGGTAGCCCACGATGCGGGAGAAAACTTCCGTGGTTTTGTGACATTGGGGGCATTCGGGCTGCTCTCCATCCAGATAGCCATGTTGGGGGCAGATGCTGAATGTGGGCGAAAAAGTGAAATAGGGCAGGCGGTAATGGGAACAGATGGTATTCACCAGCTTGCGCACGCTTTGGGCATGCTCCACCCTCTCTCCACCAAAGATATGCAACACCGTGCCTCCCGTGTATTTGGTTTGCAATTCATCCTGCAAATCCAGCACTTCAAACACATCATCCGAATAATTCACCGGCAACTGGGTGCTATTGGTGTAAAAGGGTGTTTCTCCATCACAATTTGCGCTGCGGATGCCGGGATATGCCTTGGCATCGATGATGGCAAGGCGATAGCTGGTGCCTTCCGCGGGAGTGGCTTCCAGGTTGTAATTATTCCCCGTCTCCTCCTGCATTTCGATGAGGCGCTCACGCAGGAAATCCAACACCTTCAGGGCAAAGCTGCGCCCCTTTTCCGTGCCGATATTCACGCCCAAAAAGTTCTCACAAGCCTCGTTCATGCCAATGATGCCGATGGTGGAAAAGTGGTTTTTCCAATATTGACCAAAGCGTTCACGGATGCTCTTCAGATAGAACTTCGTATAGGGATACAGCCCGCCATTGGTGTATGTTTCCAATATCTTACGCTTGATTTCCAGGCTGTTTTTGGCGATGTTCAACAGCTTTTCCAGCCTCTCCAAAAACTCCTCTTCACTGCGCGAGAGAAAGCCGATGCGGGGCAGATTGAGCGTAACCACACCGATGGAGCCGGTGAGCGGATTGGCACCAAAAAGCCCTCCCCCGCGTGCCTCCAATTTGCGCGTATCCAGGCGCAGCCGGCAACACATCGAGCGGGCATCGTTGGGGTCCAAATCCGAATTCACAAAGTTTGAAAAATAGGGAATGCCATACTTGGCGGTGGCTTGCCACAGATAGCTGAGCTTGGGATCATCCCAGTCAAAATCCTTCGTAATATTATAGGTGGGAATGGGAAAGGTAAACACTCTGCCCTTGGCGTCACCCTCGATCATCACCTCCAAAAATGCCCTGTTCAGCATATCCATCTGGGTCTCAAACTCTTTGTAGGTCTTGCCTTGCGGCTTTCCGCCGATGATCACCGGTTGATCCTTGTAAATATCCGGTGCCTCCAAATCCATGGTGATATTGGTGAAAGGTGTCTGAAAGCCAACACGCGTGGGCACGTTGATATTGAAGACAAACTCCTGCAGAGCCTGCTTCACCTCTTCATAATCCAGCTTGTCATAATAGATAAAGGGCGCCAACAGCGTATCAAAACTGGAAAAAGCCTGGGCTCCTGCAGCCTCTCCCTGAAGGGTATAAAAGAAATTGACAATCTGACCCAAGGCACTGCGGAAATGGCGTGCAGGAGCGCTCTCCACCTTGCCCTCAGCTCCACGGAACCCCGTGAGCAAAAGGTCCATCAAATCCCAGCCCACACAATATACGGAAAGCTGTCCCAAATCGTGAATATGCAGGTCTCCCTCGCTGTGCGCAGCCCTGATTTCCGGAGGGTATATCTTGTTCAGCCAGTAGGTTTTGCTCACCTCGGCAGCGATATAGTTATTCAAACCCTGCAGGGAATATGCCATGTTGGAATTCTCATTTACCTGCCAATCCAGCTTTTCCAGATATTGATCGATCAGCTTTACGCCAGCCGTGGAAACTAACTCCCGGATGCGGGCGTGTTGATCCCGATAGATTATATATGCCTTGGCGGATTGCTTGTAAGGGGATGCCAACAGCACTTCCTCCACAATATCCTGAATGCGCTCCACTTCAGGGATATCAGTACTAATCACCTGAATGGCAAGGTTCAAAACTCTCAGCGTCAGTTTTTCCGCAATTTCTTCTCCAAATTCACCGGTAGCCTCCCCGGCTTTTTGGATCGCTCTCACAATTTTACTCTTGTCAAAAGCCACGATATTACCGCTACGCTTTCTTATCATCGAAAACATCATCTATCCTCACACAAAATATATATCATTTACTTGTTGATATTCAACACTTTACACGCTTATGCCCCCTGATGGCAAACTGGGCATGAGCTTCCTTACTTACACTGATTTATAATCTTACCGTTTCTGTCAATACTTATTCGACCCTATCACACCTTTGGCTTGAGGAAACTACTCCACATCCGCTGTAGATGGCACAGGGATGGACAGTTACCCTGCACTTCTTTTTTTACATCTCCCCTGTCACCTGTCCCCTGATCACTGGGCATTAGCCTCCCTTGTACCACCCTTGTCTCACCCTTGTCGAGACAAGGGTGAGACAAGGGTGGTTAATAGGGGAGGGGTGTCGCTGTGCGAGCGGTAACACTGGCTTTCAGCAGGTAGTTCCACCGGTTTTAACCGGTTGTTAAAGAAGGATTTACAGTATTTGGGAGTCAGGGAATAGGTGGGCTGTGAAGGTAGCTCGCTTTGCTCGCTGGATTGTTTGATAAAAGCCGACTAAAGTCTGCAATCCATCCGGCTAATGCCATTGTTCTCAAGTGGTTACAATCTTTATTTGTGTTCTTTTTATTATAATAATTTGTGTGTTTCGTGTACTTTTGTGCTTTTTATGGTTATCTATAGACAAGCCCAAAATACTTTCTCTGGTGAGATTCTTCAGGGAGCTCGCGGCGCGAGCGGATTAAACTAACCATGAAGCGCTGAATACCGGTTTGTTGCCCTGCTGCAACTATTTTATGGCAGGGGCAGGACACATTGGCAGGAGGCAAACATTATGGTGGTGTGCCGCCTGGGAAAAGGTTATATTATATTTAATGTCGGCATCCCCAAAAGGGAAAATACAACCGGCTGGAGGTACATAATGAGAAAACGA
>JAAYJN010000076.1 GCA_012522935.1 Candidatus Cloacimonadota bacterium | reverse complement strand
CCAGGGATAACCGGAAACAAAATGAGCTGGACAAACGGAGCATGGCCGATGAGCTATGCTCCTGCTCATCATTTTGGATCATGCCTAAAAAAACTCAAAAAACAGTCCGCTATTTTAGGATACTACACGCTAATGCCAAGCCTATTTTGAATTAGTGAGAAAAAAGGTATTAGTTGATAGTTGTTAGTTGTTAGTTGATAGGGCTTCGCTGCGGCAGAGGTCAGGTTTCAGAGCTTTGCTAAAACCAAATCAGTTTTGAATTGGTATTTCCTTCTTTTTAATCGCGAGCGACAGCGAGCTCCCTAAGAGAGTCTCAGAGAGACGATATTTCAGGTCAAATACGGGTTATAGATAGTTTCCGAGTCTCGGAGAGACGGCATTTTAGGCTCGCTACGCTCGCAAGGTTTCAGGTGCCAGGTTTCAGGTTTCAGTGAAGCGGCGTTCCGCTGCCCTGTTCACTGTCCAATGTTCCCTGCTTGCGTAGCAAGCCACGCCCTCATCACCTCATCCAAGTCATACCCCTTCCTGATAAAATAACCAAACACCTTTTCCTTCAATTTCTGGGCAGGCATCTCCTTTTGCCGGGCAATATAGCTCTGCATCTGCTCCTCCAGTTTATGGCTGCCATCCTCCTCTTTGTACATCACTTCCAGGAGGGGTTTCCAGATGGTGGGATCAATACGCTGTTCATAAAGCTTGCTGATCAACAGCCTTTTGCCGATGCCGCGGTTTATCCAGCTGCGGATATAGATTTCGCTATAGCGGGCATCATCGATAAAACTATGCTGGATGGCGTAATTGATCTGCTGATCGATGATTGCCTTATCAAAGCTTCTGCGCAAGAGCAGCTGCCTGCTTTGCCATTGGCTGTGTTCGGCTTTTGCCAGATAATCCAGCAGCAATTGGCGGGCGTGGGAACTTAATAGTTCCATGATGTGGGCAGCTTGCTCTGAGCTAATCTGACAGCTATTTTCTGGCGCACAAAAAGGCGGGAGGACCCTAAGGGGCAGGGTCCCCACGCATTGGTCATCAATATATATCAGGGCTGTTCGCCCCTTGGGATTAGTCCGTACTATCCTCAGTGTCATCTGTTTTGGAGATCATCTCCGGATCGGCTTTTTCTTTCACGCGGGCTTCCAATTCTGCCAAGACTTCCGGATTTTCTTTCAAAAACAGCTTTGCCTTTTCGGCACCCTGCCCCAGCTTGATTTCATCGTATGAAAACCAGGAGCCGCTCTTTTTGATCAGTTCCATCTCCACCGCCATTTCCACCAAGATATCCAGGTGGCTGATACCTTCGCCAAAGATGATGGGGAAGACCACGGTTTTGAAGGGCGGGGCAAATTTGTTTTTCACCACTTTCACGCGGGTTTTGGCGCCCACCACGTTGGTATCGGCTGCGGAAAGCTTGATGGAGCCGGCAAAGCGCACTTCCAGCCTTACGGAGGAGTAGAATTTGAGGGCTACGCCGCCGGTGGTGGTTTCCGGATTCACGTATGAGGGAACGCCTATTTTCATGCGGGTTTGGTTGATAAATATCACCGCGGTGTTGGATTTGGAGACAATTGCCGTAAGCTTGCGCAGGGCTTGGCTCATCAGGCGTGCCTGCAAGCCCACGTGGCTATCCCCCATCTCGCCTTCTATCTCTTGTTTGGGCACCAATGCCGCCACGGAATCCACGATCACGAGGTCTACCGCAGAGCTGCGCACCAGGGTTTCCACCACTTCCAGGGCTTGTTCGCCGCCATCGGGCTGGGAGAGCATCAAATCATCCGTTTGCACTCCCAAACGCTTGGCATAGGATACGTCCAGGGCGTGTTCGGCATCGATGAATGCCACCACTCCCTCTTGTTTTTGCGCTTCTGCCGCTATATGCAGCGCCAGGGTGGTCTTGCCGCTGGCTTCTGCGCCATAAATCTCTGTGATGCGACCCTTGGGGATGCCGCCGATGCCCAAGGCTATATCCAGGTTGAAGGCTCCTGTGGGGATCACCTGCACGGCTATATCAGGCTTGTCTCCCAATCTCATGATGGTGCCTGCGCCAAACTTCTTTTCCAATTGGGTAATGGCGGTTTTGAGGGCGCTTTCTTTGTTTTTATCCAGCATTTTACCTCCGTTTTATTGTAATATGCTTTGTTTTATGATTGAATAATGTGGTCCCTGCGGGCGCAACTGACTGCGGTAGAGATTGATGGTATCATACTCGTAAACCTGGGTATCCACAGGGGTTTCCATCAGGCGTCGCTCGATCTGCACCGGCAGGGGACGCTTTATCCTGCCCAAAGTGATGTGCAGCTTCAGGGCTTTGGTATCGATATCCGGCACAATGGGGCGGATGCGCTTGATCAGCTCTTTGTGCATGGCAAATATCTCCTGGCTTTGCGCCTCCAGATTGATCCAGATGAGGCGTGGATGGGAGGAGGGAAACAGCTCTATCCCCCTCGCTGCCATGGAAATGGGCTGCCAGGTGTTGGATAGCTCTTCCACAATCTCTGCCACCTCCGGGATTCTCTCCACAGATACATCGCCCAAAAAGAGCAGGGTGAGATGCAGGTTGTGCCCCGCTGTCCAATTCACACCCTTGATGCCGGAAAAGCCCAACAGAGCACGCATCAGGGGTTGCATGAGCGGCTGGGGCAATTCCAAGGCAATAAAGCAGCGCTGGGTCATTTCTTTAACGCTTGTAGCCGATATCGAGGAGGAACTTTTTGCGGTGGGAAATATCCGTATCCAGCTCTATTCCCTGGGGGGAAGATCCGTCTATCACGCCCAAGATGCCGCGCCCCTGTTCGCTTTGGGCCACAATCACCTGCACGGGATTGGCAGTGGCACAAAAGATCTGCACCACCTCGCGGCAATCCTTCACAGCCGGCAATACGTTGATGGGAAAGGCTCCCCGCATGATAATCATAAAGCTGTGCCCCGCTCCCAGGCTCAGCATATTCTCCACCGCCAGCTCGATAAGCTCGTTATCTGTGCCATCTTTGCGGATCAAACAAGGACCGGATGCCTCACAGAATGCCAAACCAAACTGGATGCCGGGAACGCTGTTGACCATCGCCTCATAGAGGTCTTCCACCGTCTTGATAAAATGACTTTGACCCAAAATGATATTGGTATCTTCGGGAAATTTGAGCCGAATAAGTTTGAGTTCCATGCTGCAAACCTCTTTTTGTGTGTATTAAAGTGTTTATGCATAAAAACAAAGATGGCTCTGGACGTCAAGCAAAACTTTGAACCTCTTCCCAGGCAAGGTTTTTAGGAGCTTGTGCCAATAGCTTTGGGAACCCCCCATTTGTGGATAATCAGGATAAAGAGCGACCAAAATGCATACAGGCTCAGCCAGCTATGGGTTGCCAAAAGCAGCACCCGCGGCAGGGGAACCTGTCCCACAGAACGGTGCAGCAGATACAACACGATGGCATAAACAGCCACCACCGCCCCAAAAGCGTGCACGGCTATCATCGCCGCCAAAAAGCGTACCGTCCTTTCCTCTTGATTCAGCTTGGAAAAGCGGATGCCCAGGCGCTGCCGGATAAACCACAGACTGAGGATAAACAGGGCAAATAGTAGCAAAATCACCTCTGCTGATATGCTACCATTCACAAGCGGCAATACCAAGAGCAACACAAAAAATACCACGCTGCAGATCAGGGTGTAGAGGGCTTCCTTTTGATGTAAAGACATTTTGGATCTCCTTATATAATCATATCCAGCAAGAAGGCTGCTCACGATGAGGGTAAGCAGCCCCAGACGGTGTTTGTGTCAATGGTTTTCAGCGTTTCTATCTGCCTTTCTTCAATAATCTTTCCTTCATCACAAATAGTGAGGGCTCGTCACCCTCCTCGTCCTCAATTTCATACACATTATCCGCTGTCACACAGCATAAGATGTTGTTTTTATATTGTGAGAAATTAAACTGATACACACCCACAAAGTAGCTACTAACTTGCTCCATATAAAGATCATTGGCGGGGATGGTGAAAGAGCGTGCAGAAGGAGATAGAGGATAATCTCTTAATTGACTTTCATCATAATGATTGGTGTCAGCCGTCAGTATCTGCACATGACTGTTTCTGGAGAGATTCCATTTTACTGTGATATCTTTGCTCCAGTCTGGATTGTCTGGGAAAGAGGTGATTTGGGGAATTGCGGCAAGCCTTACACTCTTATCAAAGAGCACTTCATCCTGTCTCTTCAAGATCACTTTAACATCGGATGGGGGCGGCAGTTCAATGGGACCAAAGTATAAGCTGTTACTAAAAATGGGATGTGGTTCATAAGACAGGGAATTGCCATTTACCGTCAGGCTATAAGTATCGTCCAAATCCAACGTTGCCCCACGGCGATCCACATCCACACTCAGTTCCATCATGCCATTCTCCAGATTCTCAATATCTACAAACAGCCTCCAATCAAACTGGCTCAAAAACTGTGTAATCTCGGATATTTCTGTAAAATGATAGGGATTTTCTTCCTTATCCTTGCTGCAAGATAGCAGTAAAAACAATGCGGCTATCAACACTAAAATATAGGTTCTGCGCTTCATCGGTAATCCTCCTTGGGTGATTACTTGGTTTTTTATTTATTCTCATGTGGCATGCTATGGCCAGCGTTTATTTACATTCCAAGCAAAGTCAAGTGGCTTTTTACAATATTTTCCCATCCGTCAATTGTGTCAAGTTTTTAATCCACAACCGGGCTGCATGGCAAGCATTTCAAACCCAAAAAGGGCTGCTCATCGTGAAACAAGCAGCCCAAGGAGGAGATTATTATAAACGTGATCTATTGTTTCGCTACACCTTACCTTATTATCTTTTCCATTATCTTGCCGCCTCTCAGGATGTCCGGCTTTTTATCGTTGTCCTTATACTTTTCTTCAACGGTCATGGCTATCAATACATTGTTTTTGTATTCTATAAAGTTCATTTGGATAATACTCATATAGTATTCCATGATATTGGGCAGAAAGAGCTCGCCCGCAGGAATGGTGTAGGAACGTGCAGCGGGATTGAGGAAGTAGGTTTTATCCTTGTCTTGCCCGCCGGCAAAGGTGCCGGCATTCAGCATCTGTACGTGGCTATCCTTGGAGAGTGTCCAGTTGACACTTATGCTCTGATCCCAGTTTGGATTGGAGGGGAAATTGGTGATATTGGAAAACGCTGCCAAGTTTACCGTTTTATCAAAAATCAAGTTGTTGTTTCTCTTGAATATCACATCAACGGTGGATACGGCGGGGGTGCTGAAAGGATCGAACATAAACCATCCGTATTCTTCCAACAGGGCTTTGTTGTATTTTACGTTGGTTCCATTAATTGATAGGGAAAATGTGTCGTTGGGATTCAGGGTGCCACCATTATAATGGGCATCGAATACGATCTGTATATCGGTTTTGGCACTCCAGTCTATATCCCAGCCATCCACTGCCAAGAGCATAAACATCCAATCATGTTGTTCCAAATACTCATCCAGGGCAGCTTCACTGGAAAATTGGAATGGTTTGTCGTCCTTATCCTTGCTACAGGACGCCAGCATAAACAGGGCGGCCATTAGCACCAGTATATAGGCTAAGTACTTCATTTGTAACCTCCTTGTGGGGTTGTTTGTTAAGAGTGACAAGTAAGTATTAGTACACAATTCATATTACACTTATAAGATATAGCAAAAGGGCAATATAAGCAAGTGGTTTATATTTATTTACGCCTTGAAAGTCTTCCAACAGCATTAAAACACACATTTTAAGAGCGAGTGAGAAAATTCTATTGACACAAAGCCGCCCCTCCAAATAGGCTTATCATTTGCTATGTGAATATGATTTCAAGGAGTTATAATATGGATTATTTCCTTACTGAAGACCAAATCGAAATGCGGGATATCGCAGCCCGCATCGCCAACGAGATTATGAAACCACTTTCCGAAAAGTATGATGAAGAGGGGATTTTCCCCTGGGACGTGGTGGAAGTGATGAAACAAAGTGACCTCTTTGCCATCCTGATTCCCGAAGAATATGATGGGATCAGCGGCAAGGTGATGGATTTGGCAATCGTTACCGAAGAGCTCTGCGCCGTGGATGCCGGTATTGCCCTGGCTTATGGCGCCACCGGCTTGGGTATGTATCCCATTTTGATTGCCGGCTCCGAAGAGCAAAAGCAGCACTATCTATCCCAGATTGCCGCCGGTGAGCAATTGGCAGCCTTTGCCCTCACCGAAGCCAATGCCGGTTCCGACGCCGGTGCCATCGAAACCACCGCCCGCAAAGACGGGGATAATTACATCCTCAACGGCACCAAACAGTGGATCACAAACGGTGGAGAAGCCGGCATTTACACGGTTTTTGCCATGACGGATAAAACCCGCGGAGCACGTGGCTGTTCCTGCTTTATCGTGGAAAAGGATACCCCCGGCTTTAGCTTTGGCAAAAAGGAAAACAAGATGGGCATCCGCGCCTCTGCCACCCGCGAGCTGATCTTTGAAGATTGCGTGGTTCCCGCCGCCAACATGGTGGGCAGGGAAGGCACGGGCTTTATCACCGCCATGAAGGTATTCGACAAATCCCGTCCCATGGTGGGCGCTCAAGCCGTGGGCATCGCCCGTGGCGCCTTTGAAGCATCCGTGCGCTATGCCAAAGAGCGCGTCCAATTTGGCAAACCCATCGCCTCCTTCCAGGCTGTCCAATTTATGCTTGCCGATATGGCAACCGAGATTGAAGCCGCCCGTGCCTTGGTCTTGCAAACCGCCCGCATGGTAGATAGTGGCGCCAAAAACTATGCCAAAGAATCCGCCATGTGCAAATACTATGCCTCAGACGTAGCCATGAAGGTGACCACAGACGCCGTGCAAATCCTTGGTGGATACGGCTATATGAAGGAATATCCCGTGGAAAAGATGATGCGCGACGCCAAAATCCTCCAGATTTATGAAGGAACCAACCAAATCCAACGCGGCATCGTTGCCAACAACCTCTTAAAAGAATTCTAAAGAATAACAGTGAATGGGGGGAGCCATCTCCGCTCCCCTTTTTTGCCCCATGAATCAGATCAAAAACCTCCTCCTCCACACCTGCTGTGCCCCCTGCCTGATAGCACCCTACTTTCAGTTGCAGGAGGAAGGCATCCAGGTCACCGCCTTTTGGTACAACGTCAATATCCATCCCTATACGGAGTATAAAGCCCGCAAAAACGCCCTGGAGGAGTTTAGCCGCCAGGAAGGATTCCCGCTCATTATCAACGATGAATACGGCTTGGAAGAGTTTGTGAAAGAGGTGATAGATGACATAGACCAGCGCTGTGCCCACTGCTATGAAGTGAGGCTGGAGGCAGCCGCCAAATTGGCAAAGGAAGAGGGTTTTGATGCCTTTTCCAGCACGCTGCTCTATAGCCGCTATCAAAAACATGAATTGATCATAGAAACGGCAGAGCGCATGGCAGCCCGCTATGATATCCCTTTCTTTTATCGGGATTGGAGAGGCTTGTGGCAAAAGGGGATAGAGCTCTCCAAAGAAGCGGGGATGTATAGGCAAAAATACTGTGGCTGCATCTTCAGCGAAGCGGAAAGATATGGAAAGCTGAGGAGTGGCTAAAGCCGTAATGGACAGAGCGCACGCGAAGCATGCTTAGGTGTTAGGTTTTAGGGGTTAGTGGGGTAGCGGTGAAGCCGTTTTATTTAGTGTTTTTTCGTACTTTTTGTGGTTATTATAATATCGGCGAGCGGTTACGAACCTAATGTGCCGTCTCTCCGAGATTTGTAACGTATTGTTATAGATTGAGTTGACCTAAAATATCGTCTCTGCTGAGACTCTTTAAGGAGCTCGCTATGCTCGCGATTAAAAAGAAGGAAACACCAACTCAAAATAGACTTATCAATAGTCCACACTGTCCCCTGACCCCTGCTTGCGAAACAAGCCTCCATTCGTGTAATTCGTGGTTCCCTCTTTTAAAATCCCCTTTCCGTGCTTTTCCGCACATTCCGTGGTTAGTATAATGGATTCGGTTGCGGTGAATAATTCCACGCTTTTTTTAGTAATCTGTCAATAAGATTTCCGGATGTGGGAGTTTCATCTTCACGGTCGATGGGGATTCGCTTGCCTGCCACCGTCATCGACACTACAAAGGCACTATTATATTCTGTAAAGCATAGTTCCATAAGACTCATTCCATAGCTTGTCATATGGAACATGAAAAGTACGTTTACAGGAACGGCGTAGGAGCGGGCGGAGGGATTGGTGTAGTGGTACACTGAATTATGCTCATCAGCACTATAGGTGTCCGCATACACCATTTGCACGTGGCTATCTCGGGATAGGCTCCATTTGAGAATTAAATCATCATTCCAATTGGGAACGCCTGGGAAAGAGGTGATTTTGGGGAATGCGGAAAGCTTGACCTTCTTATCAAAGATGACGCTGTTGTTTCTTTTGAAGAGCACATCAACCTTGGAGGCAATGGGCAACACAACATGATCAAAATACACCCATCCGTAATCGTCCCAATGTTCTTGATTAAAATGAATGTCGATTCCGTTAATGGATAGGGAAAATGTGTCATTGGGGTCCAATTCTCCACCCTGGTATTCCGGATCAATCCAGAGCAGCATATTATTATCTCCTATGTCCCAATCCACACCAGAATTGTCAAAAGATAAAGCCATTAACGCCCAATCATGGCTTTCCATGAATTCTTGCATATCGATATCTGTGGAAAACTGATAGGGGCCGATCTCCTCGTCCTTGCCACAGGATGCCACCATCACCAAGGTAGTTGCCAAAATTAAAATATAGGTTAGATATTTCATTGTATTCCCCTTTTTATAGTCACTTAAGCATGTGTTCCATTGTGTGTTGCTGTTTATAATCTCTTTAGTTAAGATAGTGCAAAGCCAGCGGATAGACAATTTTTTTTAATCAATATTTTGACTTGTGTTGTCTTATGGATTTGAGGTTTTCCACTTTCTGTCTTATTAACCACCCTTGTCTCTCCCTTGTCTCTCCCTTGTCTCGACAAGGGTGGTACAAGGGTGGTTAGGGGGCAAGCCTCGCTGAGCGAGCGGTAGCGAGCCTAAAATTCGTGTCCAATCTTGTTATTCGTGGTTTCTTTTGGGACTTGATACAAATGCCTACAGCTTCGTCAGTATGCTTTTTACCTCATCGATGGGGATCGCAAAGCCGATGCCCACATTCCCGCCGCTTTCACTGAAGATAAAGGTATTGATGCCTACCACTTCGCCATTGATATTCACCAGCGGGCCGCCGCTATTGCCGGGGTTGATGGCGGCATCAGTTTGAATCATATTACGATAGGAGCGTTGATCAGCACGTGGGGAAAAGCTGCGGTTGAGGGCGGAAATCACTCCCACAGACACGCTTGGTTTGGAATCGTTCATCAAGAATCCGTAAGGATTGCCCAAGGCGATAGCCCATTCACCTATAATCAGGTTTTGGGAGCTGCCCAGGCGGGCATGGGTGAGGCGTGAGCCATTGATTTTGAGCTTGGCAATATCGTGTTTATCATCCACGCCCAACACGGTGGCGTCAAATTCCCGTTTATCGGGCAAAACCACCTTGATCTGGGTGGCACCCTCCACCACGTGGGCATTGGTGATGATATATCCCTTGGGGTCATAAATAATACCCGTTCCAATGCTTTGCACCTGCCTTTGCATGGGGGCAAAATCAAAGAAATCAAAGAAAGGGATGCCAAAGGGACGCCGGATCTGGATGGATTCGGTTTTGATCACGTTGATGCTCACCACCGCCGGTTCCACGGCATTCACTGCCGCGGTGATGGAATTTTGACGGCTGGCATCTTCTGCGCTTGCCACAGGTGTTGGCGCAGATTGGGACTGATCCTTGCCATTGATGATCATCATCGTGATGCCGGCATTGAGGATGATGACCGCCAACACTATGATGATTACGGAACCCGCTCTCATTTTGCACTCCTCTTAGATGAATTTTTGCACGGCATATTCCACGTTTGCCAGGCTGACGGTGGTCTCGAAGCAGGGACCATGGGGACGCTCGTTCAAGACAGCATAGACGGGCAACATCCAGGCATCCCGTGTGCCTTCCACCAGATCGCGATGACAGGCAACAGCCACGATTACCTCGGGCTTGTGCTCCACAATCAGCTTGCGGGCAATGGATCCTCCGCTTGCCACAGCGGCATGGACGCTTTCCTGGTTTGCCCATTTCTTGAGGTGGGCAATCACGCACTTTCCACATTCTTCACAGTTCATGATGTCATCTGTCACACGTATCTGACATTTGGAATTTTGCAGGCAATGGGGGAGGAGAAGGAGGACTTTTTTGTGTTTTTTGCCCAAGTGATTGGTGAGCACGATTTCGTTGTTGAAGTTCAAAAAGCTTTCCCAAAGGCTGACGCGAGACTGGATGAAGAGGAGGTTAATCACCATTGCCAGAAAGTAATACACGTGAAACATCATCCATTTCAGATAGGTTTTTAGTATCTTGTTTTTGATCTTGCGATGGGTGGAGGAAAGCACCAGCAGCCAGGTGATGATGAGGAGTAAAATCACGCCAAAGATAACACCATAGATGATCTTTTCCACCAGGCTGAGCCCCAATGAGGCATAGCCGCTGACGGAAAAGAAAAAGAATAAAGCTGTGAGCAAGATGAGAGAGATGCTCACGAAAACGGGGAATTTAATCACGGAAAAGTATTGGTTTTTCATTAGTTAGCTCCCAAATTGGATAGCGGGTTTGAGCCGGGCTCCCAGATGAAAAGCCCAGGCATCCATCACCTTTTTGCCTTGCGGCTGAACGGTTTGAATAAAAAGGGGGTCATCGCCAGTATTGATGGCAAAGCCCTTGTTCTTTTCGATATCTGCCAGCTCTCCGGGTTTGCCGGTGGGTGCCAGCTCCGAGGGCTGGGCTGCCAAAATCTTAAGTTGTTTACCCGTGAGGGTGGTCCACGCTCCGGGCTGCATGGCAAAGGCACGGATTTGATTGTGGATATCCCGGCAGGGTTGGTTCCAATCTATCAAAGTGCTGTTTCTATCAATCTTTTGGCTGTAAGTGGCACGTGCATGATCCTGGGGTACAGGGGGATATGATTGGGGATCAGACAGATAGCTGAGTAGGAGACGGGCTGCCATATCTGCCAATCTCTCCTCCAATTGGCTGTGGTTTTCCAGGGGGTGGATGGGGGTTTCCTCCTGGATGAGGATATCGCCGGCATCCATCTTGGGCGCCATGGCAAAGATGCTGACGCCGGTGGTGATAAAACCTTGCAAGAGTGCGCTTTGGATGGGGGTGGCGCCTCTGAGGAGGGGCAACAGCGAGGGATGGAGGTTGATGCAAATCTGTGCCAGTTCCAACAGCGGCTTCCGGAAGATGGCGCCATAGCTGGCGGTCACGATGATATCGGGGGCAAAATCCTGCAGGGTTGCCAAGCTGTGGCTGTCGTTGATATTTTCCGGGGTAAACAGAGGTAAATCCAGCTCTTGAGCCAGGGCGGCGAGGGGGTTTGCCTTTACCTTTAGCCTTCTGCCTTGGGGGCGGGCAGGCTGGGATACCACCAGTAGCCTGTACCGTTGGTTTGCCAAAGCTTTCAGCGAGGGCAGGGAAAACTCTGAGGAACCAAAAAACGCTATCGATGGCAGGGGAGAAGACATCAGTCGTTATTCTCTGGGGGCAATTCGGTGACGATATTCACGCCATCCACGGCACGTCTTTCCAGCTCTTTGATGCGGGGCAAGAGGGTGAGGCGGGTGAGCATCTTGATCTTATCTATAAAAAGGACGCCGTTCAAATGGTCATACTCGTGTTGCATCACGATGGCAGGAAAGCCTTTCAGATCCATGGTTTGCCGCGTGCCTTCCAAATCTGTGAAAGAGATGGTGATGGCTGAAGGGCGCACTACCTCGGCAAAGATATCGGGAACGCTGATGCAGCCTTCCTCATTCACGCTTTGCCCCTCGGAAGATTCGATGATGGGATTGATGAGCACGAGGGGGTTTTGATTGCTATTATCCCTGCCCCACCAGGGGTCTGCGGCAAACATGCGGATGCTTTTGCCCACCTGCGGTGCTGCCAAGCCAACGCCATCCCTGAGATACATGGTGTGCACCAAATCGGCGGCAAAATCACGTATTTCATCCGTAATCTCCTCCACCTCGCGGGCTTTCATGCGCAGGATGTCGTCGCCTAAAATACGCACCGGCAGTAGTTCCGGTACTTGTTT
>JAAYJN010000075.1 GCA_012522935.1 Candidatus Cloacimonadota bacterium | reverse complement strand
GGGAAAACCGTGTTGCAGCACAGTATCTCCCAGAATGCCGAGGCTGATCTCATCATCGTGGCAGCCTGTGGAGAGCGTGCCAATGAAGTGGTGGAACTCTTTGTGGAATTTCCCAAATTGGACGACCCCCGCACAGGCCGCAAGCTGATGGAACGCACCATCATCATCTGTAATACCTCCAATATGCCGGTGGCAGCGCGTGAGGCATCGGTCTATACAGCGATGACCATCGCCGAATACTACCGCAGCATGGGGCTCAAAATCCTGCTGTTGGCAGATTCCACCTCACGTTGGGCACAGGCTCTGCGTGAGATGAGCAACCGCATGGAAGAGCTGCCCGGCCCAGACGCCTATCCCATGGATTTGCCGGCAATTATCTCAAACTTTTACTCCCGCAACGGCTATGTGTATCTCAACAATGGCGTGGCGGGCTCCATCACCTTCATCGGTGCGGTATCCCCTGCCGGCGGCAACCTCAAGGAGCCTGTGACGGAAGCCACCAAAAAGGCAGCCCGCTGTTTTTATGCTCTATCCCAGGATAGGGCGGATTCCAAGCGCTATCCCGCCGTTGACCCCATCGAATCATACTCCAAATATCTGGAATATGAGGAGGTGCAAAAGCATCTGAATGAACACATCTCCCCCAATTGGGTGGATGACGTTTATGAGGCGAAAGACCTGCTCCTCAGAGGCAAAGAAGCCGGAGACCAGATCAACATTCTGGGTGACGACGGCGTGCCCATGGAATATCATGAGCGGCTGTGGAAGAGCGAGCTCTTGGATAGGATTATCCTGCAGCAGGATGGCTTTGATCCGGTGGATAAATCCACCTCGATGAAGCGGCAATCCTATATGATGCATCTCATCTTGGATGTGTGCCGCACAGATTTTGTGTTTGAAAGCTATGAGGAGGTGCAGCCCTATTTTACCGGGCTCATCAACCTGCTGAGACAGATGAACTATCTGGAATTTCAAAACGAAGAATTTAATAGCTATCAGGCACAACTGAAAGAAGCAATGGAAGAAAGGAGGGCGAAATAATGTCTACCACCGCTTTCCAAAAAGTATACACAAAGCTGACCCAGGTTACCAAGGCCACCTGCACGGTGAAAGCCTCAGGCGTTGGCTATGAAGAGCTTGCCACCGTTAGCGGCAGACTGGCGCAGGTGGTGAAGATCATCGACGATTCTGTAACCCTGCAGATCTTTTCCGGAACGGAAGGCATCGGCACGGATGCGGAGATCGTCTTCTTTGGCAAACCGCCCACACTGAAGGTGGGAGACGACCTGGCTGGCAGATTCTTCAATGCCTATGGCGAGCCCATTGATGGCGGACCCCAGATTGAAGGCAAGGAAGTGGAGATTGGCGGACCCTCCGTGAACCCGGTGCGGCGCGAAGACCCTTCCGAATTGATCGCCACCGGTATCGCCGGTATCGACCTCAATAACACGCTGGTGACCGGTCAAAAGATTCCCTTCTTTGCTGATCCAGACCAGCCTTATAACCAGGTGATGGCTACCGTGGCGC
>JAAYJN010000074.1 GCA_012522935.1 Candidatus Cloacimonadota bacterium | reverse complement strand
TCATCCCCATTCCGCCGGGAATGCGCGCTTCGCTGATTTCCTCCACACTGTCAAATTCGCCTTTCAGCCTCACGGCATACTCCTGAGAGCCCCTATTAAAGTAACCCGCAGGCATATCCATATTCTGAGCCGCAAGGATTTGCATCAGTTGTGCCAGAGAAATACGATTTTCATAGATGGCGGCATCCGTGAGCCTCACCTCTATCTGGCGCTTGGTGCCTCCCGTCAGATTCACTTGGGCAACGCCCGGAATCTGGGAGAACCGTTCTTTTATCTTGGTATCGGCAAGCTCATAAAGCTCTCTGCTATCGATGTTTCCGCTCAACACGATATCCATAAAGGGCATTGCCGAAAAGTCAAACTTTTGCACGACGGGCTTTTCTGCCGAGGTGGGAAGATCGCGGATAATGGCATCCAGCTTGTCTTTCACCTCAGAATTGGCGATATCCACATCCTTATCCAGCTGGAACGCTATCAGGGTGATGCTCACGCTTTCCAGAGAATAGGATTGGATATAATCTATTTGGCTCACCGTGGAGATGGCGTCTTCCACCTTCTTGGTAATCTGGGTTTCCACCTCCTGGGGACTGGCACCGGGATACACCACTTGGATGGAAACAAAGGGCAGATCTATATCCGGCATCATATTAAGAGGCAAACCAAAGAAGGCAAGACCGCCAAATACCACAAACACCAAAATCGCCATCGTGACCAGCACGGGACGTTCGATGGATAGTCTTGAAAGAAACATCTTTATTCCCCTTCAGCTATCACCTGGATGCGGGAGTTTTCGCTCAAAAGGTGGGTGCCTTCTGTGATCAATTCATCTCCGGGCTCCAGCCCTGCCAACACTTCATAGCGCAGCTGGTCGTTCAACCCCGTCTCGATTTGCACCTTGTAGGCGCGGTTATCCTTATTGATCCACACCCATGCTTTACTGTTTTCAAAGCTGATATGCTCGCGGTTTACCACGATGGTATTGGGTTGAGACAGCACATTCACACAAATCTTGGCATTGCTGCCATAGCTGATCTTGCGGTTGGCGCCGGGGAAGGTGGCTTCCACGCGCACAGAGCGGGCATACATATCCACAGCCATCCCCACCTCCGTGATGCGGCCGCTGAGGGTTTCGCCATTCACTTCGGCGGTCACTTGCGCTCCTTTTTTGATCGATTCCACCTCTTTATCGGGCACCATTATCACGGCTTTATAGCCGCTGTTGGAAGTTACCGTAAAGAGGTCTTGTCCGGGGTAGGATTTCTGGGCTGGATTCACATTGAGGGCAGTGATCACCCCGCTGATGGGTGAGGTGATTCTGATCATCGATTGGCTGGCATCCAGGTTGGCTTTGCTCACCTTCAGCCCTGTTTCCAGGTTGTCCAATTCCTGCTGCGAGATGGCTCCTTTTTCAAACAGCCGCTCCATCCTTTGATATGCCTGCAATTGTGCGGCATAGGCTGCAGAAGCCTGTTCATATTGAGCAGCCGGTGCATTGCTGGGAAAGCTGATGATCAGCTGTCCCTTGGAAACCCTGTCTCCCACCTTGGCGTGGATGGATTGGATCACCTCGCTCAAGTTGGATTGGACGGTGGATTCCTCGGCACCGGATAAGAGTGCGTTGTAGCGCAATTGATGGATAAATGTCTGAGGTTGTACTTCCAGAAGACGCACAGGTACGCCTTCTTCTGCCTGGATTTGTTGCAGACTCTTGTCTTTGGTCTTTTTGGAACCACAGGCTGCCATGCTGAGGGCAAGCAGGATTGTGAGTAGGATGATTATATATCGTTTCATGGGTGTCTCCCTTAAATTTTAATTCCAATTGATTTTTGCAGCCTGAGCTGATTGATGATGATCTCATACACGGATTGCAGATATTGCAGCCGGATGCCGGAAAGCGTGATCTGGGCATCAAACACATCCAGTTGGATGCCCACCTGGCTGTCATAGCGCACCTGAGCCAGCTCCAAGCTGCGCTCTGCCATACGGATATTTTCTGCCTGCAATTCATGATTTTCCAAAGCGTGATGATGGTTTTGCCAGTTTTGCTTGATCTCCAGCGCTATCAAATCCTCATAATCCCTTTCCTGCAGCTTTGCCTGCAGATATGAGCTCTTGGCATGTTTGCGTTTGGATGTGTTTGAAAAGCCCGTAAAGATAGGGATTTGGATGCCGATGCCGATGCTATAGCGGCTGCCAAAATCATCGCGTGCTATGCTAAAGTCGTTGGCAGCGGTATAGAGGGAATAATCCGCTTCCAGAGCCACATTGGGCAGATAGTTGCCGCGCTCCGCATTGTATGTGATCTCTGCCACCTGGGTGGCGATATTTGCCAGCTCCAGCTCCGTGCGATCTTGCTTGCCGGTGGCGATGGCTTCTTCCAGGCTGATCTCCCATTCTGGCGGCAATACAAATTCACCCTCCGGCTTCAGCTCTTCATCCTCAGAGCCCAGGTGCCTGCGAAATGCAGATAAAGCCAGCTGATAGTTATTTTGTGCCTGCAACACCTGTGGCTGCAGCTTGGCTACCTCCAGGCGCGCCCGCAAGAGATCAAATTCGCTCACCATCCCCTCACCAAAGAAATCCTCCACCCGCCCCAAGTGACGGTTGGCTGTCTCCAAGCCTTGTGCCTGCACCTGTGCCAGCTTTTCAGCCAAGAGGCATTGGTAAAAGAGTTCCGTGGTTTCCAAAACCAGCTTCTGCTCTGCCACCTCATAATTGAGCCGTTGGATGCTGCGATAGCGATCCACCACCTTGATGCCATTGATCAGCTTGCCGCCCAAAAATAGCACCTGTGTCATCTTCAGCTGCAATGCCACCGATGCCGCATCCTTGGGTGTGGTGGGGATCATATTGTTCACCACGTTTTCCAACACGGTGCCCAGATACACATCGTTCAGATAGCTGGGATCCTGATAGGTGTCATCGTGATAGGGCAATCCCGGAACAAAACTCATCGGCTGGGGCAAAGCGGAATCCGGCAGATGGGTGCGTGAAAGCTCGTAGCCTCCTTGCAACACCACCTGGGGCAAGAGGTTGCTGCGCACATCGTAATAGGTGTTCTTTGCCTTTTCCACCTCTTCTTTGGCAATCAGCAAATTGCGGTTGTTTTGCTTGGCAAGATCGATGCTCTCTTCCAAGCCGATGCCATTCAGCACCAAAAGTGCCACACTTAGGCATAATATCAAAATGTATCTTTTCATGTTTAACCTCTTTTTATGATACCATACAGGATCATATCGATCAGTTGCTCCTGATCCTGCTCCAGACGGTTCAATATTAAATCTGCATCCACGGCGCTAAGGTTGATCTC
>JAAYJN010000073.1 GCA_012522935.1 Candidatus Cloacimonadota bacterium | reverse complement strand
TGTGGATGAGGCTCATGGGGATCAGCGTGCCATCCTTGGAGGGATAAAACACCTGATTGACGACGAGATCTGCAAACTCCGCCTTCACGGGGTCGCGATGGTAAAAGGTGAGCTTATTTAACGCAACCTCATAGTGATAGCTTTCGTTGGGGCGCACGTAGGAGGAGAAATAAAAGTATGCCTCCTCGTCCTCTTTTTCATGGTAAGAGAGAAAGGCTGAGCCCAAGTATGGCATCTGGATGGGATAGAGGAGGTTGCCATCGGGATCAAAGACCTCAATATGGGAATAAACGTCTTTGATGAAGGTAATGATCAGCTTGCCACCCACGAGGTCGGCAGCTCGCAGCAGGTAATCACGCTGGGGGATAATCTCTACCCAGTTCTCTTCCTCAGGCTTGAGGAGATTCACCTTCATCAGCCGGAAGTTCTTGGCATTCTTATTGGTCATCAGATAAAAACAGTCCTCTTCATAGGCATCAAAGATGTAGGCGTCATAATCGTAGCCTTCAAAGAGGCAGATCCACGGGGCATGGGGTTCATCCATCTTGCGAAAGCGGATGCTGGTGCCACCAGTGCCCTGAAATCCCATTAGAAACAGGTATTTTTCATCATCGGATACGCTTGCGCTGTGGTAGCGGAGTGGGTTTTCCGGGTCTTCCCAAATCAGCGTATCCTGGCTTTCGTCTTCGCCCAGTTTGTGATAGAAAATGCGGTGGTTCTTATCCTGTGCCTGATAGTCTTGAACGCCCTCGCTCTTGCTGTAAAAAAAGCCGTCTTTATACCAGGGGGTGCCAAAGCCCCGCACGTTGGTAATCTTATCCTTCAAAAAGGTCTTCGTTTCGGTATCCATCACCCAATATTCGGAATTATCGGCGCCGGATTCTGCGATATTGTAGGTGGCATAGCGTTTGTCTTTGCTGCGGCCGCTGGTGTATGCCTGCGTGGTGCCATCAGGGGAAAGCGTGTTGGGATCAAAGAAGAGCTCTTCCTCACCGTCTTTCTTTTTGCGATAGGTGATATATTGGTTTTGCAAGCCCTCATTTCTGCTAAAGTAATACCAATCCCCAATCTTGATGGGAACCGACTGGCGCGGGTAGTTGTTCAGCTCCTGAAGCCGTTCAAACATCGCCTTGCGCCCAGGATACAAATTCAATACGGATTCGGTTACCTTATGCTGCTGTTTCAGCCACTCTGCTGTTTGGGGGCTCTTGTCATCCTCCAACCAGCGGTAGGGGTCCTCGATTCTGGTGCCATGCAGCACCTCAGCCACATCCTCTTTGGGTGTGTGCGGATACTTGAGTTCCAGCTTTTTCATGCTTCGCTCCTTCCAGCTAAGTTATATTTATAAAAAAACAGATTTGGTAAAACTAGGGATTCTGTCAATCAATAATCCCCGCCTCGGCAAAGTCCCTGCGGTAGAGGGTGCCCAGGGCGATGATCTGCTGCTGCAAGGGGCTGTTATCTTTGATATCCTTGCCGGGTGGCACCAGCCTCAAGAGGTCTTTGGAAGCGGCTCGTGACGGGGAATGCAGGTGGATAATGCGCAGTTGCCGTTGTGGCAGGTATCCATCTTCAAAAGAGAAGGAGACGGCATCGGTGCCGATAAAGCGGATGCGTTTACTATTTAGCAAACTCTGCAACAGCCAGAGGCTCACGTATCGGGAAGAGCAGAAGAGGTGGGTGAGCTGGGGGCGGGAGGAGAGGTATTGCCACAATCTGGGATTGAAGCGGATAGGCAGGATATCTTGGTCGGCGGAGCTTTGCCCCTTACGAAAATAGGTATGCAGGGTATCGGCAATACCCAGGTTGTGAGAGGCTAAAAAGCTTTCAAAGAGCGGACGCACCTCGCTGTAGGGCAGGGGCTTTTCAGCCGCTCGGAGGGTGTGGATAAAGGATAGTTCCTCGCCAAACACCACTTCCATGGCATCCCAAAAGAGATTGACTCTGCTGCCATAATAGAAATCCATATCCCCTTTTACCAGACCGGTTCTGGCGCAAAAACGGTGAGGGGGAGTGCCGCCCAGTATGACTCCTCGGGCATCTTTGGGAATAAACCCCTGGTAGGGATGCTTGTCCGTTACCAGAACCCCCGATGCCGCCAGATCGGGCAAATCACTTATTTTGATATCACTGCTCCCCGAATGGCATCAATATCTTTGCTGGAAAGCGATACCTGCTCACCAGTCTCCAAATCTTTGAGGATCACACTGCCGGAAGCCAGTTCATCCTCGCCGATGATGAGGGCAAACCTCGCCTGCGAGTGGTTGGCAGCCTTCATTTGTGCCTTGAAAGAGGTCTTGGTGGGGTCATATTCCACGCTCACCAGTTCCCGCCTCAGATCATAGATCAAGGGGATGAGTGCTTCCTGTGCCTCAGCTCCCATGGCGATGGCATAGATATCCGGGATCAAGGGCTTTCCTATCTGTATCCCTTCTGATTCCAACGCCAGGATGAGCCGCTCAAAACCTCCGGCAAAGCCGATGGCTGGCGTGCTTTTACCCCCGATCTGCTCCACCAGATAGTTATAGCGTCCGCCTCCAGCCAAGGTGTTTTGGGCGCCCAAGCCGTCGAACACCACTTCAAAGGCGGTGTGGGAATAATAGTCCAAACCCCTCACGATATGGGGATCGATGATATAGGGCACACCGGCTGCGTTAAGATGCCCTTGCACCTCTGCAAAGTGCTGACGGCTCTCCTCATCCAAGTGATCCAGCTGGGAAGGCGCATCTTGGGCAATGGTGCGGCAGGAGGGCACCTTGCAATCCAAAAGACGCTTGGGCTTGATCTCAAAGCGTGTTTGACAATCAGCGCACAGCTGAGGCAGATGGGGTCGGTAATATTCCTTCAATACCTTCTCGTAAGCTTCCCAACACTGCGGGCTGCCCACGCTATTGATTCTCAGCTCTATCTTGCTGAGTCCCAATCCCTTTAGATATTGCCACAGCAGGGCAATCACCTCCGCATCATAGAAGGGATGCTGGGCGCCAAAAAACTCTATTCCATATTGCCAAAACTGGCGATAACGCCCTGCCTGTGGGCGGTCGTAGCGGAACATCGGTCCCACATAGAAGAGCTTGGTTTTGGCACCGTCTTTATCCATGGAATTTTCCACAAAGCTGCGCACCACGGGCGCTGTCCCTTCCGGGCGCAGGGCAAATTCACGCCCCCGCCGGTCTGTGAAGCGATACATCTCTTTTTGCACCACGTCCGAGCTTTCCCCGGAGCTGCGTTCAAAGAGGGCGCTCACCTCAAAGATGGGGGTGTTGATTTCATGATAGCCGAAGGATGCGGCTATATCTTGAAAGCGGCGGATAAGGTATTGCCATTTATAGCTTTGATCGGGTAGAATGTCATATGTTCCACGGGGGATGGGGTATTTCATTGTGACCTCATATTGTTGTATGGAGGGGAAAAGGCAGGGAGATATCTGCAAATTCTGTCTGTTCCAATGCCAACTTGTGGGCAGGATAGCCCACGTGGCTCAGATACAGCCCTTGCGGGGGTGCCGTTTCCACTAAAGTTTGTTTGGGATCTGCCATTGCCAAGATGTCTGCCAGTTCTGTGGCAGGCAGCTCTTTGGCGGCAAAGTTTATCAGGGTGCCCACGATACGGCGCACCATATTGTGTAAAAAACGATCTGCCAAGAGGCGAAATTCAAGAAAGTCGCCCATGTCTGATATCGTCAGCACTTTCAGATTACACACACGCTTGGGGATATTGGGATTGGCACGCCCTAAAGACGAAAAGTCGTGCGAGCCCAAGAGGGAGGGGATATAGCCTTGCAATGCCTCATAGCGGATGGGTTTGTGAGGGATAAAGCCCATATAGAGCCTGTAAAAGGGATGAGGCTCTTTGGCAAGGAGGTAGATATAGCCGCGCTCACAGGCATCAAAGCGGGCATGGAATGACGGTGCAACTTCATCTATTGCCAACACCTTGATATCCGGCGGCAAGAGGCTGTTAAAGGCCTTCACCATCTGCCAGGTTTGCATGCGGGATGGGTATTCAAAATGGGCACGCTGTGCCAAGGCATGCACACCGGTATCGGTTCTGCCCGCAGCGGTTATGAACGGCTGAGGAGCCTCCATGCGGGCAAGTGCACGCTCCATCACCGCCTGTATGCTGATGCCATTATGCTGCTTTTGCCAGCCATGATAGTGGGTTCCATCATAACAGAATCGCATCAGATATCTGGGCATCAGATGGCTCCCAGGAAGGTCATCAGGGTCAAAAGAGCCAAGCCTATCAAGGCAGGGGCAGGTGTGGCATCTTGATAGAGTGTGGGGTCTGCCATCATGGCTTCCAGATTTTGGGAGATGTGATCCCCTTGCTCCAGGCTGGCTTTGCTGGCATCCACAAATCTCTGTGTGGCGGGCACATCCTTGCGCCTTGGGCTAAGGAACTCACTGCGCAGGCTGTTTACAAACATCACCGTGGCTGCCAGATAGAATACTAGCCCACGCCCCCAGGACCTCTTTAACAGCCAGCGGCAATCATGCAACACCCGCGGCATTGAGAGATGCGAAAATGTATATACCGTCACCTGAGCAAAAAAGATGAGCTTGAGGCTGAAGAGCGTCATACTGAGAAAAGGTGTGTTCAGGATGGTTGCAAACAGCCAGTATGCTGCCAAAAAGATGATGATTAGGCGCAGGGCTCGCCTGAGGTTTTTAAGGCTTGTCAAATCCAATAGGGAAAACAATCCAAAGAGCGCAATCTGCATCAGCAGCATGCGAAAAGATGCACCCAAGTTGCCCACCAATGCCATTAGTAGTATCAGGAGGCGCAACATGAGATGTTGATCTGTGAGGGGTTGAGAGGTGGATTTCATTCAATCTCAGGCTCTCCATCAGGCTCAGGCTGCGGCTGCTCTGCCTCTTCTGTTTGGATAATGGAAGCTTCTTCAGCCTCCTCATCCTCTGTGGGCTCCTCTACTTCAGGTGAAGGGGTTTCTTCCTGCTCCTCGGAGGGCTCCATTGGCTGCTCTTCTGCGGCATCCTCAACAGGAGTAATATCCTCCTCATCCTCCGCTGGGGGAGAAAGCTCTATATCTTCCTGCTCCCCTTCCATAGATTCATCTTCTTCGGGTGGGGGAGAGGCATCCGTGTCTTCTATTGGCACAAGCGATTCCTCTTCATCCATCAGCCCAGGGATATCCTCTTTTTCATCCTCTGGCATGAGGGGCAGCTTGGGGGTGTCATCCAGATTGATCGGCTGTTCCTCGCCTCTTGCTTCTTCAATCTCGATCAAGTGAGTGTCTTCAGGTTCATCATCACCGGTCTCATCTTCCGTCTCCATATCCAGAGAATCGCTCACGGCGACGCTATCAGGCTTTGGTTTGGGGAAATCAAAGACATTGCCATTATAAAACTTACGGGCATAATCCGCATAGTCACCGCCCAAGGGATGGTTCAGCACTTCATCCAGATAAGGCTTGGCGGCTGTGGTATCAGGTTCGTCAAAGGTATGGAACCAACCCAGGCGGAAATTGGCTTTGAGGCTGATGGCAGAATAGGGGGATTGGGTGAGGTCTTCCAGGATATCCAGCATGGAATCAGGATCATCGGGATACATGCCCAATGCTATATCCAACAGCTCTTCCTGGCGGTCTTCCTCCGGATCTGCCAGACGCACCGGCTTGCCAGCCATCAGCAAGTTGAAAGCGTTGGTGTATTTATTGGCTGGGAACAGCTCTTCCATCTCCGCCTGTAATGCCTGAAGCGTATCTGCAGGCGTCTGCATGCGGTGTAACAAGGTACCCTTGGCGAAATAGACCAGGGGGAGGATTTCCATATCCAAGCGGGTGATATTGCCCTGCATCTCTGCTATTTTGGTTTCCAGCGAAGACAGTTGGATATTTAGAGTCTTCAATTCATCCTGCTTTGCATTTATCTCCGCTTGCAATTCACGCAGCCAGGCACCCTCGTCTTCTTCCTCATCAGCTTCGTGAGGCTCGGCATCGTCTTGAGCTTCGTCAGTTTCTGTATCATCGGATTCATCTTCCAGCATTATTTCAGGAGCATCCTCATCCTCTTCCAGAGGCTCAGCATCGTCTGGAGTATCATCAATCTCATTATCATCGGATTCTTCATCCAGGTTCAAAATCACTTCCGGCTCTTCTTCATCAAAAGGTTCCAGCTCCATATCGATGCTTTCTGGCGCATCATCGCTTTCCTCAAATAGTTCGATGGGAGTGGGGGCAAGCGTCTCGCCTTCATCTGATTGTACTTCCAACATTTCCTCAAGATCGAGATCCTCCGGAGCCTCTTCTTCATCCGCATCTGGGATGTTGATCAGTGGCTCATCCTCCTCTTCGTCAATTTCGGGAAGGTCTAAGATAGGTTCTTCCTCTTCCTCCATCTCTGGAATGTCGAGAGGCGGCTCTTCTGGAGTCTCTTCTTTTACTATTTCTTCAGAAATCTTCCCGCTGTCTGGCTCATCAGACAGCTGCTCCGGCTCATCGATGAGATCGGGTTAGGTAATCTCCTCCCCATCTTCGTCTTCAGCTTCTTCAGCCTCATCAGGAGGAGTCATGGCATCCACACTGTCCGCCACTGCCTCGGTCTCCATATCAGGAATCAGCTCCTGGCTTTCCAGGCTATCCGCTGGGACAGGGGGCTCCGGGATTAGTGCTTCCAATTCTGCTAACTGGATTTGCAGGCTGTCCACGCGCGCATTGATGCTGTCTGCCACGGCGGTCAGGCTATCCAATTCCGCCTTGAAGGGCGCCGCCACGTCCAGGATGCGTTGATACATCACCAATGCAGAATCATTCAGCGCAAAGGCATTGAGATAGTTTTCCGCAGCCAACATATGATAATCCACATATTGCTGGAGGTTTGCCTTGGCGGATAGATTCTTATTTTGTTTGATCTGATTTACGGCATCTGCCTTTTGTTTGGCAAAATCGGCATAGATGGCAATGGGGAATTCTGTGCGCACTTTGCCATATGTGGTGCCAGCCAATTCGATATCTGCATTTTGATAAAAGTAGTAATCTGCCAGATAATAATAGGCGGCGCTGGAAGCCAGGCTGCGCGGTTGGGATTTGGCAATCTCATCCACTTCATTGATGCCTTTTTCCTCATCCTTTCCCTGCAGGAGCAGCCTTGCTTTGATCACTCTGATGAGCGCCAGTTTATCCAGGCGGGATTCACTTTTTAGAAGTTGGCTTACCAGCTTGTCACACTTTGCATATTCTCCCAATTCAAAGAGGTTCAGCGCCATATAATAGCGACCTTCCAGCTTCAATTCTTTATTGATGCCGCGTGTGTTTACCAGCTTTTCAAACTCTTTGTAGGATGAGAGGTAATCATGCTGTTCATAATAGTTTTTGCCAAACAGAAAGGAGGCTTCCTTAAATTCTGATGATTTGGGATAGTCCGTGATAATGCGCTGCAGCCAATATTGAGCACTCAGGAAGTCCTGATCTTCAATCTCAAATTCTGCCAACACCATCAGCGCGCGGGGATGGGATTTTTGATGGCGGGTATCGCGCACAAAGCCTTCCAACAGCTTCTCCGCTTCCTGCTTGCGGTTCAGCTGTCTTAACACCCGCGCCAGATAGATATGGGCTTCGGGAACGTGACGGCTTTCCGGAAAGCCATTGATCAGTGCTTCAAACTGATCTTTGGCTTGAAAGGCACTATTGCCCTTGTAATACAATGCTCTTGCCAATAGATACACAGCCTCGCTGAGCGTCTTTTTCCCCTTCTTTTCGGTGATGATCACCCCACATTTTTGAATGGTTTTGGTGTATTCATCCACCGCCTGAGGACTGGGGCGTCCGCTGGAGGTGAGGGGACGATCCTGAGCCTGCTTAAAATACTTGCGGGCATTAAACATAGTGTTGTCTATCCCGCAAGAGGTGATGAGCAGGACGAGCAGAAGGGAGGCAAAAAGCAGTTTTTTAGTCATAAGGAAAAGGCTGCCAAGCGCTTGATTATTGTCAATACAATTTTGAGCCGGCATCCGTCACAGCATCAATCAGCTTCCCTTGAGAGATCAAATCCAGGGCGCTGTTGAGGTCTGGATACAGGATGCGGTCTTTGCCCAAAGGCTCTATCCGGGTGCGCACCAATGCTTTCACACTTTCAATACCGGGGGATGACTTGAACTCTCGTTGATCCAAAGCCGCCATTGCCGCAATCAATTCCACTGCCAAAGCAGAACTCACGTTTCGGGCAACCTGCAGAAACTTGATTGCCGATACGGAGCCCATGCTTACATGGTCTTCCTGATTGGCGGAGGTGGGGATGGAATCCACCGAGGCGGGATGTGCCAGCACTTTGTTTTCGCTCACCATGGCTGCGGCAGTGAGCTGGGCAATCATCAATCCGGAATCCAAGCCCGGACGCTGTGCCAAAAAGGGGCTCAATCCGCGGCTGAGCGCAGGATTTAGCATTTGCTCCAAGCGGCGTTCGGAGATGGAGGCAAGCTCGCTGATGGCAATGGCAAGGGTATCCAGCGCCAAAGCCAGGGGTTCGCCATGAAAGTTTCCGCCGGAGATCACTTTATCTTCATCTGGGAAGATAAGGGGGTTATCCGTGGCACTATTGATTTCCACTTCCAATACGCTTTTTACATAATGAAGGGCGTCTCTCACAGCGCCATGCACCTGGGGAGTGCAGCGCAGGGAATAGGCGTCCTGTACGTTTTCACAATCCAGATGAGAGGCTCTGAGGGGGCTGTTTCCCAACAGCTTATAGAGGTTGGCAGCGCTTACTTTTTGCCCGGGATGCGGTCTGAGGTTATGGATGAGAGGGTCAAAGGCGTTGGGTGTGCCTTTGAGGGCGTCGATGCTGGCTGCGGCGATGATATCTGCCTGCATGCACAGGCGTTGTGCCTCCAGCAGCCCCAAGGCTCCGATGGCTGCCATCACCTGAGTGCCGTTATTCAGCGCCAGTCCTTCTTTGGCTGCCAACTCCACTGGAGTGATTCCAGCGGCTTGCATCGCCTCTGCCCCAGACATCACTTTGCCGTTATACTCCGCTTCGCCTTCACCTAACAAAGGTAATACGAGGTGGGAAAGGGGGGAGAGGTCTCCGCTGGCGCCCACAGAACCGCGCATGGGCACTATCGGATGTACGTTGCGGTTGAGCATCTCCACCAAGGTTTGCAGGGTTTGGAGACGGATGCCGGAGTGTCCCTTTGCCAGCACGTTGATCCTCAGCAGCATAATGGCTCTGGTATGGGGGATGCTGTAGGGCTCTCCCAGGCTGGTGGCATGGCTGCGGATCAGATTTACCTGCAGCTCCGCTATATTCTCTTTGGGAATGGTGACGGTGCTAAATTTGCCAAAACCGGTGGTGAGTCCATACACCACACGCTCTTCGGCAATCACTTTATCCACATACTGTCTGCATTTGGTTACTTTTTCGATACACTCTGGGCTCAGTTTGATCTGAGCTTGTTGGTATGCCACAGCTTCCACGTTTTGCAGGCTGAGGCTGTTTCCATCTATTATAATCTGGCGCATGATTCTCCTTTGGCTATCAGAGCGCACAATTTTGGCACTCATTCATAATGTTTATTTGAAAGCCAGTAATTTGGATAGCCCCTTTTTGTCAAACTTCTTGCAAGGTTCAGGTGTCTGTCTGCCTTATTTCTTTTGTGTATGCCTGTCTCAGGATGTGCTCTATATCACCTTGTCTGTCAGTCTGATAGCACCTTCATGCTCATTAACCACCCTTGTGCCTCCTTTGCCGAGGCAAGGGTGAGACAAGGGTGAGACAAGGGAGGCTAATAGGCAAGCTCCATAAAATCAGCGGTTTAGCTTTTAGAGAAAACGCGTCCCTTTCAGACTGAAAGCATTCACATCCAAAGGGGAAAATTGACCTGCCAGATATTTGGGGATGGCAGCGGCAGCCACCATTGAGGCATTGTCCATACACAATTCCAATCCGGGGAAATGCACCTTGATCTTGTATTTGTCAGCAGCCTCGGTAAGCTGTTGTCTGAGGGCGGAATTAGCAGCCACGCCTCCTGCAAGGAGGATATCCCCAATTTGGTTTTGCCGTGCCCAGGTGACGGTCTTTTTGATGAGGGGATCGATGATGGCTTGCTGGATGGAGGCTGCCAAATCCGGCAGTTGGGCTTGTAAATCTGAGGGGGAGAGTGTGCGGATGTGGTTGATGATGGCGGTTTTGGTGCCGCTGTAGCTGAAGTTATAGTTGCCCTTGCGGTTTAGGCCTCTGGGAAACTGGATAAAATCTGGATTGCCGGATTTTGCCAATTGATCGATGATGGGACCACCGGGAAAGCCCAGACCCATTGCTTTGGCGGCTTTGTCGAAAATTTCTCCGGCGGCGTCATCCACCGTTTTGCCTACGATTTCAAAATCCAGCATAGTTTTGAACCAAATCAATTCCGTGTGTCCGCCTGAAACCACCAACGCCATGAAGGGTGGCTTGATGGAGGGATCTGTGATAAAATTGGCAAAGATATGGGAAAGCAGGTGGTTCACTGTGATGAGGGGAAGTCCACGCGCCCATGCCCAGCTTTTGGCAAATGCCAGCCCCACCACCAGGGAACCAATCAAACCGGGGTTGATGGCAACAGCCACGGCGTCAATCTCACTCGGGCTTATCCCGCTCTGTTGCAAGGCGTTGTGGGTGAGGGGCAGGATGTTGTTGATATGCAAGCGGGATGCCAGCTCTGGCAGCACTCCTCCATAAGCGGCGTGCTGGGGTTGGGCGGAGCTGAGATTGACCAACACCCGATAGTGTGTATCCACTATTGCCACGGAGGTATCGTCGCAAGAGGATTCAAATGCCAGTATCAGGGAGGGTTCTTTCAATTGTGCAGCACCCTCTTGGGCGTCAATTCATAATCGGTGATGCCGGGGGGGCACTTTGCTTCCAGATTTATCCAGCCGTTTTCATCAGGATCACCCTGGGTGGAGATGGTGAAAGATGATGGGGAAAGGGTTTTGATGAGTTCTGGATCGCCGGTAACCTTCAGGGTGACGGTGCGCGGGCTGATATCAGGGAGGGGGGATACTACGGGCAGGGCGGTAAAGATGCGCGTTTCGCTGCGGATGGGTTTGCGGGTAAAGCCCACCATGGTGGTTCCGGAATTGATCTGCTTGTTTGGAAAGCTGATTTTCACTTCAAAGCTTTCCTGTTTCAGCATATTTGCCTTGATGGGCTCCGTCTTGAGATGGGAGACATTGGCAATGAAATTGCGGGCGCCATTGATGGTGATTCTTTCCGGTTTCATAATATAACCACGGGCATAAAACTCGGCACGGGCTTGATCGTTCTCAAAAGCGGCAATTACTTCCACAGATTTTTGGTTGTAAGAATCTGCCTTCAGGGTGAGATGGGCATCGGTTACGGGCTCCAAAATCTTAAATTCAGCGTTTGGGGGCAGGCCGATGATCTCATAATTTTCCATCGGCAGATAGGTCTGATCCACCTCTATCCCAGAGGCGTCAAATTCCACCCTCACACCCCTGATAAGCGCAGCCAGGAGGTCTTGCCCCTTGCCCTGGATATAAAATGGGATATCCTTGGGGGCATCCCTCACCACCACTTTGGAGGGCAAATCCTTCATCACCACCTTAAAGCGCATGATGGTCTTGTGTTCTGCGCTCAGCATCACCTGCAGCCATAGTATCAATGCCAAAAGAACGGAGAAGACTTTGAAGCCCAGATTTTTGCCCATCACTCAAATTCCTTCTTCAAGGTTGATGCCCAGTTGTTTCATTTTTTTGTACAAAGTGGTGCGTTCGATGCCGATTTCAGCGGCTGTTTTGCTCACCTGCCAGTTGTATTGCTCCAAAAAGTGCAGCAGATATTCACGCTCGAAGGCGGCTGTACTCTGTTTGATATTGGTGATGGCAAAAAAGCGTTCCAAATTGCTGCCTCCCACGTTGCGCTGCAGGGTCTTTTTGTTTTGCAGGTGTTTGATGATGGCGGCATTGGTGATTTCCGGTTCGTTGATGATGATGGTCTTGCAAAAGTTTTGTAATTCACGCACGTTGCCCGGCCAATCATAGCTATGCAGGGCTTCACTCAGCTCTTCCAGGTTCAAGCTTTGGTTGATATTAAAGCGGGAAGCGTAGTTGGTAAAGAAATAGTTCATCAACAGCAGGATGTCATCCCCCCGTTCACGCAAGGGCGGGATTTCCACCACGGAGCCTTCGATGCGAAAATAAAAATCCGGGCGAAAGCGCTGGGATTGGGACAGCTCTTCCAGGCTGGCGTTGGAGGTGAAGATGAGGCGGGTATTCACCTTTTTTAGGGCGCCATTCACCACCTGTATCTCTTTGGTTTCTATTGCACGCAAGAGCTTTGCCTGGGAGGAGGGGCTGAGATTGGTGATTTCATCCAAAAACAGCACTCCATCTGAGCATTCCTCAAAGAATCCGGTATTGCCTCCAAGCTGGGGATTGCCCTTGCTCTGCACGGCTCCAAAGAGCTCGTACTCCAAAGAATTATCGGTGAGAGTGCTGCAATAGACAGTGTGAAAGGCATTGCCAAAGCGTTGGGAATTGATGTAATAATAATATGCCGCCACCTCTTTGCCGGTTCCTGTTTCGCCTATCAACAGCACGTCTTCATCCATGGAGGCGAGGCGTATCAATTGCTCCCTCATGTTGCGGATGGCTTCGCTTTCGCCAATGAAGGGAAAGCGGCGCATGAATTGCTTTTTGAGGTTGATATAATCTATCTGCAGGCCGATGTGTTCTTCTTCCTGGCGCTTGAGGGCTACGGCGTTATCGATGTGCAGCAGCAGTTGATGAGCACTGAAATTGACGCCTTTTTCGATGAAGTGATAGGCGCCTAACTGGCGTATTTCCTCTATCTGAGAGGAATTCACCTCGCCGGAGATAACGATTATCTTGTAATTCAGGTCCAGGTTTTCTTTCAGATAGCGCAATACCTGCAGGCCGTTCAGGCGGCTGCCCACCAAGAATACATCCAACAACACCACATCTGGAGAGAAATTACGCAGCTCTTCAAAGAAGTCATCACTATTGGTGGCGTGCAACATCTGATAATCATAGCGCTCCAACACCCTGCCAATCTGGGTTGCCAATACGAGGTCGTCTTCCAGTAATATTACTTTTCCTTTCATATTGTTACCCTAATGCAACCGTTCTTCCAGGTCTGCCAATGCATTGATAAAGTATATGTATGCCTGGTCTGGAGAGTCGTAAGGGGAGAAGTATTTGTGTACGTCTCCATCCTGGAAGTATTTGGTGCACATATAATAGAAATGGTCTGAGGTGCTAAGCAGGCGGGCTATCCTCAACAGCTCCGGGTCTCCCTTGGCTTTGATCTTGTGTAAAAGCTCCCAATAGGTTTCGATGGCGTTGGTTTGCATATCGTTGCCCACCCAGGCAGAGAGGTCGCGCTGTTCATCTGCCCAGGATACGGGGTCTGGGAAGCTGAGCGATTCCTGCTGATAATTTGCCAAAGACTGGGTTTGAGAGGGGGTGGTGAAGGCAAGATGCTCTCTTTTTAATACTTCAGCGGGGAAGTGCATCATAAAGTCGAAGATGCCGGTTTCTGCCCACTGGTGTTCGCCGAAGGTCTCATAATCCATAAAGAGATTGAGAAAGAGGTTGCGCCCCTGGGTTTCATCCAGGGTGAGGTGGTCTATCCAATTCACAAACTTATCCACGGTGAGCGGGTATTCCGGCCAGTCACGATTGGAAAAGCGGAAGGCGATATCATCAGACAGCTTGTAATACTTCAGCAGGAGGTTGATCCGTTTGGCATAATTTTTGTAGGCAAACAGGGGGCTGCGCCACTGGAGGATGCGGTCAACTCCCTCCGTGAGGATGGTAGTAAAGCCCTCAATCTCATACACCAGGTCGCTGATTCTATCCTGATAAATCAGCTCTGTATTGCGGAAGGTGCAGGGTTGAACGCCAAACTCATCCTTCATCAATTGGCGGTGGAGAGCCACCTGATCCAGAAATTCATTGGTATCATAGAGGGCTGCCAAGCTGTGATAGTAGGTCTCTCCCAAGATTTCCACACAGCCGGTATCCACCAGTTCCTTGAAAGAATCCAAGGTCTCCGGGCTATACAGCTTAAATTGCTCGATTGCCGTGCCGGTGATGGAAAAGGATACCTGGAAGCGTCCCTCATGCTTTTTGATCAGATCCAACAGCAGTCGGTTTGTGGGCAGGTAACACTTTTCTGCCACCTTGCGCAGCACCTCACCATTGAGCTTGTCGTCAAAGAGGTTGCTATTCTTGCCTACGTCCAAAACGCCCACGTGACGCAGGCGGACGGGCTGGTGCACCTGAAAGTAAAATACTACATATAACATTCATCGCTCCTTTGGCTTTATGTGTTGGATTTGAGAAATGCACTCAGCACTTCGGAATACACTTTGCGAACCTTCTCGGCGGCTTCGCTCCATTGGATCAGATTCACCTCTTTCATGCCGTCCACGCCCATCTTGTGGCGCAGCTCCGGGTTTTCTATCAGGTGGTTGATGGTATCCGCCATCAGGTCCACATCCCAGTAATCTATCTTGAAGGCATGATTCACCACCTCAGAGACGCCGGATTGTTTGGAGATGATGGAGGTGATGCCAAATGCCATCGCTTCCAGGGGAGAGATGCCAAAGGGCTCGGAGACGGAAGGGAGCACATAGATATCGGCAGCCCTCAGGATTTGCTCCACCTGCTTACGGTTCAAAAAGCCGGTAAAGAGAAAGCGATTCTTGAGCTTTAGCTGGGCGGAACGCCGCAAGAGCTTTCTTGCCATATCGCCCGTGCCAGCCATGATGAAGCGGGTGTTGGGATGCGTTTTTAGCACCCTCTCTGCCACATCCAGATAATAATCCGGTCCCTTTTGGATGGTGATACGTCCCAAAAACAGCACCATCACATCCTTGAAGATGCGCTTTTTGACGCTCAAATCTTCCTCATCCCCCTCCACGGTGAAGGCATTGTGCACGATCCGGATTTTGCCGGTATCGATGCGATAGCGGGATACTATCATCTGGGCGGTATATTGAGAGACTGCCATCACACGGTCTGCATACATCATCCCGGAGTGTTCGATCTTATGAATCCGATCATCTCCCGGGCCGCCTGCACGGTCAAACTCCGTGGCATGGATATGCACCACCAGCGGTTTGCCGGATATCTTGCGCGCCAACATCCCCGAGGGATAGGTAAGCCAATCATGGGCATGGATCAGGTTATAATCCAGTTCGCTGGCAAAGCGCTGTGCCCTGTGGGTGAATTCCTGCACCTTCTGGATGAGGTCTTCTTCTCCCACCAGGTTGGCGGTCATGGTATCCCACAGCTCCTGCTCGTCCATATTCTCATATTCCACGCTGTGAAATTCCGTATGCACCTTCTCAAACAGCTGGCGCATATCCTGCAGCTGATAGTAGGTTTCAGGGGAATCCGTAACGCCTATATACTCCATCCGTTCTTGCACAGTCTGAAAGCTGTGACGGGTGTATTCCTTCTGTTGAACGGGGTCCAAAAACACAGTGGGGAGGGTATCCACATCGGAAACCTCACGCAAGGGGAAATAGACCAGCTCCCGCGTTGGCAACACCAGGTCTATCTTGATGCCCAATGCCAAGAGAGCCTTTACCATGCCATAACACGCCATTGCCAAGCCGCCGGAGATCAGAGGCGGAAATTCCCAGGTGAACATCAGTACTTTCATGATTCCTCCCTCAGCGTTGCAATAAAGGTCTCTATATTATAAAGGGCTGCCACACTGATGGCTTGCGCCGGAGCGCCTTTGGGGAAGTGGGGGCTATCCCCATCCCAAACCTCCGCCAGCGAGGCGATATGCCCCTTTTGGAAGCTGGTTCTGAAGGTTTGCACATAGCCGCTCAGCTTGGCTGCCAGGGCTTCATCATCCAAGTCTTCGCGCCAAATCTTTAGCCCCAAGCCACAGAAAGCTCCCAACAGCCATGCCCACACGCTGCCATTGTGATATGCCAAATCCCGCTCTTTCTGGCTGCCATAGTATTTTTTGCGAAAGCGCGGGTCTTGGGGGCTTAGCGTGCGGATGCCATAGGGGGTGAGCAGCTCTGCCTCCGCCTTCAAAAACACCGCTTTCATCTGTCCCTTATCCACCGGCTGCCAAGGCAAAGACAGCGCCAAAATGGCATTGGGACGCACCTCTTTGATCTGGGTATCTCCCACCAGCCTATCAGCCAGATAGTCAGACGTCCAATATTTGCGAAATGCCTCTTTCACCTTTTCTTTGGTGCTCACCAGCAGGTCCATCGGCAGATAGGGTATGCCAGAGGCTTCCTGATAGGATTTGCACATGGCTTCATAACAAGAGAGGGCGTTGTACCACAGAGAATTTATCTCCACAGGTGCACCATCACGCGGGGTGATGGATTGGCCGTCCATGCGTACATCCATCCATGTGGCATGGGCAAATTCCGGTTTCAAATTGATCAAGCCATCCTGCCTGATCTCAAACGGGTATTGTTTATTGTTTAAGATGCTTTTGAGGATCTCCTCACAGAGGTGAATCACCTCCTTCCAATAGCCTACATCCACTTTGCGTTTACCCACCTTCCACAGCAGGATGATATACCAGAGGGTGGCATCGATGGAGTCATAATTCACCTCGCGCCCCGTCTCCGGCAGCATGTTGGGTATCAAACCACCGCGCAGATGTCGGCTGTATTTGCGCAATACCTTCTCCACCTGCTCCAATTGCCCCGGGATGCGCAAAAGGGCGTTCAACACTATCATCGTATCACGTCCCCAGGCTCCGTAATATGGATATCCTGCCACGATATCGTCATTGGCGATAAAGTCTTTGAGGGCAAATTCCAAAAGTTGCAGGTATTCATCGTGTTTAAAGAGGAGATTATCGTTATAATCCAGATTGGAAATCAGGGTGTCATCCTCATCGGCACAGCAGGGAAAGTCTGCCGGCAGAGGAAGATCGGCATAGCGTTTCAGGATGGCATCCTTCACAGCCTGGGGGTATTCGATGGGGGAATCCGAGAAAAGCACACAATTACTCTCTCCGGGCTTCAGCGCAAACTTGAGTTCAAAGAGGCTAATCTGATCCCCAATGCCAGAGTATCCTGCCATCACTTCCCAAGGGTAATATACATTATAATATACAAAGCGATTGGGTTCCGCGCTGCCCATCTGGGAATGACAGTACACCTCCAGATTGTTTTGCACACGCTTTGCCCGGAAGCCACAGCCCTCATCACTGCCAAAGGCTTCTGCATCAAACTCCTCAAAATCAAGGCTGCCATCGGTATTCAGAGAGTGATGGGGATTCATGGTGAGCTTGGGATGCAATTGGAAGTGCAGGGGATGGTGTCCCAGATTGGTGTATCTCACCAGCACGGTATTGCTCTTTTCATCCATCATCAGCTCTTTCAGGATGAGGATATCGTTTTGATGGGGGAGGGCGGAATACAAAAACGCCGGATATGGCCGCAGCCATGGTTTTACAAGATACAAAAAGCCTTCTGGATAGATGCAATTGCTATAGTTGTTGCTATCCAAATGGATTACCTCACCGCGCCATTCCACCTTCTCTTCGATACCTGCCACCAGATGATTGCGTTGAAATTTTGCATCACTGGCGATGAGAAGCCCATGATACTTTCTCTGATTGATCAGATTGCCGGTACCAAGGGCATAAGCACCTCTGCGGTTGGTGAGAATCCATTCGTGATGATGGGTCTCCAAAAAGTAATTATTCATTGAACCCCCTTAGGTCCTGATTTACTAAAAATCGCTTATGTTGAATTAATTCTATTGCTGTATTCTCGTCAAGCCTTATTTTTAAGCAAAGCCGTGCCAAAGCCGTATCAGCTTGCAACAAAAATAGATAATGCAGAATTTAATTCAGAGTAAGAGGGGGTTATTGGGTAATGGCTTCGCTGTAATTGATCAATCCCGGACTGGGCAATGCCAACGCCTCGTGCAAAGACGGCATGCCAGAAAAATACTTGCTGTAGATGATGCGCAAATCTCCGCCCTCTTCGTTTACCGGAGTGATATCCTCGATCTCATAGATCAAATCCAGCTCGCTCAAGGCATCACAATAGCCATATTGATAGTCCACTACTTCCAAAAAGTTGTCTTCCTTGTCAAAAAGACCCAGGAGGAAGTATCCGTGGATGGGAACTTCCAAGGCATTCTGCAGTGTAACATACACGTTTGCAGGGCTATTGCGATTCACCAACCGGTACAAAAATTCTTCGTCTTCAGGAACGGGATCCACAAAGATATTGCTGGTCAATTCAAAGGCATCCTCATCCAACCAATTTCCACTGTAGGAGCGGGCAGCCTTAAAGCCACCCCAATGAGCCAGGGTGCGATTTTGATATTGGGATGTGCCGGGATCATTTACGATATAGGATGATGCCAAGTGTGCGGGACCATCACGCTTTACCACCAAAACCCAATGACTGCGCTTGCCACTCACCTGCACGATTACTTTATTGCCCTTATCCAGTTCAGTTGCCAGATAGTCCCAATCGTTTGTTTTGTTGATTCGGCTCTCCAATTCAAAGCCCATCCCCTCGCCAAACATCTTTGCGGGCATTTCCCAGCGCATCAGGTTGCCGGAATATCCGCCATTACGCCTCAGCCAGCTATTGAGCTGGTCCGGAGTTACACGGGGGTTGGACGCTTCCGAATTGAGCAACATGGAGAGGCAGCTAAGCACGCAGCCACTCTTGCCAATCGAAGTGGTGCCTTGTCCAAGGCTATTTTGTTTCCAACGGGAATCAGCCTGGGAATACCAGGTAAACCCGTTTGCAAGAAGGCTCAATGCCATCCCTGCCATTATTATTAGTGCATATACTTTTTTCATAATTAGCTTAACTCTCTTAAAGTTTTGAATATCAAATTATTAAGCAATGCGAAACCATTAATGGGATGTATTGGATTCCGTCAAGATAAATTTATGCATATTGTGGTTAAGCTCTACTACTACATGGGATTAAGCGATTCTTAGAGCCGCCGCACCTTACCCCTCATCTCGCAATGTCTTCCCCATTAGCCACCCTTGTCTCTCCCTTGTCTCGACAAGGGAGAGACAAGGGTGAGACAAGGGTGGCTAATGGGCAAGAAGTGACCAAGGTGGCAGGGGACAGGTGTCAGAGAACAGAGGGCAAAAAGAAAACACTTGCCAAAATAGCCGCCTATTTATAATGTCTCTCAAAACAACCTGAGATGAGGGATACGATCCGGCATCGAGGGTGGAAACAAGACCATTCTATCCACTCCTGTGCCCGATCTCCCCGATCTCTTGCAAAGGATAATACAATGGATATCAAACGCCACATTGTCACCATCGTTATCGACAATATCGAGACGGCATTCCAGCCTGTCTCAGACATTTTACACAATTACGCACCCCATATCCTCCTGCGTGTGGGCTATCCCATGCGGGATAAGAATGTATCGGCGATCTTTTTGGTGATAGATCTCAGCCTGGATGCAATGGGGGCTTTTAGTGGCAAATTGGGGCAGATTGAATCCGTAAATGTAAAATCCATCACCTTGAAAATATGACATTATAGGAGATAAATCATGAAGATCGACACCCAGGGAGTCAAATCCTTCATCCCCACCCAGAAAATTAACGAACTAATAGCTTCCGAGAGCCATGCGTCGGAATCCCGCATCCGCGAGATTATCGCCAAATCCTTGGATAAAAACCGCCTCAATCCGGAAGAAACCGCAGCCCTTTTATCCGTGACAGATCCCGAATTGAAACACCTCATCCAGGAAGGCGCCAAAGAGCTGAAAGAACGCATCTACGGCAATCGCATCGTGCTCTTTGCCCCCCTTTATGTGGGCAATGAATGCATCAACGACTGCGTGTATTGCGGCTTTCGCATCTCCAATAAGGAATGCCAGCGGGCAACGCTCACCCACCAGCAATTGATTGACGAGACCAAATCCCTGGTGGAAACAGGGCACAAGCGCCTGATCATGGTGTATGGCGAGCATCCCATGTACAGCCCGGAATTTATCGCCGAAACAGTACAAACCGTTTATGATACGAAGTATAAGAAGGGCGAAATCCGCCGCGTGAATATCAACGCCGCTCCGCTGGATATCGAGGGCTTTCGCACTGTGAAATCCGTGGGCATTGGCACCTACCAGATTTTCCAGGAAACCTACCACGAGGAAACCTATGGCAAGCTGCATCCCAGCGGACCCAAAAGCAGCTATCTGTGGAGGCTGGATGGCCTTGACCGTGCCATGCAGGCGGGGATTGACGATCTGGGCATCGGCGCTCTGATGGGGCTGTATGATTGGAAGTTTGAGGTGATGGGCTTACTGTATCACACCATCCATCTGGAAGACCGCTTTGGAGTGGGACCCCACACCATTTCCTTCCCCCGCATAGAACCCGCAATTGGCACAGATTTTGCCCTGCATCCGCCATATCAGGTATCGGATGAAGATTTCAAACTGTTGGTGGCAATCCTCAGGCTCAGCGTGCCCTATACAGGTATGATCCTCACCGCCAGAGAGCCCATCGCCATCCGCAATGAAGTGTTGCAATACGGCGTCTCGCAGATAGATGCCGGCTCCAGCATCGGCGTGGGAGATTACTCTGCCAAAGACGATGAATCCCGCCGCAAAAGCCAATTTGTATTGGGCGATACCCGCAGTCTGGACGACGTGATCTATGAGCTTGCCCAAAGCGGACACATCCCCTCATTTTGCACCAGCTGCTACCGCGCGGGCAGAACAGGCGAACACTTTATGGAATTTGCCGTTCCCGGCTTTGTGAAACGCTTTTGCACGCCGAATGCGCTGCTCACCTTTGGCGAATATCTCTATGACTTTTCTTCCCAAAGAACCTTGGATGCAGGCCTGAAACTGATAGATAAAGAGCTTGCCGCCATCGAGGACCCGGTGATGCAAAACGCTGTGAAAGAGAAGCTGGAAGAATTGAAAGCTGGCAAGCGGGATATGTATTTCTAAGACGCTATCCCTTGTGATACTAAATAATACGGGCGCAGGAGACTGTGCCCTTTTGAATTTGTCTGGGTAAATTTACTTAGGAGGTCAATAGCTGAATATATCTGCTCTTAATACACAAAGTTGGCGCGCCACAATATATGTTTGGCATCAAATGTTATAACCTTTTTGTATCGGCATATTAGGCAGCATGATAACCGGAGGTGATGAATGTAATTATCGCTTTTTACCCCGCGTATCCCTATGTATTATAGAGGGAGGTCTTTTGTGAGAGAAATAAAGTATGGGCACAGGATGATAATCGGGTAACGCCAAGCGTACATTTATATTGACAGCAAGCGGCTGGATCAGAAATTGGCATTACACGATATTAGATGTGGAATAGGATATTATGAATAGATATATCATACTTGCAGTGTTGCTTTTACTGGTGTTAAGCGCACCAGCAGACGAGCTGTCTGACAAACAAAAGCAATTGCAAAAGGTGCAAAGCCAATTGCAAACTGCCCAAAAGAAAGCCAAAGAGGCGGAGAGCAAAAAACAAAAAGCTGATACAGAGATCAGGCGCACAGCATCGTTGAAAAGGCGTGTGGATGATAATCTGGGTAAACTGAGGAAAGATGAAAGCGTCAAAAAGCAATCATTCCACCGGGTGAGCACCCAGCTCTCAGAAGCAAATCAAAAGTTGCACAGTCTGGAGGATCTGCAAAACCACAGCCTGGAAATGCTCTTGCGGGCAGACAGATCTTTTACGCCCACCCAGCTTCAACACAGGGATCAGAGGTTTTTGGCGATGGTGGCCCAGCACAACACAATTCGTCTGGTAAGCATGCAGGGATACCGCAGTGCCTTGGTGCAAGAGCGCAGCCTGAGGGAATCCGATTTGAGCCAGGTTGCCAGCCAGGTACGCAGCCAGGATGCGGAAGCCAAGAAGATGAATAGAACCATATCCAACCTGCAAAGTGAGAGTTCCAAGCTGGCAAGGGAGCAAAAGCAACTGCAATCCCAGATTGCCAAGCTGAAGAAAGATGCCAGCCAATTGGAATCCCTCATCAGCCGCCTTACCAGCAGTACGCCATCCGCTCCCAGCACATATAAATTTACCGCCAACAAGATATCATGGCCGGTGCGGGGCAAAATTTTGAGAAGCTATGGCCAGCAGACACGTGCCTATGGAACCTCTGTGACCAGCAATGGCATCGATATCGCCGTGGCAGAAGGAACCGCCGTGGCAGCAGCAGACGATGGGGAAGTGGTGTTTGCCGATAGATTCGGTGGCCAGGGCAACCTGGTGATTATCGATCATAAAAACGGATTCTTTACCGTGTATGCCTATAATAGCAGTATCCTGGACTCGGTGGGGGCAAAGGTGAAAAGAGGGCAAACCATTGCCCGCAGTGGCTCCACTGGCTCTGCCACAGAGCCTTCCCTGCATTTTGAATTGCGCAAAGATGGCAAATCCATCAACCCCGTACCATATCTGGAATAGTATCTTGAGGAGAAATTAATGAAGATTCTGATTGACCCTTCCCCCCGCAAACTTTCCAAGTTTTTGGATGCGGAAGACCTGCAAGGGAAGACCTTTTTACATCATACAGGGTCTATGTTTGGCATTGGCTGCAGGGTGTCTGATAACGAGGCCATCCAACGCATCATCAAGCTGAAACAAAAGGAAGACCGCAGTGGGCTGATCGCCTTGGTGCCGGATATACGCTGGCTGGAGGATAACGACATCCATATTCCCGATAGATTGAGACCGCTTTTGGATCAATATTGGCCGGGTAATCTGACGGCGGTATTTGCCTGTGATGATCCCCGCTTTGAGGCAATAAGTGTGAATGGGAAGGTGGCGTTTAGGGTGCCGGATAACGACCTTTTGAGGATGATGATAGATATGATTGGCGAGCCCCTCGTGAGTACCAGTATCAACAGGGCATCCCTGCCGGCAGAGAATGATCTGGATAAATTGAAGAGCTTTTATGCCTCCTGGTTTGATTATGCAATCCATCCCCACCCGCGGAATCTGACCAAAGACCCGCGCTC
>JAAYJN010000010.1 GCA_012522935.1 Candidatus Cloacimonadota bacterium | reverse complement strand
TGTCCCCTGTAATATATGGGACGCCCTTGGTCCAAATCACTTCTCAACATGGATGCCCAGATTGTGGAGCTGTAATCATTTGCCCAATGAAGTTGAGCCGCATTGTTGTAACGAAAATAATTGACCATGGCATCCCTGGCATCGTCGCTATATGCACCGCTGCCATCGTAACTATACATCATATCCACACCCACCCCACAATGGTAGAGCAAGGTGGATATATGTATGTTTTCCTGGGAAATGGAATTGGGCATCAAACTCCAATTGTAAGTGGTGGCACCGAAATTTACGGTTTGAGTGCCATAACCATCTGCATAATATGAGTGAGACCCATTGCCGGTTGCGGGATAATTCCACTTCTTCATGATTTGTGCCATGGCGGTTGCCACACAGCCTGCATACACATGACCTCCGGGACCGCTTGCATCTGGCGGACACAGGGAATTATAGGGCCAACCCTGATCCCAGGTGGTGGCACACAAGGGCGCCACATCTCTTGTGATCACAAAGTCAGAGAAGTCTTTCCTTAGCAATTTGTTCCAGCCCGGATCCACTCCCCATTGAGGGTTGGCGCGTATTTCTTGCATACTGCGGCTGTACTGCCCCAGATACCATTCCACATGGGCTGGCATCTCTTTTGTGGGGAAAAGACCATTTGTGGAATATCCCAAAACGGGAGCAGAAAGATCATCTCCTGCCACCAATACAAACCCCCCGGGAGAAAAACTGACAACGTAAAAATCCGGGCTGCTGGCATCCTGACCCATGTGGGGATGAACCGAGAAGGCTGTCATTGTCCTCTTGGTCATGTTTCCCATCAATCCTTCTGCTATCCGGATAGCCATACTTTCCTCTACTTTTTCTGCTGAGACCATCCAGCACAAAGTAACGAGCAGTAAAATCAAGAGCATCTTTTTCATAAGAACCTCACTTTTGTAATAAAAGCCTCATATTTTTTATATTGTTTTAATCTTCATGGAACCCATGCAGATTTTCAATCGTCAATTTCTGTCATCCGCCGGATACCCGCCTGGATGAAAGAATAGTGGTATGGTTAATGGTCTGTCTTACTGCCTCACAATCTTCTTGATGCTTGTTTGGGTGGGTGTTTGCATGCGCAGGAAATAGATACCGGCGGGCAGCTTTTTGCCAGAGGCATCGCGTCCATCCCAACGGTAATCTTGGAATCCTTTTGCATTACCCACATACTGATGTACACGCTGTCCTTTCAGGTTATAGATATTCAATTGATACTGGGGGTCGGGTTCTTTGATACCGATACGGATGGTGATGGCATCTGCGAAGGGGTTGGGGTAGACGTTGTGTATTCCCGTAAAGAGAGGGGCTTGGGTATCATCGGGGTTGGAAACCGGGATGATTTCATACAAGCCTTCGGCTACCCCACTGGTCGTCCAATCGGTTTTGAATGCTATTGCCTTGAGCGTGGTATCCTCAGTAATGGTGATGGGTCCTGCATATGGGGGAGATGATTCGTCCGGTGTGCTGCCATCCAAGGTGTAATGGATATTGGCGTTGGACGTGTGGCAAATGAGGGATACTTGCACTTCTCCCATATACATTCCCGCTGGAGGGTCGAATATGGGTGTGGGAACAGTTCCGGTGATGTAATAGTGTGCGCTAACGGTGGGGCTGGGAATCCAATCGGTCCTGTATGCTTTTGCTTTGATGGTGTAGTTTGAATTTGTAGATAGATTGATGGGAGCTGTATAAAGGGAAGAAGTTTGAGACGGTTCAGTTCCATTCATGGTATAGCGTATCTGGGTATAAAATGTGGGGCAGCTTATGGTCACGTATTGTGGGCTTGTATAATGTCCGGCGGGAGGAGTCATGATGGGGGTGGCAACCGTTCCTGTTATGAAATAACGCGAACTAACAATCTGGCTTGGTGTCCAATTTCCCTTGAATGCTTTTGCTTTGATTCTGATACTGCTATTTTCTGGCAGGTAGATGGGCTCTGTATAGAGGGAGGAATATTCGGTGGGATCACTCTCATCGGTGGTATAGCGGATCATGGCACCCGGAGTGGAGCAGCCAAGCTCAATATATTGTGCGCTTACATAGTTACCATTTGGGGGATCGAATGTGGGGTTTTCCACGGTTTGTGCGCCGATACCGGCATTGATGAGAAACAAATCATCCGGCCAGGAACCCACAACCTCGTTTGGCTGGCTTGTAATGCCTGCAGATGTAGGCAACACCCGATGCCCGTCGTTATCCCATACTTGGAAGCTGATGTCTTCGCCATTGGTTTGTGTGAATATTTCGATCTGGCAGCCCGCCACGCCATTTACCATCACAATGTTTTCCTTGCCGCGCAGCTGTTCCTGCCCATTCACCGTAACATAAGCAGCCAAGATATCATTGGTTGTGGCAGGGATTCCATCAATGGTCACTTCCGCCATCAGGGTCATGCTGCTGCTTAAAGCCACAGGCTCGCCAAAAGGATCTTCGGGATAGATTCCCGGCTCTGGAAACACAACCTCCAATTCTGCAAACATCACCTTGCCGCCATCTTGGTATGCATGATAGGGAGGGGTGAGGGAATTTGCACCCCAAGTGAAATCATTATAAAACATCAGCCCCACCTTGCCCTTTTTAAGATCGCCTAACATGCCGCTGAAAATAACACTGTCTGCGGGATATGCCCACATGGGTTTGATATTGTAAACATCGCCAAATTCGGGGGTCTCCACTTTGTTCAGCACTATGGGTTCGCTCCAATAATCTCCATTATTGGGAGATACGGAAATCCAGATTTCAGGAGTATCGGCAAAGGCTGCATAATCACTGTCGTTGTATTCGTTATACATACGTGCACGGTGGGAGCTTTGCCACACAGCCACCATCATGCCATGCTCGTTTGCATTGCTGATTTTGAGATTGTTATAATGGAACATCATGCCGTCATTATGGGCGCTGAGATCCCAGTGCGGGAAGGGGAAATCTGTCACCATCCTGGGAGCGGTGATGCCACCGGAATCCACATATCCATCCACCACCCCAAAGGGAGCTTCCACATCCCAAGGGGTAAAGTAAGGGTTAAAGTCATCCCCAGCGGTTCTTTGGGGATAGATGTCATTGATGGTAACGCTCTGGGTGGCTGGGTCATATACAAATTCTTTTACATACTGAAAGTCTGGATAGTAGTGTCCTTCATTTGAGGAAAGGGCGTAGATACACGGCACGTGCACCCTGCCATATTGATCTACGGAGGCATTGTGGTTTGAGCAATTGGCAATTCTGAAACTAAGCTGATCATCGCTAAGGGGCTGCCCGTAACTATCAACAAAGTAACCGGCTGGGTTATTGGGGCTGGCGGGTGGATTCCAGGTGGGCAGCTGGTCCCAAAAGCTGAGGCGTGTCCACTGCCCTTCACCATAGTTTGGACATACAAATATATCCAGGAGTTCTTCATCGATGGAGGTTATGCCATCTGCTCCAAGTGCTCTGTGATAGCCGGCATAGTAAAGATTGCCAGAATTATCCACAGTGAATGCCTGGAAGGGTCTGCGGTATACACTTTGATCGATATTCCATTGATTCAACTGGGGGATGCTGGTATGGCTCCATATCAAGGGAACCCCATTTTCCAAATCATTACCATTAAAATCTGCATAGGCGATATAAGCATTGTCACTTGCACCAAAGGCGGAGCCGCTTTGTGTATTGCGGGCCAGCACATACACTCTGCGTTTGCCAGCCATCGGGGAGGGTCCTATCTGCATGGTGGGCCAGATAAATTCGTTGTTATCGGTCATGCTGCCATCGGAAGCCCTGATGGTAATGGGATTATAGATAATCACTTGGGTGTCGTTCCAATGTCCGTACAATCCATGCTGAATAGAATCTGAAACAAACAGGACTTCCAGCTCTGGATCATCATCCTCATCGCCGTGCCAGGCAAACATGGGCATTCCTGATACGGGATCAACAGCCATTGTGGGATAGCCTCCCACTATGTGGCTGTCTGTGATTATGTAGCTGGCAGGCAAGTTATCGTACTCAAACAAATAGGCGTAAAACACATTTCTGAAGAAGGGATTCTGCAAAAAGTTGCCCTGGAAGGTCATAAAGTATGCCCCGGTTGCAGAAGGGGGAACCACCCGGACGGGCAAACCATGGAAGGAGCCTATCATATAGTCAAAATAGCTGGTCATGATTGTTACGGGTGTTTTGCTAAAGGTATAATGTGGTATATTGCGCCTGGGCGGCATCCTATACCCCGCAGGGGATGTAAACAGCTGATGATGGGGACTGGCATGCATCTGTTTGGCATACGCCACGTTTAACAAGACGGCAATGGTCAGCAGAATTAATATAAATCTTTTCATTGGGTCCTCCCAATTTGTTGCGATTAATTCTTGTGGGCTGTTATTTATTGATTGTTGGTCTTATGGATAGCATCCGTGGCCAATATTACAAAATATCTTTCTTACAATCACATGATTTTATTTTCTTCAATCCATGTCAAGTTATTTTTGCGTTTTTGTATTAATTACCTATAAAATATGCAATTAGCCCTTTCTTGCCTATTCCTTCCCTGTTAACCACCCTTGTCTCACCCTTGTCTCACCCTTGTCTGGACAAGGGAGGTTCAAAGGAGGCTAATGGGCGCGGAAGAGCGGCGAAGCTGGTGAGGATGGACTTATGTTTTATTCCACTCCTTCATCTGGCAGGGGCAGATCGGGCAGGGATTTCATGCGTTTGCGGCGCTTGAAGTAGATATATAGCACCAGAAAGGGGAGGAAGGCAAAGAGCAGGGTATTGAAGCCCAAAATGAGGTATTGCCAGGCGAGGCTTTGGCAATGGGCGTCAAATTCGTTGTTGAAATCCAAAAGACTGGTGTGAAAGCTATTGCCGAAGGCGCGGATAAAGACGCTTTTGCGACCCTGTTTATGATCGAATGCCACCTGGTTCCAAAAGCGTTTCCAGCCCTCGGGCTTCTTATTTTTGAGATAGCTGATGGCAAAGTGGGAGGTGAGATAATAGATCTGCCAATCATTGGGGTTATCGGGGTATTGATAGCTCATCTCAAAGAGGTTGCTGTGTCTGCCAAAAAAGCGTTGCTGGGTGAAATAGATATAGCTTTCCCAGCTCAGTTGACGGGCAAAGAGCATCGCCATGCCCTCATGAAACCACAGGGTGGCACCCTCCAAGAGCTGTTCTATATACCAGTGGATATATTCATGGGTGAGGATTTTGAGGTATTCTGTGCCCAGCTCTGCACGGGATTTGATATAGATGCGCTCTTCTTTGCCACTATAAAAGGCATCGCTAAATTCCACCACCCGCTGGCGTCCCAGGCTCAGGCTTTGATAGCTGCGGCTATCCGGCACGATATAGATATCGGGGCCATCATCCAGATAAATGCCTGTTTCGCGCTGGATTTCGTCGATAGCATCATCCAGCATGGCTCTCAGCTTTTGGGTGGAGGCGGCGCTTTCGCGGGTGCCGTAGATCTGTACATAGCGGGAGCTTGCCACAAAGCGGTATTCCGCCTTCAGAGGCAGTGCAGAAAGTAGAACTGCGGCTAAGAATAGAAAAAAGAGCCGCAAGCTGGTCATTATTCGCTGATTGGCTTGCGGCTGATTAATTCGTAGTATGTGGCGGCATCTTTTTTTGCCACATTACCCTGGGGCAGCTTTTCCACCCTCAGGATGTGTTCGTGCCCATACAGCTTGATGCCGATGATATCATCAGGGGCAACGGCGGAGGATGCCTTTGCCACCTTGTCGTTGATGGTCACCAATCCTTTGTCGCAGGCTGTTTTGGCGATGCTGCGCGTTTTGGTGAGGCATAGTTTGTTGAGCAGCAAATCTATCCGCATCTGGTTTGTTTCCTTTGCCTGTTCACACGTGGGAAAGCAGGGCTATATATTGGTATTCTTGGTCTTTTGTATGGTAAGGGTTTAGCTGGTAAGCAGTCTTTGGGTTTCCAGAGCTATCATCAGCTCTTCATTGGTGGCAACCTTCAGCACGTTTACTTTGCTGCCGGGCTGGTTCAACACCTCGATATCTCCGCCAAATTTGGCATTTGCTTCCAGATCGAGGGTGATGCCCATGGCGTCCATATTTTCACACACTTTGGCGCGCATGATGGGCATGTTTTCGCCCACACCGCCGGTGAAGATGAGCAGGTCGAGGCCGTTCATCGCGGCAAAATAGCTGCCGATGTATTTTTTGATGCGATAGCAATACACATCAAATGCCTGAATGGCGGCGGGGTTTTTGTTTTCCGTTATCTCTTCTTCGATCACGCGCATATCGTTGCTCACGTGGGAAAGGCCTAACATGCCACTCTTTTTGTTCATAATGGCATTCACTTCATCCACGCTGAGCCCCAATTGGGTCTGCATATGGATGGGGATGGCGGGATCGATATCACCACAGCGGGTGCCCATTACCAGGCCTTCCAGCGGGGTGAGCCCCATGGAGGTATCGATGGATTTGCCGCCATCGATGGCAGTGATGGAGGCGCCATTGCCCAGGTGGCAGGCGATGATTTTGAGGTCTTCCAGGTTGCGTCCCAAAAACTCTGCAGCTTTCATGCTTACATATTGATGGGATGTGCCATGGAAGCCATAGCGTCTGATCTTGTGGGTATTATAAAATTCCAGAGGCAGGGGATAGAGGAAAGCTTGGGGCGGCATCGTCTGGTGAAAAGCCGTATCGAATACGCCGCATTGGGGCACTTGGGGCATGCTTTTGGTTACGGCTTCCACGCCTTTGAGATTGGCGGGGTTGTGCAGAGGTGCCAGGGAAATACAACGCTTCATCACGTCCACCACTTCCTCGGTCACCACCACGGCATCGGAAAAGTGTTCGCCGGCATGCACCAGGCGGTGTCCCACGGCATCGATTTCGTTCAGGGATCTGATAACACCGTTGTTTTCGTCCACAAGGGCGTCCAAGATCAGCTGCAAGCCTTTTTCGTGATCATCAATCACCATTTTTTGTTTCTTTTTGGCAAAAGTGGGTGTTTTGAAGGTAAACAACGCAATGTCTTCGCCAATCCGTTCTGCGATGCCCTCTGCCAAAACGTCTTGATTGGTAATGTTGATGAGTTGGTATTTGATGGAAGAGCTTCCGCAATTCAGCACCAGTATTTTCATTGGTTCCTCTTTATATCTTTATTTTGCATTGGGTGGAGACATAGGTTCCCCCACATGCAGGGATCTTTAGCTTATCCCCTTTAGTCTCAAAATCCAAAATTAGGTCTCATAACGGACGCACTGCCCTTACAAAAAAAGTGGTGGGTGATACTGGATTCGAACCAGTGACCTCTACGATGTGAACGTAGCGCTCTAACCAGCTGAGCTAATCACCCATTAACGGTGGTGGGAGATACTGGATTCGAACCAGTGACCTCTACGATGTCAACGTAGCGCTCTAACCAACTGAGCTAATCACCCACGTGGATGCCACTTTCCAAAGTGGCCCTTATCTGTCAATAAAAATCTGCCATCTGTAAGACTGGGAAAGGGGCTGAGGAAGGGCTGGAACGCTTGAGGCAGGAAATATATTCCTCCAGCCATGGATTGATATGTTTGAAGCCAAGCCGGGGAATGAATCTTGCATTAATATCTAGTATTATAAATACTATTGGAATCAGGAATATAAACTATGAAACGCACTGCATGGATACTGGTATTATGGCTGATAATGATCGCCCTGCCCACACAGGCGCGGTATTTGGCAAAGATAGAGACTGGACGTGATGGAACAGATATCTGGCACACTGCCCAGGCTTTGGATGCACAGGGGATTGATGTTTATTACTACACTCAAAACCATATTTTGGCAGGCATCCCCATGGATAAAGGCGCACAGTATGAAGGCATTTCCACCCGCCTGGCATCCCTCCCTCTGGCGGAAAAGCTGTATCTGATCAGCAGCCTGGATGCCCAGCCCATCTCTTTGCCGCCAGGCTCTGGCAAAGAGATCACAGAGATGGATAATGCCCTCCTCTTGCAAAGTGATCTGGATGAAATCCAGCTGCGTGCACAGACCGCCCATCCCTTTACCATCCTGGATTTGCAGCCCCTGCGCTTTGCCGCGGACGGAATGCAGATGGCGGATGCCTCCCTCATGCGCAGCGAAATCACCCAGATGCTGAATCTTGTAAACCCAGCTTCCGTGCAGGGGATGATGCAGGGGTTGGAGGACTTTGTCACCCGCTATGCCCTGGCGCCCAATCGTTTGGAAATAGCCGAGTGGATACGCGACAAATACCTCTCCTTAGGGCTCACGGACGTGCAGCTCTTCCCTTTCCAATGGAATAATACCACCCAATACAACGTGATTGCCACCCTGCCCGGCAGCCTTTTCCCGGAGCAATACATAGTGGTGGGTGGTCATCACGATTCCACCAATAACCATGGCAATCCCTATGAAAGCGCACCCGGCGCTGATGACAACGCCAGCGGAGCAGTTGCCACCCTGGAAATGGCGAGGGTGATGATGGAATATGGATACCAGCCACGCTCTTCCATCCGTTTTATGACTTTTGCCGCGGAGGAGTTTGGGCTGTGGGGCTCCCGGGCTTATGCCGCCTGGGCAAAGGAGAACGACCTGAATATCCGGCTGATGATCAATCATGATATGATAGCCCACAACACCGCTTCCCCCGGTAATTGGCAAGTGATGCTGATGCCCTATGCCGGCAGTATGGAGCAAAGCATGTTTACCTCCGAAATCACGCAGAATTACACCAGTTTGGGCGCCTTCTTTGGCAGCCTCAACAGTGGCAGCAGCGATAGCTTTCCCTTCTGGCAGCAGGGCTACAACGTAATCTATTTCTTTGAAGAGGAGTTTTGCCCCTACTATCACTCTTCCAACGATTTGGTGATAAATACCGATCCGCTGTATGCCGCGGAAGTGATCAAAGCCTCTGTGGCGGTGGCGGCTTCCTTTGCAGATATGCCTTCCGCACCCGATACCGTGCAGGTGTATGATGCGGGGGATGGGCAGAGCCTCTACGTGCAGTGGACTGCGCCGGATGACCCGCTCGTGAGCTCCTATCACCTCTATTATGGCATCCAGCAATACAATCTCAGCGGCCACATCGAGGTGACAGGCAATTCATGCACAATCAATGGTTTGGAAGAAGGGCAGGCATATTATGTGGGGGTAAGCTGCGTTGACGACAAGGGCAACGAGAGCTATCGCCTCTACGGAGTGGGCACGCCATACGTGATTCCCCAGATGCCACTGGAGTTTTATGACATCCCCCAGACGGATGGCATCACCCTCAACTGGACGCCCAATCAGGAAACCGACCTAACCGGCTATCATCTATACCGCTCCCAACAGGCAGGGGAGGAAGGGGCAGTATTGGCGTTTATTGACAAAGAAGAGCACAGCTATCTGGATACGGACGTGCAGGGTGGACGGCACTTCTATTACTATACACTGAAAGCGGAGGATGAGGATGGCAACCTCAGCCAGCCCACGCTGCAGGTGGCCAGCCGGCCGCAGAGCATGGATCAGGGCATCCTGGTCATCGATGAAACCACCGGCTATACCGGCGCCACACCCTCCCAGCCCACCGATGAGGAGGTGGATGAATTCTACGGATTTGCCCTGGGTGATTTTGAATATGATACGCTGGATTTGGCACACTTGCCCAGCTTTCTGCGTCTGGCTGATATCGGCGTTTATTCCTCCATCCTCTGGCATATCAACGACCTCTTCACCCACACCCAGCCCATGATAGCACAGCAGGTGCTGGATCGGTATATCTCCAATGGCGGCAACATCCTCTTCAGCTTCTATTATCCCAGCATGGCGTTTGCGATGAATGCCGGCTATCCCGCCAGTTTTGATGATGATAATTGGGTGAATAGCGCCCTGGGCATATCCGGGGTGGATTATGCCAATGCGGCGCGCTTTCTAAAGGCAGTGCCGCTGGTGGATGGATACCCCTTGCTGGAGGTGGATCCGGATAAGAGCATCGCCCCGCTGAACTATCACCTCATCAATATCGAGGGGATGGAAGTGGCAGACCACGCCACCGCTATCTATGGCTATGGCAACGACTTTGAGGACGACACCCCTCAGGGCGGACTGAATGGAATGGCGGTGGGCATTTACAACGAATATGGCGAGGGCAAGGCGATTACCCTCAGCTATCCCCTCTACAATATGCAGGCACAGCAGGCTAAGGACCTGGTGAGGTATGCGTTTGCGAACGTATTCAAAGAAGGCGATGGCGATGATCCCAACCAAAACATCGTGCCCGCACTGCGCTTTGGCAATCCCTATCCCAATCCCTTTGCAGGTTCCACCCGGATTTCCCTAAGCGTGAAAGACACCTCCCAACCCGTACAAGTGAGCGTTTATAACCTGCGCGGACAGCTGGTGCGCAGCCTGTATAACGAAACCGGCGGCAAAGAGATACAGCTGAGCTGGGATGGTAAGGACGCACATGGCAAGACGCTGGGCTCCGGCATCTATATCATCACTGCCAAACAGGGTAAAGCCGGCAGCAGCACCAAGATTGTGCACCTCAAATAGTACATAGAGATTTTTACATAGAACAAGGCGGCATCAAGTCTATGAAGCCGCCTTTCTTGAATTAGTCTTTGGGGTTTAGAAATCCCAGCTGAGACCGATATTGCCAGAGAGGGATTGGGCGTTGTAAACGCCGGGAAGGTTGTCCAAAGTGGGGGTTGTCACTTCCCTTTGGGTAAAACTGACATATTGGAAGTTCAAATCCAGGCCCATGCTGCCAAACTTGCGTCCCCAGCCAAGGTTGGCACTGATTTTATCGCCAATATCAGACAGGGCAGGGGTTTGGGTTGATTCCGGAACGGGGCTTTGCTCCCAATATCCGCCCAAGCGGATCTTATCGGCACCCAGGGCATACTCGGCACCAAGGCTGATGCGGGAGGTGTCTTCCCAATCAAAAACCATGTCGTTTTCCACTGTGCCAGCGGAAGTTTTGAGCTTCAAAACCACTTTGTCCAGGCTGCTCCACATCGTATAGGCATAATCCAGGTTCAGGATCAGGTTTGGCATGCATTTGAAGGATGCGCCAATGCCTGCTTCGGCGGGAAGCTTGAGGGTGGTTTCAGTATCAATGGTATTGCCCAAGGCTGCTTGCTGAACGCCATAGTTCGTGATTTTGGTATCGCCTTCCATCTTGATGCTGGAGGGGATTTTGCCGCTAAAGCCAAGGCTGAGGTTATCCTGGGGCTTGTAGAGGAAACCAAAATTGGCGCCAATGCCCATTCCTTTGCCGGATATATCGGTGGTTGTCAGCAGGTAGAGGGGAGTGTATGAACTTTCCCCAAACTTTGCCATATCAATGGTTCCATACATCAGGCTCACGCCCAATCCTGCGGAAGCCTTGGGTGAAATCTGGTAGGCAATAGTGGGATGGAGGTCAAAAATGGTGATGCTGCTGGAGGTCTCATTCTTGGGGAAATCTGCTGCACCGATGAGCCCGGGATTGGTCTCATAAAGATCCCAGCTGCTGCCCAAACCGTAAGGGACATACATACCAAGACCATACTTGAGTTTGGGATGTTTGGCCATAGTGAGGAAAACACTGGGAATGGCTTTGAGATTCTTCTCGGATTCGGTTTCTCCCGGGCGCAGAGTGGGGACTCCGGGGTTTTCCCATTTTGCTGAGGGCATGATAAAGGTGCCGCCCAAAGATATAGACATTCCATCCTGGAAAGCCAGGCCGGCTGGATTCCAATACATGGCGGTGGCGTCATCGGAGAGCCCGCGGAAGGCACCTCCCATGGCTGTGGAACGCGAACCTACACCGGAAAGCGCAAAGCCTCCGGCAAAAAGAGGGATGCTGAATGTGCTGATGGCAATCAGCAGCACAAGCAAGGTAATTTTCTGCATGTGCATTCTCCTTATGTTTGAATTGGATTCATAATGTGAACCCTAAAGCTACATAAATATGAGTGCATAATTGTGTCAAGAGTAAAATGTTGGGCGCGTTGCGCAAGCAAGGGAACAGTGGACAGGGGGGCTCGCTGTGCAAGCGTTGAGAGGCGCTAAGAGCACCAGTTGAGTGCTCACTTCGTTCACGGTTGAGATTCGCTTTGCTCAAGTTGAGCGTGCTTCGCACTGTTGTGAAGCCGCTGACGCTTTTGTAACCCCTAATTACAAGGATTTTACTAATTGAAAATAGACTTTGCATTGGCGAAGCGCTGTCTTCTGGCCCCTGTTCCCTGAACCCTAAGGCACGCGCAGCGTGCGCCTATCTAATACATCTCACACAAAATGCCCAACAGTTCATCCTGCCACTGGCGGATATGGGCGGAATTCTTGAAGCCGGAATTGAGGATGGCAAATGCCAGGAGGCGTTCATCGGAGTGCTGGATATATCCCGCCATGGTGCTGATACCTGTCATGCCGCCTGTTTTAGCAAACACCCTTCCCTTTACCTTGTTATCTTGCATACGATTGGATAGTGTGCCATCCACGCCGGAGATGGGCAAGGCAGAGAAAAAGGCGTCAAACCAAGGCTGAATCCGTGCATGATAGAGCAAGGCGCCGATTTCGCGGGTGCTCAGTCTGGTGTCTCGGCTCAGCCCACAGCCATCTTGAAAGCGGAAGTTTTGCATGCCCACACCCAGCTCTTGCAGCGTGTTGCCCACTTGCCTCAAGGCTTCATCATAATCGGCAGCCAGGCTGTGCAAAATGCTTTCTGCCAGAAAGTTTGAGCTGGTCTTCACCATCTGGCTCACCACGCTATTCAGATGGGGGGAATCCTGCACAAAGAGCAGCTCCAATTGGTCATAATCCACTGCATTCCCTTGGACGAGGATTTGCCCTGCCACGCTGATGCCATTTTGCTCCAATACTTCCCTGAATTCCTTGATAACAAAGTATTCGGGTCGGCGCAGGGCGAGCTTTTCCACTGCCTTGGTATTGGCAGGAACCGTGCCCATCAGGGTGTAGGACAGCGAATCCGCCAGGGGAACAGCCCAGGTATTGAGGCGGCTGTTGGGTTTGCCGGTTGTAAGGCTATTCTCCACGGTAAAGTATTCATAATCGTCTATAACGCTGATCTTTACCGGGTCTCCAGCCTTGTCGCCAGCCTCAAATTGGTGGATGATGCGATTGGCATTGAAGGGGAGGCTGCTGACGGCTGGTGCGTAGTAATAAGGGCGGTCATCTTTGTCCCAATGTGGATTATACTCCCGCGTGGGAAAGTGGGATACATTGGCTATCAGGTTGCCCTCGATGTGGGTGATTCCCCTCGTCAACAGGGAATCTGCCCAGTTTTGAAACAACTGTTTGGCACCGTTTTCCCAGTAGTCTTCATTCCAGGTGGGGTCCCCTCCGCCGATAACCAGCAAATCCCCCTCCAGCCTGCCTCTTACCAGCTTTCCCTGATAAGCCAGCGTGGTATGCCACTGATAATCTTGTCCCAGGTGGTGCAAGGCTGTGGCGGCGGTAAATATCTTGTGTACAGAGGCGGGGATCACGTAAAGACTATCATGATATGCATATACCGGTTCCGGGGAAGTGGGCTCCCAGAGGGCAAAAGACAGGGTGGAGCCCGCCACCTGACTTGATGTTAGGTGTTGCTGTAAGGCGGTGTGCAAAGCGTCGTTTGCGCTCAATTGCCCCATTATCAAGAGCAAGAGCAGGGCAAGCCAACTGTGGTTAAGCCTTGGTTTTATCATTTATCCCTCCCTGGAATGATCCAATATAGTCCCCACGCCACGCTTTGGGCCAAGTTGCGAAATACTTGCAGGCGCTGGGCACTGCCTGTGTGACCCTCATCCTTTTGTAACAGATAGATTATTTGGGAATTACCCAGGTTGTTTGCCCTCAGCTTTTGCGCCCATTTGAGCCCTTCCCAATAGCCCACGCGATAATCCATCCAGCCGCTGGAAATCAGCATTTGGGGATATACGGCGGGGCGCACGTTGTCATAGGGGCTGTAGCTGAGCATATAGTGAAATTCATCGGGGTTGGCGGGGTTTCCCCATTCTTTATATTCGCCCACGGTGAGGGGCAGCTCCTCATCCAACACCGTATTGATCACATCCACGAAGGGAACATCGGCAATCACGGCCTTGACGCGGGTGGGAATGAGGTTGGTGACGGCGCCCATCAACAATCCTCCGGCGCTGCCGCCTTCGATGAGGATCCTATCCGGGGCGGTGATCCCTTGGGAGATGAGGTATTCCACGGCAGCGGTGAAATCCATAAAGCTGTTTTTCTTGTTCAGCATGCGCCCCCCGTCGTGCCACGCCTGTCCCATCTCGCCTCCACCGCGCACATGTGCCATTGCCCAGATTACGCCTCTATCCAGGATGGATTGACGGGAGCGGGAAAACCAGGGGCTTTCCACATCACCATAGGCGCCGTAGCCATTGAGCCACAGAGGATTGGGTGCTGGAGGCAGGTCCTTTTTGTGGATGAGGGTGAGGGGGATGAGGGTGCCATCGGGTGCCGGATAGGATATGGATGTGCTGACGTAGTTTTCCGGATCGTAGCCCGTGGGGGAAACTGCGCTATAATAGAGGCTGTCTGCATGGGTGGCAAAGCTGTGGGAGAAGATCTGGTAGGGGCGCAGCCAGCTTTCCAGGTAGTAATTGAAGGTAGGTGCGCTGGGATCGGGGTTGTTCCACAACCCCAGATCGGAGGGTTCAGCGGGGATAATCTCGTGGAGCAGCCGGGCATCATGGCGGTCATAGATTGCCAATTGATTGTGTCCGGCATACATATAATTAACCACGATATGATCTGTAAAGAGGGTAAAATCCTGCAGGGAATAGCTTTGGGGACTGGGAATCAGCTCCTGCCAGCCTTCATAACCACAGGTATCCAGCGGGCACCAGCCGATGCTGTAATCCGGATTCCATCTATTGGTATAAAAATACATATCCCCATTGTGGATGGTGGCGCTGTATTTCAGGTTGGGCTGTCTGCCGGCGATGGGGCGGAAGCTGCCGGAGAGGTCGTCCCAGGCTATTTGCCACACCTCGCTATCGTTCTTGCTGCCGGCGCTCAGGAATATGCGTTCTCTATCTCCCCATTTATACAGGCCTAAGTTGAAGGCGGGGTCTTCCTCCGTATAAAGCAGCTGCAGCTCGCCAGTGCTGGTATCCAGGCGGTAACAGCGGTTGCTGCGCATGATTTCGTTATCCAGGATGACAAGGGCATGGCGGCTATCGGCTTGCCACACAAAGTCTGAGATATAATCCAGCTTCAGGTCTCTGGTCTTGCCCGTCTTCAAGTCCTTTATCCAGAGGCGATAAACCTCCGCACCGCTCTCATCCGTGCTGTATGCCAAAAGCTGATTATCAGGGCTGATGCTGAAGATATCCAGATCAAAGTATCTCTTCCCCTTGGCAAGCTTATTCACGTCCATCAGCAGCTCTTCAGGGGCATTGGCCACGTTTTGACGGCGATAATAGACGCTATGCTCTTGGCGCATGCTTTGGCGATTGTAATAGTAATAGCCGTTGGAGAGGGCATGGGGGGATTCTTCCAGGGCGGGGATGCGCGCTTTGTATTCTTTAAACAGCTCTTGGGCAAGTGCTTTGCTATCCTTGAGGCAGGCAGTGGCGTATTTAACCTCTGCCTTCAATACCTTTGCCAACTGGGGGTCTTCCCTATCAGCCAGCCATGCCCAGGGGTCTTCCAGAGTAACGCCATGGACGGTTTGGCTGTGCTGGCGGCGGGCTGCGATGGGAGCGGCAGGTTTGCGGGCTGCGGCACCCAAAAAGCTGCAAGCCAAGACAAGGGCAAGAGCGAGCTGCCAGCGCTTCATAGGTCCTCTTTGTATCAATCTCTTATAGATAATTACTCGTATCTGAGGGCATCGATGAGGTCCAGATTGGCAGCCTTGCGGGCAGGATACCAGCCAAAGAAGATGCCGATGGCACAGGAGAATCCCACGGAGAGGAAGATACTGAAGGAGGTGACGGTCACGCTCCACTGCATATATTTGCCCACGAGGGAGGTGGCTCCCAAGCCCAGCAGGATGCCCAGGATGCCGCCTAAGATGCTGATGGTGACGGCTTCGATGATGAATTGCATGAGTACGTCACGCTTGTGTGCTCCCACAGCCATGCGGATGCCGATTTCTTTGATGCGTTCGGTAACGGATACCAGCATGATATTCATGATGCCGATGCCTCCCACAAGGAGCGAGATTCCGGCGATGCTGGCAAGCAGCACGGTCATCGTATCGGATACGCTGCTGGCGGTTTCTGCCACGTCTGTCTGGGTGCGCACCATAAATTCCTCGCTGGTGGTGCCGCGGTGACGGCTTTGCAGGAGGTTGAGGATATCTTGCTGCACCACTTGGATGCGGTCTTTGGATTCTGCGGAGACCATCATGGTCATAAATCTCCAGCGTCCTCCCAAAAGCCTCGTTTCCACGGTGCTATAAGGAGCCAGCACGATATCATCCTGGTCCATACCCATCACGTTTTCGCCTTTGGAATTCATCACGCCTTTCACGGTGAAGGGGATATTGCGGATGCGGATGATCTTATCCACGGGATCGATATCACCAAAGAGGTTGTCTGCCACGGTTTTGCCAATCACACACACCTTGGTGCCGTTTTCCACATCGGAATTGTAAAACAAATCCCCTTCCACAGCGGTGATGCCGCGAATGAGAAAGTAATCCACGCCCACGCCTGTAATGCCGCTGCGCCAGTTTTTGTTTTCATACTTCAGCTGTCCCCAGGAGTTATACACCGGCGAGGTATAAAGCACCCCATCTATCTCGCTGTTGACAGCGTTTACATCGTCTATATTGATCAGGTTGCCGCCGCCTTGGGCTTGGCGCACGTTGGATTGTTGGCTCATAAAGTTTGAGGATACCATGATCACGTTTGTGCCCATGCTGTTCACCTGGTCTTCCACTATCTTCTTGGCACCCTGACCGATGGCAAGCATGGCAATCACAGCCGCCACGCCGATGATGATTCCCAACATGGTGAGGAAGGTGCGCGTTTTATTGCGGGTAAGGGATTTGAGGGCTATTTTTATGATTCCTAAGAGAGACATATTTTACTCCTGAAGCTCATCCAACATAGGCATCTTGACAAGATCTTCCTTGGCATTGCGGGGGTTGGGATTGGGTTTGTCTGAGATCACCAGTCCATCACGGAAAGTGATGATGCGGTCTGCATATTGGCTGATTTCAAGTTCGTGAGTGACGAGGATGATGGTTTTGCCGCGCTGATGCAGCTCTTGAAAGATAGCCATCACCTCGATTCCGGTGCGGCTATCCAGATTGCCCGTGGGCTCGTCTGCCAACAAGAATACGGGATCATTGACGATGGCACGGGCGATCGCCACCCGCTGTTGCTGTCCACCGGAAAGCTGATTGGGAAAGTGCTTTGTCCTATCCGAAAGCCCCACGGTATCCAAGGCTCCCAGGGCACGCTCCAGCCTGTCTTTATTGCTCATTTGGCGGGTATAAAGCAGGGGCAATTCCACGTTTTCCAATGCTGTGGTGCGAGGCAAAAGGTAAAAGGACTGGAATACATAGCCAATCTTTTCATTGCGCACCTGTGTGAGCTGGTTCGAATTCATATTATGCACGGCAATGCCATCCAGTTCATAGCTTCCCTCGCTGGGTCTGTCCAAACAGCCCAAAAGGTTCATAAACGTGGTCTTGCCGCTGCCGCTGGCGCCCATGATGGCAATGAATTCCCCTTTCTGGATACAGAGGTCTATTCCCCGCAGGGCATGCACCTGAAACTCGCCCATCTGATAGGTCTTGGTAATTCCTTGGGTGCTGATGAGGCTACACTGGGTCATAATCTTAGAACCTTCTCATTCCAGGGCCGCCCATGGGACTGCTCTGAGAGGCCTGCTTGGAATTCTTATACACCACGCCGCTGATCAGGGTTTCACCTTCCTTGATGCCGGAAATTACTTCCACAAAGGCTCCATCGGAGATGCCTGTCTGCACCATGCGCAGCTCGGGTTTATCATTTTTCAGAATCCAGACCGATGCCATTGAGGTGCCGCGGCCTCCCATGCCCATCATGCCGGGGCCGCCTGGGGGCATTCCACCGCCAGGTGCTTGCATGCCGCCCTGACCGCCTTGTCTGCCCTGTCCGCCGCCCCTGCCCATGCGCGGTGCAGATTCGCCTTGATCTGCCTTGGCGGCGCCATTGTCCGGGGCATTTTCGCTCTGGGCTTCACGTGCGCTTGCAATCTCTTTCTGCAATTCTTCCATCGCCTTTTCACGCTCTTTTTGCATCGATTCATCATCCCATTTCAGCCCAAAGAGGCTCCACAATTCATTGGAAGCACGAAAGCGGGTGGCAGTTTCAGGGATGCGCATCGCGTTTTCACGGGATTTGACGATGATGGTGACGTTGGTGGTCATTCCGGGCAAAAGCACGCGTCCGGGATTGTCTGCATCGATGATCACGCTATAGCTCACCACGTTTTGCTCTGTGACAGGATTGAGGCGAATCTGTTGCACTTCACCCGTAAAAGCCATCGTGGTATAGGCATCCACGCTAAATTCCACGGGCAAGCCCACTTTTATCCTGCCGATATCGGCTTCGTCCACGTTGGCAGTGATTTGCATTTTATCCAGGTTGTTGGCTATTTTGAAGAGGGTGGGTGCATTCAGGCTGGCAGCCACGGTCTGCCCTTCGTCCACGCTGCGTCCCACGATCACGCCATCGATGGGTGATTTGATATAGGCATTATCCAGGTTCTTTTGGGCGCGCTGCAGGTTCAATCTGGCAGTGGCAAGGCTTTGCTGGGCTTGTTGCATGCGAAATTCCGCTTTCCTCAATTCATATTCCGCTGCCATGCCGTGTTTTACCAGTTCCACAAGGTTGTCATGATCCAGCTTTGCCTCTGCCTGTGAGGTCTGTGCTTTGGTGAGTTCGGCTCGTGAGGATTCCAATGCTGTTCTCAGCAGTTCCGTATCCAGGGTTGCCAAAAGCTCTCCCCTTTTCACATTATCATTAAAGTCTTTGTAAAGTTTTTCTATCTTTCCGGATACCTCTGTACCCACTTCCACCAAAACATAGGGATTAAGCGAGCCAGTGGCGGTAACCACTTCGCGGATATTGCCAAATGACGTGGTGTCTGTACGCCATTCCGGGCGGTTTTTCTTTTTGCGACAGCTCATATAGCCAAAGATGACGGCGATGAGGATGATGGCAATGACGATGTATTTGATATATTTTTTCATTTGTTGTATGGCTCCTACCATTTTCCAAGGATTTTTTGAGACAAAAGAAAGTTCAGGCTTTCCTGCTTTGCCAAGATCTGATAACGATTGGCGTTGTATGCAATATCGGCATCGATATAATCGGTGCGGGTCTTATCCAGTTCCAAGAGGTCGATCAGCCCCAGGCGGTAGCGCTCTTCGGCGATATTGATCTGACGGCTGGATTGATCCAGCTTTTCCTGATACAATTCATCCAGGCGGATCAGATATTCCAGCTCCTGACTGGCGTTTTGATATTGGCGGCGGATGTCATCCACTTTGTCCAAAAGTGAGAGCTCTGCCATGCGCAGGCTGATATTGCTGCGCTTGTGGCTGCTTCCCTGCCGGAAGTAATTCCACAGGGAATAGCTGAGATTGAGGGATACGCCATGATTGGTGCTGTATCTATCAAAGGCAAAATTATCACCGCCGGCGTTGCGCACCAGGCTGTAATTCAGGCTCAGATGGGGCCAAAAACCCAAGGAACTCTGCTTTTGGCTCAGATTTGTGCTTCTGATCTCTTCCTTGAGGATTCTGATTTGGTTGATGCTATCGGGATCAAGCTCTGGGATTTGATAGTCCTCTGCCGCCTCCAGGTCTGTCAAGGGATAACCCTCATCCTCTACCTGAACCAAGCCAAAGAGCTGCTCGCGATTGGAGCGGATGGTATTTTCCAACTGCATGATGCTGATATTGGAATTCATCACGGCAATTTCGCTTTGCTTTACGTCAAATTCCGTATTCTTGCCCAATTGCCTCAATACCTGCGCCTGTTGCCACACGCGGGTTTGAATCGCCAGGTTTTCCTGCAGGGAAACCAGTTGCTTTTGGGCGCTCAATACCTTCAGATATGCCTCAAACACGCTGAAAGCATAGGCGGAGATGGAGCTTTCATAGGTGAGCTCCGCCTTGTCTTTGCCTATCTTTGCCTGCTTGTAGTTGAACCAAGCGGCGTCATTGAGGCTGATCGTCTTGCTGATGCTGAATCTGAAGCTATTGGTGAGGTCTGCACCCGTGCCCTTGTTATGCAGATCATAATTTAAGCCATAGCTCAAATCCGCATCCGGTATCAGATTCCAAGTGGCACTGCTCAATTGGGAGGCACTGCTCTCCAATTGCAGTTGACTGCGCTGAGCATCCCATCCATTTTGCATGCCTTGTTCGATGAGTTCATCCAGGCTATACTCTTGCGCCATCAGCACAAGCGGTAAAGCCAAGAGTAGTATTAAAAGTCGTTTCATCTTTCCCCTAATATGGCAAAAAGCTAATATACAAGAAGCTTTGCCAAGGATATTCTTTTGTTATATTACCAATAGGGCAGGCAAACCCTGCACTGTTTTTCACATTGAAATCCACTATTTTTTCACAGACAATTTAGGCAAGCGAAAAATGAGACACTCCGTGAGGGAAATACAATCAAAAAGAAAGCGGGGAGGGATTTTGGTGCCATCTTGCGGCCTTCTTCCCTGTTAACCACCCTTGTCTCTCCTTTGTCTAAGCAAGGGTGAGACAAGGGTGGCTAATGGGCGCGAAGCGCCCAGGGGACAGGGGACAGCAGGAGTTGACCGGAAATATCGACTCTTCCGAGACTCTTTAAGGAGCTCGCTGCGCGAGCAGGTGTCAGAGGAGAGCGGCGTTTCGCCGCTGCACTGAAACCTGGCACCTGAAACCTGTTTAGGTGGAAAGCTTCTGGAACCTATAAAAATCCTCTTTCTTCCATCCATTCACGGGCTTGGTCGATAATCCTTTTACGTTGTTGGGGGCTTAGTTCTATTTTAATCAATTCAGGGTCATCAAAGAAATCTTCAAGCTCTACCTCATTGGCGTAATCCGAGCTAAGAAGATAGTACATATATGCTGTTTCTATGTCTGGCTCCATGCCATAGCCGTGCTCATACATTTCTCCCAAATAATATAGAGCATCCGAAAGCCCTTGATCAGCAGCCATTAGGAACCATTTCCGAGCCTCTGCAAAATCTTGCAGATCATAATCATCAAAGTAATACAACTCTCCCAGCTTGTATTGGGCTGCCAAATCCCCTTGCTGGGCTGCCAGGGAATACCAATGGCAGGCTTGTTCGTAGCTTTGCTCCACCATATCCCCGATTTCATACATTATTCCCAATAGATTCTGAACCTCGTCATAACCCAGTTCGGCCGCCAAAAAATACCTTTTGAGTCCTTCTTCTTCGTCTTGCTCCACGCCATTGCCATAGATATACATTTCACCCAGTTTGAATATGGCTTCCGGATGTTTTTGATCTGCCGCCATGGAGAACCATTTGAATGCTTCCTGGGAATCCTGCTCCACGTCAAAACCATAATAATACATCTTTCCCAAATGTGTCTGAGCTATGGCATCGTTATCTTGTGAAGCCAAAACAGAGAGCTCTTCAAGAGTGAAAGAATCATAATCCACCGCCTGCACAGCAGCCACGCTAAAACAGGCAAGCAACACCGATAAGAACATAAAAATTCTATCCATTATATCCTCCTTAAGGGTGGGACACTTATAACAATTCATATTATTTTTGTCAATAAAAAAGAGTGCGTTATTATAAGTTTTTTGGATTTCTTTTGTGGATTCGTATCAATGCCCTTGTTTATAAAGCACGGAATGCCTTTATAGTCCTACCTTGAGCCCTTGTGTAATATCAGCTGTGATGAATGGCATACGGCGTATTTGCCGGCGATTTCCCTATGCACGGCAGGTGGCTTTCCCTATATTCTTTTTACTTCTTTTGCCCGGTATGTATAGGCTTTTAACACCGGGTGGCTGTAGAGCAAAGCCTGGGCTTCATCCTCAAAACCGCCTGCTTCTTCGATTGCCTGGGTTATTTTGGGGACGGCGGAGGGGGATACTATCATTTTGCTGATATCGCGCCGCGGAGGGTTTCTATCGTAATCTTCTTCTGAAGTATAGATATATCTTGTTTTACAGATGGTGGCGCCGGAAGCTCCATTCTCCATGGCTATCTTGCTGAGCTTTTTGCCAAAGCCATCGCTGCAGACCAGGATCAATTCCACGAGGTCTGTGAGGAAGGTGCGCATGCGGGTGTTTTCCTGTTCCAATCTGGTTTTGCGCCATTCCACGCCTCCCACTATGGAATCAATGGCAGAGATCATCTGTTCCATATTGGCGGCTTGTTCGGCTCTCTTGCGGGAGATGCGGGTATTCACGGTTCCTTTGCGGATGGGATGGATATAGGCTATGCCGCGTCCGGGTGCATCCAGCTTGGCTTCGGAAATAAACATTTCCATCACGGAATCGATGTCGTATTTGCTCATTACGAGGTCTATCACCTCTTTTTCTGGCGGGATGGTGATGCGCAAGAGCCCCAGCTTGTCTCTCACGCCTCCGCCAATGCCGTAGGTGGTGACGGGCACACTGGCGCCTGCCTTGAGAGAAACACGCGCCACGGCATCGCCTTCGCCACGCTGCACCACACAGGCGATCGCCCTGAGGTCTGTAAAAAAACTGGCTGGTATTTGCTGGGGAATCTGTAATTGACTGCAGATTTGGAAGCTGGGATGAGCCTTGATGATGGTGATATCGCTGCTTTGGATGGTGCCACGGCCGGGGGTTTTGAGATCAAGGGTGTGAAACACGCCTGCCATCAGATCGTCTTCCAGGGATTGGTGTACAAAGATGCTCACAATCTCCACGGGGTCATAAGCCAGGGGCGTCTTGGGACGCAGCCCAAACAAGCCCGTGCCGTTATTGAGGGTGGAGGTTCTGCCTGTTTCCACAAAGATGTTTCTGATGTTTAGGCTTTTCAGATATTCTGTCAAAGAGCGGGTGAGAGCTTTATTGATGGCGATATTGATTCTGATGGCTGTGTTCATGATTCCACCCCCAGAGCAGTTGATTCTTCACGGGCAAAGGCGCGTAAGGCAGCCTTGCGTCTATAATTTGTCACCAATCCCACTGTGAGCACAGAGATGATGGGGCATACGGAAGCCATGGAGAGGATGCCAAAGCCTTCTGCCACGCCTAATTGCGAGCCCACGCCCAGTCCCAGGGCAAGCACCAGGGGCACGGTGATGGGACCCGTGGTGACGCCAGCGCTATCCCAGCCGATATTCACAAAATCCTCGCTGGAAATGGCGGAGAGAAACAGCAGCAGCAGATAAGGGGGTGCCAGCATCCAAAAGAGCGGCAGCTCCCAGATGATCTTTGCCATGCCCAAGGCGATGCCAAAGCCCACGCCCACCGCCACGGTCTGGATGAGCAGCTTCTTTTTGAAGGTGCCCACGGTGATATCTTCCACCGCCATGCCCAAGGCGTTGAGAGCCGGCTCTGCCAAGGTGGCGCCATAGCCCATCACAAAGGCAAAGAGCAGGACCACCAAGAGGCCTGCCAGATTCATATCTGTGGCGCCAAACAGGGGACCGCGGCTGGGGATGTGTTCATAGATTCCCAGTTCCCGATTGTGTTTGTCTGCCTGGTAGGGAATCCTGAGGTAGTCGTCTTTATGATGAAAATAAAAGAATTGTTGGATGCGCCCATCGGGCATGATGGCTTCGTTTACCAAGTCATCGCTGAAGCCCTTGATGGTGATGCGCTCTGTGGGCAGCTCTATCCGCGTGTAGGATGCCGGCAGGTTGGCGCCCACCTGGTCGCCTATTTTGGCAAGTCCCATCTCTATGCCGCCACTAAAGATTGCCATCCCCAAGAGGGCAAAGACCAGCCCCAGGATGATTTCATCGGCACGGGGCAAGCGCTCTCTGAGCACCAAAAACATCACCAGAATCAAGAATGCGGAAAGGGGAATGATGGCTTGGGCGGCATCGCGGGAGTGTTTTTTCACCTTGTCCAGAGGGTTGAAATCTGCCATACCCTTGCCATTATACCTTTCCAAGGCTTGCTCCATCTTGGCATCGCTGCCATAATAACGTAGCTTGAGATCGTGATCTTCCTGAGCCAACAGCCAGCCCTCAAATACGTTTTCCGAGCCAAATACCTGCAGTCTCTTGTCTTTATCCCGCACCAGGCTGTTACAAAATTCCTGATACTGTGCCTCATCATTCGCAAAGAGCGGCAGATAATTATCGTAAGTGGTTTGGCAGAGGGCATAGCCTTTCAGCTTGTCCTCTCCACCCAAGATAAAGCTGGCATTGGCTTTGTTTTCATAGGCGAAAAAGTCTTTTTCAGACATCGGCTCCTGCACCTTGGGAGATACAGCTAAGCCTGTGATGATCACAGCCATGATGGGGAATAGCGATGCCAGGGTGACCACGCCAAAGCCACTGCCGTCGTTTTTGCCGCTGCGCTTGGAAACATGGCTGATGCCCAGCCCCATTGCCAGGATGAGGGGCACCGTTACAGGACCGGTGGTGATGGCACCGCAATCCCATGCCAAGCCCAGGAGGCGGTTTAGATTGGGATCAAAATAGGCATAAAGTGAGATTGCCAGCAGGATGGGCACACAGATATAGATAAAAGGTTTGAGAGACCATCCGTAGAGAAACCTGAGGATGCCGAAGATCATGGCAAAGCCCACCCCCACGCCAATGGCATAAACCAGGTAGTGTGAAAAACGATTGAGAAAGAGGAAAAGCAGTGGGGAACTCCAGGCATTGATGCTGGCGCCTGCCATTTTGAGAGCTCCGATGGCGGGCTCTGCAAAAGTGGCGCCCACGCCCAAGATAAAGCCAATGATGAGGATGGTTGCCAGATTCGTCTTGGCTGGCAGCCTGATGCCCAACACCTCTCCCAGGGGCATCAAGCCCAAAAGCAATCCCTCCATAAAGAAAGCCAAGCCAAAGATAACCATTGTAAAGCCCACGCCCAATAAAACGGAATCATACAGCGGTATCTTGAGCACCAACACCTGAAACAGCACCATATAAATGATAATCAATGCCACAGATTTGATCTGTTCCAGTATTCTTTTTCGTGCATAGCGCAATACCAGATTAAAGGCTTCTTTGGCGCTCACATTATATTTTACTCGCTGGTCTTTTCCGGCTTTCATAAGTCATTCTCCAGTGCGTATTATCGAGGGTATTTCCAGTCTCTACATTTATTTTGGATACAGCGAATACTGTCAAGCAAATAAATCTGCCTATCACATAACCGGCGCACAGCTTTTCATTGTGCTTGACATCAAGACGCCTTTCAAATTTATGGATTGTTCAATCATAGATCATTATGGCATAAGGCACTTGATGCCTCAGCCTGGAGACACACAATGGAATATCCATTTCATAAGATCGAACCCAAATGGCAAAAGACATGGCAAGAACGGCGCATATTTTCTCCCCAGGAAGTGCCCGGCAAACCTAAATATTATGTGCTTTCCATGTTTCCCTATCCATCTGGAGTGCTACATATCGGGCACGCATCAAACTATGCCATCGGTGATGCCATTTCCCGCCTCAAAATGATGCAGGGCTATGCCGTGATGCAGCCCATGGGCTATGATAGCTTTGGCATGCCCGCAGAAAACTATGCCATCGAACACAACTCCCATCCCCGCATCACCACGGAGGAAAACATAGCCTCCATGCGCAGTCAATTTGACTCCATGGGCTTTGGTTTGGATTGGGAGCGCGAGGTGAGCACCTGCCGTCCGGATTATTACCACTGGGGACAGTATCTCTTTAAGAAACTATACGAGAAGGGCTTGGTTTATCGCAAGCGTTCGTTCCAAAACTGGTGTGAAGCCTGTCAGACCGTATTGGCAAACGAGCAGGTGGATGAAGGGCGCTGTTGGCGCTGTCATGGCGAGGTGAATCAGAAAGAGCTGGAGCAATGGTATTTTCGCATTACGGATTATGCGGAAGAACTGTTGGACTTTTCCAAAATGATAGATTGGCCCGAGCGCGTGATACAGATGCAAAGGCATTGGATTGGCAAGAGCGAAGGCACGCGCATAGATTTTCCTCTCCAGGAAGACGGCAGCCCCATCAGTGTATTCACCACCCGCCCGGATACTGTGTATGGCGTCACCTTCATGGCATTGCCGCCGGAGCATCCTCTGGTGCAAAAGTGGCTGGCGGAGAATCCTCAAGACACCGCTTTGCGCGCCTTCTGTGATAAAGTGATAAATGAAGACAAGATCAGCCGCAGCGCTGCTGATACCATCAAGGAAGGCATCTTTAGCGGCAGACATTGCATAAACCCCCTCAACGGCAGCAAGATACAGATTTGGATTACCAATTATGTGCTGATGGATTATGGCACGGGAGCCGTGATGGCTGTGCCTGCCCATGATCAGCGAGATTTTGAATTTGCCCGCAAGTATGACATTCCCATCCAGGTGGTGATCCAAAATCCAGAGCAAAACCTGGACGTAGCCACCATGGAGGAAGCCTACATAGAGCCTGGAATCATGGCAAATAGCGCCCCCTTTGACGGAATGGATAGCGAGGCAGCCAAGGAAGCCATCTCCAAACTGATAGAAGAAAAAGGCTATGGACAGGTCTCCAGCAGCTATCGCCTCAGGGATTGGGGCATCTCCCGTCAACGCTATTGGGGAACGCCCATCCCCGTCATCCACTGCCCCTCCTGTGGAGTGGTGCTGGTTCCTGATGAAGACCTGCCTGTGGAGCTGCCAGAGAACGTGCAGGTGGGCAAAACCACCTCCAATCCCCTGCTTTCTGTGCCTGAATGGCTGAATGTAAAATGCCCCGGCTGTGGAGGCGATGCCCAGCGGGAGACAGACACCATGGATACCTTCGTGGATAGCTCCTGGTATTATGCGCGTTATGCTGATCCTCACAATAGCACCCAGCCTTTTGACCCCGCCAAAGCCAGCTATTGGATGCCGGTGGATCAATACATTGGCGGCATCGAGCATGCCGTGATGCACCTGCTGTATGCGCGCTTTATCGGCAAATTCATGCGTGATTTGGGATGGCTGGAAGCAGACGAGCCCTTCCAGAGATTGCTCACCCAGGGCATGGTGCTGAAAGACGGTGCCAAGATGAGCAAATCCAAAGGCAATGTGGTGGATCCCAGCTATATCATCCAAAAGTTTGGCGCCGATACCCTGAGGGTGTTCCTGTTGTTTGCCTCTCCTCCAGATAAGGATGTGGAATGGAGCGACGACGGCATCATGGGTGCCTACCGCTTTTTGAACCGTATCTGGCGTTTGATCAGTGGCAACCGGGATGCCATCCAAAGAGGCCTGCAGATATCCGTGAGCCAGCAGGATTTGGAAGCCCTGGATGCCAAAGATAAGGAATTGCTTTACAGCACCCACCAAGCGGTAAAGAAATGGCTGGATGACAGCCTGCAGCGGATGCAATACAACACCGCCATCGCCGCCGTGATGGAACACCTTAACCACTGCACGGCAATCAAAGACCCCTCTGGTTTGGAAGGTGCAGCCCTTGCCACATTTGCCTCTGCCTGCCGCAGCATCCCCCTGATGCTGTATCCCTTTGCCCCCCATATTGCCGAAGAGCTGTGGGAGATGATGGGCTATACCCAGCTGCTGCATGAGGTTGGCTTGCCACAGTATGAAGAGCGCTGGCTAACCCGCGACCTCATCACCTATGTGGTGCAGGTGAATGGCAAATTGCGCGGCAAGCTGGAAGTAGCGCCCGATATTGATGAAGAAGAGCTGAAGACCCATGCCTTGAACGTGGAAAACGTCCAGCGTACCCTGGAAGGCTTCGTGGTAAAAAAAGTAATCGTGATCCCCAACAAAATGGTAAGTATCGCAGCAGCGAAAGGATGACTAAATGAAAGATTTGGAACGCTTTACCCTTAAAGCATTGATAGACCGTACCTGCAAAGCATACGGCAAACGTCCCGCCCTCTCCTGGGTGGATGATGAGCCCATCACCTACAACGAATTGCGCGAACGCATAGATGAGGTGGTGGGGTTGATGCGTGAAAATGGCATAGAAAAGGGTGATAAAGTGGCAATCCTGAGTCAAAACATGCCCCAATGGGGAGTTGCCTATCTGGCAATCACCTCCATGGGAGCGGTGGTGGTGCCAATATTGGTGGATTTTCATATCAATGAAATCCTGCACATCATTCGCCACAGCGGTTCCAAGATGGTCTTTGTCTCCTCTTTACAGTATGAAAAGATAGGCTATTCCGATCTGGACCCCATGCCCCAGCTGGTGCTTTTGGATTCATTTGAGCCAATCCAGGATCCCCTGTCTCAAGACAAGGTGAAGAGCCTGATCCAAATGGGCAAAAAACAATTTAGCATCCTGCGCGGCAAGGCGCTCAAAGCCGTGGGGCTGATTGATTCCGATCCTCAGGAAAACGATTTGGCAGCCATTGTGTACACCTCCGGCACCACTGGCAACACCAAAGGCGTGATGCTTTCCCACAAAAACCTGGTCTACGACGCCCACATCACCATGGGCATCCAAAAAGTGGATGAAAACGACCGTCTGCTTTCCGTGTTGCCCTTGCCCCACACCTATGAATGCACCATCGGCTTTATCATCCCCATGATGCAGGGCTCCTGCGTGTATTACCTCGATAAGCCCCCCACGGCAAGGGTGCTCATCCCCGCCATGCAGAAGATACGCCCCACGATGATGCTCACCGTGCCCCTCATCATCGAAAAGATTTTCAAAATCCAGATTTATCCCCAGCTCAACAGCAATATGCTGATGCGCAAAATGTATAAGATACCCCCACTGCGCAAGATGCTGCACAAGGTCGCCGGCAAAAAACTGATGAAAACCTTCGGCGGTGCCCTTCACTTTTTTGGCATCGGCGGCGCATTGCTCTCGGAAGAGGTGGAGCGATTCCTTTATGAAGCAAACTTCCCCTATGCCATCGGCTATGGGCTTACGGAAACCTCCCCGCTCATCGCCGGCTGCACTCCCGCTGTGGTAAAATTCCGCTCCACCGGCGTGATCCTGGATACCCTGCAGGTGCGCATCGACAGCCCTCATCCCAAGACGGGCATCGGTGAGATTCAAGTGAAAGGCGATACCGTGATGATGGGCTATTACAAGGATAAAGTGCGCACCGAGGAAGCATTTACCGAAGATGGATTCTTCCGCACCGGAGATTTGGGACGCATGAAGCGCGGCTATCTGTATATCAAGGGTCGCAGCAAGAATGTGATCGTGGCAGCCACCGGGGAAAATATCTATCCGGAAGACCTGGAAGCCCGCCTCAATGATGACGAAGGCGTGTTGGAATCACTTGTCTACCAATCAAATGGCAAGATCATCGGCAGAGTGTTTTTGAATGCCGAAATCCTGGATGCCCAATATCATCTGAACAAGATGGGCACCAAACAGGCAGAACGCTTTATCAGTAAATATCTGGAAAACCTGCGCGGACACATAAACCACAATGTGGCATCCTTTGCCCGCATCAACAACCTCATCCAACAAATAGAACCCTTCGAAAAAACACCCACGCAAAAGATTAAGCGCTTCCTCTACCAATAATTTACCCCCGTTGCTCCTCCTCTTTGAGCCGGATACCTCGTTGCGCTTCTGATACTTGATATTGTCAGACCCAAAATAGCCACATACATTTATAGGGACCTTCTCTCCTTCCCTATGAGATGCCCTTGCGATGCCGTTGCCTCTCCCAGCAAATCGCTGGGTATCGCAACCACATCACAACGGTATCAAACAGGCAACGTTCCGCCAAGATACCAAAACCAGCCCTTCCATTAACCTATATTTTAAGACAGGATGGTTTGGCAGTTTTCAGTAGCGGTCTGCCAAATACATAAAACTCTTGACATCAAGGCAAGAAAATTAAACATTACCATACATACTGTACTAATCAGATAATAGGCCGTTACACCCATTCTTGAAAACCGCTTACATCGCTGTAACCAAGGAGGTTAAATGCGCAAGTGTCTAAGTCTGTTGTTGGTATTTTTGGCTATATCAACAGCCCTCGCAGCCCAAGATTTTTACGACATCGACACGGTAAATGAAATCCGTCTTTACTTTGCCCAAGACAATTGGAGGCAAATCCTCAAGAATCTCTATGCCCAGGGAAAGGAGCGGCTGGTGGGCAATGCCGTGATCAACGGTGTGCCCTTCGACAGCGGGGGCGTGCGCTTCAAGGGAAACAGCTCTTACAGCCCAAACCGCATCAAAAACCCCTTCAATATCAAACTGGATCACATCATCCCCGGACAGCTTTTGGGACCCTATGGCACCCTGAAGCTGGCAAATGGCTATTTTGATCCATCTTTTGTGAGGGAGACGCTTTCCTACGAGATTGCCCGCAAATATATGCCAGCCTGCAGGGCAAACTATGCAAACCTGTATGTAAACGATGTATTGATAGGTGTCTATACTTCCGTACAGGATGTGGATGCCTACTTTATGAACGAACACTTTCACACCGCAGGGCAACCCCGCTTCAAATGCGATACCAACACGATGAATGCCGTCACCGTGTGGGGATATTTGGGAGACGACCCCACTTCCTATCAAAATTATTATGCCCTCAAATCCAGCACAGGATGGGATACCCTCTTCGATTTTACATATACCCTGCAACACAATCCTGCCGATATTGCCGAGGTGATGAATGTGGATCAAAACCTGTGGATGTGTGTGTTTGATAACCTCCTGGTCAATCTGGATTCCCCCATCAATATGTTTCACAATTTCTATCTCTTTTGTGATCGCGATGGCAGGATCAACCCACTGCTTTGGGATTTGAATATGTCGTTTGGTGGATTTATGAGCACTTCCGTTTCGCAAAGCCAACAGCTCAATCCTCTGCGCAATTCCACCAGCAATACCTTCCTCCTGCTCAAAAACGTGCTTAGCAACCCCCGCTACAAAAAGATGTATATCGCCCACATGCGCACCATGATAGAGGAGAACTTTATCAACGGCTGGTATGCCACCCGCGGCGCCCAGCTTCAGGCCATCTGCCAGCCACACGTGCAGGCAGACCCCAATTATCTGTACAGCTACACCCACTTTGAAAACAACCTCAACAACCAGGTATCCGGTGTATTTGGCTTCCCCGGCGTGGTGGTGCCCGGCATCACCCAATTGATGAATGGGCGCAGCACCTTTCTGCTTGGCCACGGCGCCTTTGCCGGTGTCGTCCCCACGCTCATTTCACAAGAGCACTCCCAGGATATCCAGCCCGGAGACACCGTGCAATTCACCGCTGTTATAAGTGACGCAGATTATGTGCAATTGGGTATCAGACAGATCTCCAAGGGCTCCTTTGCCTATCATGAGATGTATGACGATGGGCTGCATGGTGATGGCGCAGCAGGTGATGGCGTCTATGGCGTGGGCGTCCCCGTCTCCACCGGTGATATCGAATACTTTTTCTGGGCAGAAAATAGTGCCCAGGGCATGTTCTTCCCTCCTCGTGCGGAATATGAATTCTTCACCATCCCCGTCGCCTCCACCACAGGCGAGATCGTGATCAATGAAATCATGGCAAAAAACGCCTCCTTCCCCGATCCCTTTGGCGAAGCCGATGACTGGGTGGAACTTTACAACCCCAACTCTTACCCCGTGGATATCGCAGGCATGTATATGACGGATAATCACTATGGCAACGGCATCGACGCCTGGACCCAGATCCCCCACGGCTATCCGGATATCACCACCATCCCGCCCCACGGCTATCTGATCGTGTGGTTTGATGAAGACATGGATCAAGGTCCCCTGCATATTAATGACAAATTGGGCGGTGGCGCAGATAGCGTGTATCTGATCTCATCTGACGGCACTACCATCATCGATAGCTTCACCTGGACGGCAGAGACGGATCTGGATGTAAACGACCGCTCCATCGGCAGATACCCTGATGGCAGTACAAACTGGCGGCTCTTTGGCGTGGGGCAAGACCTGCCCTGCACCCCCGGTGCCTCCAACGGTGGCGAAGGCAATATGCCCCCTGTGATCAGCGAGATTGAATACAGCCCCTATCCTGCCTTGCCAGGCTCGCCCGTCACGGTCTCGGCTGTTATCAGCGATGCAGATGCAGACCCGATTACAGCCCAGCTGCTCTATAAAGACTATTCAGAGACGGATTACAGCACCCTTACGATGGCCCTCTCCGCCGGCAGATTCAACGCCCAGCTTCCCGCTTTGAATGATGGAGATCAGATCAATTTCCGCATCCGTGCCAGTGATGGAGTCAACAATGATATCATCAGCCCAGAATACAATATCCTCATCGGTTTTGAAGCGCCTCTGCTTTATATCAACGAGCTGATGGCTTCCAATAGCAGCACCCACGCTGATGAAGCTGGCGAATACGAGGATTGGGCAGAGATCTACAATCCCAACGATTTTCCCGTGGATATTGCCGGATACTATTTGGTGGATGATCACTATGCCGATCCCAATTATGCCCTCACCCGCATCCCTTATGGCTTTACGGATCAAACCACCATCCCTGCCAACGGCTTTATCGTCTTATGGTTTGATGAAGATATGGACCAAGGTCCCCTGCATATCAACGATAAGCTTGGCAACAGCGCCGATGCCGTATATCTGATTGCCCCAGATAAAATGAGGGTGATGGATAGCATTATGTGGACTGCTGATACCAACCTTGCCACCGATGTCTCCTATGGCCGTCAAACCGATGGAGGAGAGGCCTGGCGGCTCTTTGGAGTGGGGCAAGACCTGCCTGCCACACCGGGCGAGAGCAATACTTCCACCGCTACGGACGATCCCCTGACGCCACAGGCCATTCCCAGCCTCAGCGTTTACCCAAACCCCATGCATTCACAGATCACCATCAAGCTGGATAACACCCGTGCCGGCGGCACCATCAATATCTACAACCTCAAAGGGCAGCTGGTGCACCAGCTGGAAGCAGCTTCCATCCAAACCTGGGATGGCAAAGATTCCCGGGGTCACACTTTGGGCAGAGGCATCTATTTCCTGAGTGTTTATCAGGAAGGCAGCCCCCGCCTCACCCGCAAAATATGTATCGTTAAATAGGAGGATTTGATTCATGAAACGATATCTCATACTTATCTGCAGCATCCTCATCCTCAGTGGCTTGAGCGCTGCCACCATCCTTGGCTGGGATTTTGAAAACAATGACTTGGAACCGCACACCGGCAGCGGAGGTATCTCCCTCATCGGTGGAATGACCGATGACGGCTTTGGCAAGGGCTATCCCGATGACCCCAGCAGAGGCTGGAGCACCACCACTTTCCCCGCCCAAGGCACCGCCAACCTCACAGCCGGCATGATGATCGAATTCTCCACAGCCGGATATGCCAATATAGAAATCTCCTGGGTCTTGCGTCACAGCAACAAAGCCCCCAATCGCAGCGTGATGTATTATACTTTGGATCACACCGCCTCTCCAGTCCAATGGACGGAAGCTGTGGTCAACACTGTGACAGCAGGTGATACCTGGTATCCGGGCACCTTTGATGGCAGCACAATAGAGGGCTTTAATAACAACCCCCATCTCGCCATCAAGATTGTAGCCGCCTTTGGTGATGATGCCAACAGCATTTACGTGCCCTCAAAACCCACCGGCTCTTACGCTTCCGACGGCAAATGGCGCTGGGATGATATCCTCATCACCGGCGATCCCTTGCTGCCCCATCTGGAAGTCGTTGCCGAGCTGGAGGATTTCTATGCTGCTCCCGGTGCTCTTTCTGAGCTGCAGGAGTATCAGCTCATCGGCCAAAACCTCTTGGGCAATATCCAGATTACAGTATCCCATCCTTTCCGCATCAGAGCTTCGGATAGCGAAGATTTTACCACTTCCCTGGAGCTGCTCCCCCGCAGTGGTGGCATCGATAAAACCGTCCAAATCCTCTTTCAGCCCACCCAGGCTGGGGAGTATGGCGAAGATATCATACACGAAACCCAGGGAGTGCAGTCCCTGGCTCTGCCCGTTTTTGGCTTCACCACAAAGCCCCAGCCCAGCGCATATCCCACCGCTTTTGGCGCCACGCAAACCAGCTATTATCAAACCCTTTTGAACTGGACGGATTCCACTGGACCGGTCTTGCCCGATGGCTACCTCATCCGCGGCAGCAAGGTGGATGCAGCCTCCATCGAAGACCCCGTGGACGGCGTGGAATACCCCGATAAAAAGCTCACCAAAAACGTCCCCTTCGGCGTGCAAAACCAGCTGGTGTTTGATCTCAATGAAGATCACACCTACTACTTCAAGATCTTCCCCTACACCAATACCGGAGCGGCAATTGATTATAAGATTGATGGTTCTGTGCCTCTCATCAGCGTTTCCACCACCATCGGCCCCATCGGCTCCACCCTGGATGTGGGAGACCTGGCTTTTGTGGAATACGCCTCAGATTCTCCCGATCGCTTCACCTTTGTGCTGCTCACCGATGTACTGGAAAATACCAAGATCAATTTCACGGATAAAGCCTGGGATGGCACAGCCTTTGCCCCCAATGAAGAAACCTACGAATGGCGCGGCGTGGGACGCCCCTATCTGGCTGGAGAGGTTATCCACATCGTGGAAGAGATTGATTATCCGGATGAAGGCAGCTACCACCCCGGATTCAGCGGCTTTTCCAACGATGGAGATCAGATCATTGCCTATCAGGGCTACCTCACGCAACCCTCCTTTATCGCCGCCATCTCCACCTGTGATTGGCTCACCGAAGGAATCCCCACCAATAATAGCTCCTACCTGCCGGAACCGCTTGTCTTGGGAGAAACCGCCCTGGGCTTTGATACAGAAATCGATAACGGCGTATATCACGGCATCACCACCGGCACAGCAACCCAGTTGCGTCTGGCGATGAATAATCCGGCAAATTGGACCCGCGCCAATAGCCTCAACAATATTGATTATCCCATCTGGCAAATCAATGTGATCAGCGGCCTGCCCCAGCCGGAGCTTGCCATCGAACTTACCGATACCGGCATGATAATGCTATCCTGGGAAGCGGTACCGGGAGCCTATAGCTATACGCTTTACTACTCTGAAGATCCTTATGCCCAGATCTGGCAAACCATTGAGGGTATTCCCTTCAACTATATCGAGCTCTTGCCCTCAGAGGCTAATGATAAAATGTTTTACAAAGTAAAGGCTGTTCACTAAGAACAGCCTTTGCTTTTTTTGCCAAAATTACGGATGCGTTAATCCTTAAGGCTCCACGTCCTCATTCAGGGTTTTTACCCTAAAGAAGCGTGCATCATCAGTACCTTCATAGGTGTATCCGGGCTCTGAAACGGTATCCAACAGCATCCAGCCGTCCTCGCCATTATGGGGCTCAGCAGAGCTATATATATTATAGCCAACAGCATTTTCCACAGAATCCCACATAATCTTGGGCATGTTTTGTTCATCCATGATGATACTGATGGTGGGCGTATTAATATCCTGAATTGTAAGGATGATATTCGGGCGCTGTAAGCGTGCGTTCAAATTTGGATTATTTGTTGTTGTTCCTGCCTTACAATAGAAAAGAGTGGCAGGAGTTTCAGATGTTTCCCATTGAATTTTGGGATTATTGGTGGTGTCGTTTGCAAAACTGTAAAACATGAGAAGAAGATGGTCGCTGCCATCATAATAATAATCATCCAAATCAAATGTATGCCATCCGGTTGCACTGAAATTATGATTCCCTGCATAAACAAGCTCAGCACCCGGAATCAGATCATTCCATTTAGAAGAATCGAAAGTGGTTTGTTGGATGCTCTTTGCAAAAATCTCACATTCCAAATTTACATGTCTGTTGGCTTTGGTGCAATTCAGCTGAATCTGCGTAATATTGCCTTGTTCCCCTATTTCATCTGCAAGATATATGGCTGCACTGTGATGGTATGGTTTGTCATGACTAAATGGAAATATGAGTTCTTCATTCCCCTCACCAATTACCACCTCTTTCGCCATGGCAGCGCTGCTGAGAATTAAAAAAGCCAAAATAATAACTATTACCTTTTGCACGAACTTCTCCTTTGATTTGAATTCGATTTTGTAAAAAACCAAGCCGTTCATAAAAGAGGTTTTTGTCAAGTCCAAATGTTTCTGGTATTCCCTTTTGTTTAATCCGAAATACCAAATACCTAACCCTATCACCTTTTTTGTTAACCACGAATTACTGTGTTCGCTACGCTCACAGAGAACAGGGGAGCGGCTTCGCCGTAGGGGTTAGGGGACAGGGATTTTTACAAATTCAAAACAGACTTGGCATTAGCTAAGCCTTGAAACTTGAAACCTTGCGATCCCGCTCGCTCCTCTTCTATTCTCCCGCGCCAGAATGGTAGATATCCACATTGGTCTTAAGCATATGGCTCCAAAATCCACGCTCATCAAAATCGTAGTAACGGTCGTTTCCTATTTGCTTGCCGTTTTGATCCACAAAAATAGCAAAACTCCCATCCTTCACCAAGTATTTCCCATCAGCCCAGGGAACTATGCTCTCATACTGATCCGTCATGTCAAAGATTTCCTTCCCTTCAAAATCAAGCACGCCGCATTTATTATCGGTACGAACCGCGATGCCGGCGGGGAAGAATGTGATTTCATCATATTTGGGCTGTACCACCACATTGCCTTTGGTATCGGCCAGACCTTGGGCATTTTCATCATAAAAATCTGCCACGCCATTCACAAATGAGCCAATATGATAGAATTCTTTATTGATATCGATTGCGATCTTGCCCGTGGTATCGATGGTGCCATGGTAGCCGTTGCTATTATCGCGGAACGTGGTGTATCCTTCCTGGAAATCTGCGAAATAATAGTATTGATCGGTCAGCTTGATCACCTCCTCGCCCTTGGCGTCAATAAATCCAGTCCTGACGCTGAATTCCGCATCTTGTGATACCAGTGCCCGTCCCTCGTGAAACGGCCTCGCATAATCATACTTGAAGGGAATCACAAGGGTGCCGGATTTGTCTATAAAGCCATATTTGTCGTTTTCATTTTTGACCCATGCCATGCCTTCGCTAAAGATGGATGCGGCTGTAACCCGCATGCCATCCAGCTTGTGAAGGGTGATTTTGGCAACTCCCTCGTGATCGATATATTGAATGATGCCGTCATCACCTTCGCCTTGGACCACGGCTGCCAATCCCTCGCTAAAAATGGATCCGTCAAAATATGCAGTCCCGATTTTAAGCGGCTCTTTGCCTGCCTTGTAATACTCAAAACTTCCCTTTTTCAAAATATAAAAGATGCCTTCTGTTGCAGTCATTGGTCTGTGTTCCAAGCCCTTATCCAAGATCAGGTTACCATCCATATCCATGAGATTCCAGGTGCCTGATTTTTCCGTTTGGACAGGGAAATACTTTGAAATACCGGGTTTTTCTTTGGAACAGCCCTGTGCGATATTCAACAGGGTGATTAGCAACACTGCCAAGATGACTCTGCGAAAGCTAAGCTTGGTTTTCATGGCTCTTACTCCTTTTGTTTTTCTCATGCTTTGTTTAGAGATATTCAATAACACTTTACATTGCATTCCATCTATCTTTTTCCGTCAAGTTCAATTTTTATCCGGACGAAGCCTCCTTGTCCACTGATCAATGTCAACTGGTTCCCAAGCCAGCCGCAGGCTGGCTTCCCGTTTTTGGGATTGACAGAATTCGAGATTGTTTATTTATTGTAGAAACTTATGAAAGTGATAGATAGATGCCAAGAATCATATCTATCATGACCGAGGGAATATCGATGAGCACAGAAGCACAAGCGCGTATAAAGATTAACGACCTCCTCAGAGAAGCCGGCTGGAGGTTCTTTGAGAAAGACGGCAAGCCTGCTAACGTGGTGCTTGAAAACAACATCAAGATCACCCAAGAGATGATAAATGAATATGGTGAGGATTTTGAAAAGCAATCACGGGGTTTCATCGATTTTCTGCTTTTGGACCAGCGTTCCCACCCCATCATCGTGTTGGAAGCAAAGAGCGAAAAACACAATCCCCTGGTGGGCAAAGAACAAGCCCGAACCTATGCCAAATCCCAAAACTGCCGCTTTATCCTGCTCTCAAATGGAAATCTCCACTATTTTTGGGATACACAGTTTGGCAATCCCGAAATCATCACCAAATTTCCCACTCCGGAGTCTATAGAGAGCTATAATAAATATATGCCTGATCCCAAAGCATTGCAGAACGAGGTGATTACCAAAGGCTATATTGCCGTCACCATAAAGCCCGAATATGCCCGAGATCCAGACTTCCAAAATCCAGACACCCAAGCCGAATACCTCAAAAAACACAACCTACCCATCCTCAGACCCTATCAGGTAAAAGCCGTTGAATCCATCCAAAATTCAGTGCGTAATGGCAACAACCGCTTCCTCTTTGAGATGGCAACGGGCACGGGCAAAACGCTTATTTCCGCAGCGGTGATGAAGCTGTTTTTAAAAACAGGAAATGCCCATCGCGTGCTCTTTCTGGTGGATAGGCTGGAATTGGAAGATCAGGCACAGCGCAGCATGGTGAGGTATCTCTCAAACGACTACACCTCCCTTATCTACAAAGAAAACAGAGAAGATTGGAGAAGGGCAGACATCGTGATTACCACCGTGCAATCCCTGCTCTCCGGAGATAAATACCGCACAAAATTTAGCCCCACAGATTTTGATCTGGTAATCTCAGACGAAGCCCACCGCTCCATCGGCGGCAATGCCAGAGCCGTATTTGAATACTTTGTGGGCTACAAGCTGGGGCTTACCGCCACCCCCAAGGATTATCTCAAAAACGCCGCCCCTGATGAAAACAGCCCTCGCGAATACGAGCGCAGGCTGCTTTTGGATACCTATGAAACCTTTGGCTGTAAAAGCGGCGTGCCCACCTTCCGCTATTCCATGTTGGATGGCGTAGAAGATGGCTTCCTCATCAGTCCCATCGTAATCGATGCCCGTACCCGCGTTACCACCCAGCTTTTGTCTGATGAGGGATATGCCTACATAGATAAAGCCGAAACTGCCGAGGAATCCACAGCCTATTATAAAGAACGTGATTTTGAAAAGCGCTTCTTTTCCCAAAACACCAATATCACCCTGTGCCGCGCCTTTTTGGAGAATGCCGCCCGCGATCCCATCAGTGGCGAAATTGGTAAATCCATAGTCTTTGCCGTAAGCCAAAGGCACGCTACCAAAATCACCCAAATCCTGAACGTGCTGGCAGATAAGATGTTCCCCGGCAAATACAAATCTGATTTTGCCATGCAGGTGACCTCCATCATCCCCGATGCCCAACAGATGTCTATCAATTTCTCAAACAACAACCTCAGTGGCAGGGGCAATTTCATCCCGGATTACCGCACCTCCAAAACCAGAGTCTGCGTAACCGTGGGCATGATGACCACCGGCTACGATTGCACTGATATCCTCAATATCGCCCTCATGCGCCCCATCTTTTCACCCACAGATTTTATTCAGATCAAGGGCAGAGGCACCCGCCGCCATGATTTTTATCAGCAGTTTATAGATGATGCCCTCAAAGCCCAGCATCAGGATAAGATAAAAACGAACTTCCTGCTCTTCGATTTCTTTGCCAATTGTGAATACTTTGAAGAGGAATACGATTACGATCAAATCCTTACCCTGCCAGCCGCCTCAGAGCCTCAGCCCGATGCCGATCCACTGCCACCAGCCCAGCCCAAGGATGCGGCGGTTATCTTTACCCCCGATCCCCTTGCCCAAGTGCAGCGTATCGAGGTGGGCATAGAGGGTATGAAGATAGACCGCATGTTCTTCCATAAGTTTGAAGAAAAAATAAAGAACGACCCCATCGTGAAACAGGGTATTGAGGACGGAAAGTGGGATTTTGTATTGGATTATATCAATGAAAACCACATCGATAAGCCTGAGGATTATTTTACCCTGGAAAAACTGCGCCAATCAATCCAGCTTGACCGCCGCCTCAGCCTTCGTGAAGTGGTGGAAAAGGCTTTTGGCTTCATCCCCGGCTTCAAAAATAAAAACGAACTGCTAAACAGTGAATTTGACAAGTTTATCTCCATTTCCAAACCAGTTTCCGAGAATGATATTCCCGCCCTCAAATACTATTTCATGGCTTATATCACAGACGGTCGCCTGCGCCAGATCATAGAAAACAAAAACTATGCCGAGCTGCACACCTATCCCCGCTTCAGCATGGCAGATTTTAGAGCAATCAACGAAAACTGGCGCACAGCCATACCTGAATATATCAAAGATTACGTTGTCTTAAACAAATTTATGTAGGAGCCCCCCTTTGCTTGATACCGCCACCAAAAAAAAGATTGATGATGCCCGGGATATCCTGGTGGGCAAAGTGCCCGTACCCAGCACCCAGGTGGAACAAATCACCATCGCTCTCATCTATAAATTTATGTATGATATGGATAACGAATCCATAGAACTGGGAGGCAATCCCAAATATTTCACCGGAGATTTTGCCCAATATGCATGGAACCGCCTCTTTGATCCCAAATTGAGCGGTGAAGGCAGGGTGAATCTCTATCAGGATGCCCTGGCCAGGATTCCCGCCAACGCCTCCATCCCCACCCTCTTCAGGGATATCTTCAAAAATGCATTCCTGCCCTACCGTGACCCCGAAACCCTGAGGCTATTCCTGAAAACAATAGATGAATTTACCTATGAACACAGCGAAAAACTGGGCGATGCCTTTGAATATCTCTTAGCTGTATTGGGCTCACAGGGAGATGCCGGGCAATTCCGCACCCCACGCCATATCATAGATTTTATGGTGGAGCTTATCGATCCCCAAAAAGAGGACAGCATCCTGGACCCCGCCTGTGGCACCGCCGGATTCCTGATCTCTGCCTACAAACACATCATCAAAACAAACAGCTCAAATTATGATCCCGTTAAAGACCCCCACACCTTCGATAACCACGGCACACCGCTGGATGAGCTGATCAGCCAAAATGGAAAGAAATACACCGGAGACCTGCTTACCCCAGACCAGCGTGCATATCTGCACAACAATATCAAGGGCTATGATATCGCCTTTGAGATGGTGCGCCTCTCCCTGGTAAATATGTATCTGCACGGCTTTAATACACCTCAAATCTATGAATATGATACGCTCACCAGCACCCAGCGCTGGAACGAATATGCCAACGTGATCCTTGCCAATCCGCCCTTCATGACGCCCAAAGGAGGCATCCGCCCCCACCAAAAATTTAGCATCCAAGCCAAACGCAGCGAAGTGCTGTTTGTGGATTATATGCTGGAACACCTTACCAGTAATGGCAGAGCCGGCATCATCGTGCCCGAAGGCATCATCTTCCAAAACGGGAAGGCATACAAAGAACTGCGCAGATTGATGGTGGAAGAAAACTATCTGGTGGGCGTGATCTCCCTGCCCCCGGGAGTGTTTAACCCCTATAGCGGCGTGAAAACCTCCATCCTCTGGATAGATAAAAAGTTAGCTCAAAAAACCGATAAAATCATCTTTCTCAAAATTAATAACGATGGCTTTGACTTAGGCGCCCAAAGAAGGCCCATCGCTGCCAACGACCTGCCCGCCGCCTTCGCCAATGCGATGGCATATAAAAAAGCGCTGCTCTCCGGAGAGGAATACAACGTGCCGGAGAAGGACGTGATCTTGGCAGAGAAGGCTATGCTGGCCGAGAAAAAGGACTTCAATCTTGATGGAGAGAGATATAGGCCTGCCCTTAAATCATTGTCTCACTACCCAGTTACTGCACTTGGTGAGTTTTGTATCATAGGTTCAGGTAATTCTGCACCTCAGGAGGCGACGAAGTTTGTTAACGGAAAATATCCCTTTTTTAGAACAGCTGATGTTGGTAAATTGCACCTTTCAGACAATCTCATTTCTTCAACAGATTATCTAAATGATGATGGCATTAAAGATATGAGACTATTTACCAAGGGGACAATTCTATTCCCCAAAAGTGGCGCTTCAACATTACTTAATCATAGAGCCTTGCTTGGTGTTGACGGCTATGTCTCAAGTCATTTAGCAACAATCAAACCAGATCCTACAAAAGCAATACCTAAATTTATTTATTATTTATTAATGGTTTTTGATGCAAGGGAGATTACGTATAATCCAAGCTATCCATCAGTAAAAATATCAGAGATAGCGAAGATTAAAGTCCCCCTACCACCCCTATCAGTCCAGGAAGAGATTGTAGCAGAGCTGGATTCCTACCAAAAGATAATTGATGGCGCCAAACAGGTGGTGGATAATTGGAAACCGCGTATTGATATTGATCCAGAGTGGGAACAGTATGAGATTCAAAAAATAGCAGTGATAAATCCCTTAAAAAAAGAGGTTTCTAATCTCTCAAGTGAACTGCCTGTATCTTTTGTTCCCATGAGCGATTTATTGACTAATCGAATGACTTTTACTCCTTTAGTCTCAAGACCAATAGGGGAATTACTATCTGGTAGCTACACATATTTTAAAAACAATGATATTCTCCTTGCCAAGGTTACTCCTTGCTTTGAGAATGGTAAAGCTGGAATAGCTTTAGACTTATTGAACGGAATAGGATTTGGTTCAAGTGAATACTATGTTTTTAGATGCACAGATAAAATCCTGCCTCAATGGATTTACATCTTACTCGTTAGCCCCTATTTTAGAATTCCGGCAATAGCTAATATGACGGGAACTGGAGGGTTACAAAGAATACCTAAAAGTTTCATAAATACTTTCCGGATTCCGGTGCCCGATCTCAGTATTCAGCAAGCCATCATTGACCGTATAGAGAACGAACAAAAACTTATCGACACCAACCGCCAGCTAATCACTCTCTATGAGCAGAAGATAAAAGACCGGGTCAATAAATTATGGGAAGGGAGTAGCTGATTGTATGGTTCATTCCATGTTTTCCACGCTCCCTGCTGTAATGCAGGCTAAGCAAAAGCACAAAACAATAATGTTTTCTAAAGATTTCAACTATTTACACATAATGCTATGAGGAGAACGAACTATGTCTATACAATTCCCATATAAGAGGACTTGTCGACCCTTTATTGATGGTACCTACAGTCCTACGCGATATATCTCTGACCCGGATTATTCTATATCGCCTGAACACTATATTAGAGCATTTTTACTTATTCAACATGATTTCCAAAATCTACTGTACTATATCGAACCTTGTGATACAAACTTGGATACATATTCTTTGAGAATATACGAACTGTTCTTTCGTATCTGCGTTGAAATAGAAACAAATTTTAGGGCTATATTAAAAGAAAACGGATACGAAGTCAAAGACGATAGACTGAACATTAGTGATTATATACTGATTAACAAATCACATCGATTGTCTTCCTATGAAGTAAAAATACCATATTGGAATGACAATGAAAAAATAATCCAGCCTTTTAAGGAATTCTCTCGATGTCGTAAGACCAATGAGGATAAAATACCAAAACCCCGATGGTATGAGGATTTTGTTGGGATAAAACATGATCGTTTAAAGCATTTTAACTCTGCAAACTTCCGAAATCTTGTAGACGCAATGGCCGCTCTCGTTGTTGTTATCAGCGCACAATTCTGTCGGGAAGATTTCTCTCCTGGGAACACATTGCTTGCTTTAGAAGGCCCTAATGATGGAATGGAATCCGCTATAGGTGGGTTCTTCAGGGTAAAATTCCCAAATGATTGGCCGAAACATGAGCGGTACGGATTTGATTATGAGAGCATGAAGAAAGGCGATTGGAAAATTCTGTGTTATGATTATGTCAAAGAATAAACCGAGATAGGTCTCGTTTGCTTGTACTGTAATTATCCCCTTTGAGAACACCTCGATCTACCCAAAATATTGCGTTCAGGTTACTTGTGAGTCATAGAATACGGTTAACGCATTTTGTGTGCCATCAAACCCCATTTCGTGATACACAAGCAGATTTAGACTTGCTACGCATACCAAGATCAGGTGCCTAAGGTCAGGGGATGAGGGGTTTGCTTCGTGCGCTGTATTAGATCTGAAGTGCCGTCTCTCCGAGACTCGTAACGTATTAGTATACCAGGAGTTGACCTGAAATAGCGTCTCTCCGAGACTCTTTAGGGTGCTCGCTGCGCTCGCAGAGGTTAGAGTGCAGAGGCCAGGGGTTAGGGGGAGCTCGCTGCGCGAGCAGTAACACTGGCTTTCAGCCGGTGGTTCCACCGGTTTTA
>JAAYJN010000072.1 GCA_012522935.1 Candidatus Cloacimonadota bacterium | reverse complement strand
TTGATATCCTCCATGGGCAACACCTGGCTCCATCCTCCGCCAGCAGCCCCGCCTTTGATGCCAAATACTGGCCCCAGGGAGGGCTCTCGGATGGCAACGATGGAATTCTAGCCTAACTGATTAAGAGCCTGCGAAAGGCCAATGGCAACGGTGGTTTTGCCCTCTCCAGCGGGAGTGGGAGTGATGGCAGAAACCAGAATCAGCTTGCCATAAGGGTTGTTTTGAATTTTGGAAAGCGTGGTATAGCGTATCTTGCCCTTATACTCTCCATAATGATCGATATCCTGTGCTCCAAGACCAATCTTGGCGGCGATTTCATCTACGTTTTTGAGCTGGACTTGTCTGGCAATATCCAAGTCTGTGAGCATTAGTACCTCCTTTGCTACTAAGCGATAGTGATTCAGAATGATACTTTAGCCACACCCCATAAACTTGTCAAGCAAAGATGTCATAAGTTTTATAAACTGCTGCCTTTTCTTCGTTTTCACCCAGAGCTAAAAAAGGGATTGGGGATGGATAACTGACGGGTTTTGGCTAATAGTTTGCAAAGATTGGACATCATCCCTCTAAGCACCTGAGGCTCCACGGATTAAGCAGTATCGTATGAGCCTGCTACTTTTTGTAAGTTCACATCTTGAGTGTGCCTTTGTCGTGTTATTGCTAACAAAAGCTAAATAAGGCTTTACTAAAACAGCGAGTTCAAAAAGATGGCATTCAAATGCTAATATAAAAAATAAGGTGAGAGGTTGAGATGTATCAATTATCAAAGCCAATTCAAGATCTTCGTAAAAAGCGGGAAACCGCTATGCTTGGTGGCGGTGAAAAGCGTATCGCCGACCAACATGCCAAAGGCAAGCTGACAGCGCGGGAGCGCATCGAGCTTTTGGTGGATAAGGATAGTTTTGAAGAGTATGATCTCTTTGTTACGCACACATGCACCAATTTTGGCATGGAAGATCAGGTTTACTATGGAGATGGCGTTGTAACGGGAACGGCTACCATTAATGAACGGGTGGTGTATATCTTTGCCCAAGATTTCACCGTGTTTGGCGGTTCATTATCCAAGGCTTATGCAGAAAAGATTTGCAAGGTAATGGATATGGCGCTCAAAAATGGCTGCCCTTTGATAGGTCTTAATGATAGCGGAGGCGCGCGCATTCAGGAAGGCGTGGATGCCTTGGCTGGTTATGCAGAGATCTTTTGGCGCAACGTGATGTCCAGCGGCGTGATTCCGCAGATTTCCGCCATTTTAGGCCCCTGCGCAGGTGGAGCAGTTTATTCCCCTGCCATCACAGACTTTGTGATCATGGAAAAAGAAAATAGCTATATGTTTGTGACTGGTCCCAAGGTGGTGAAAACCGTACTTAACGAGACCGTGAGCGTGGAAGACTTAGGCGGTGCTCAGGTTCACTCCAGTAAAAGCGGTGTGGCTCACTTTATCGCAGCCAACGAAGAAGAAACCATCAAGATTATTCAGAAGCTCCTCAGCTATCTGCCTTCCAACAACATGGAAGATCCCCCCTATCAGCTCAGCCAAGACCCTGTAAACCGCCTCTGCGAAGCTCTGGATAAGATTATCCCGGATAATCCCAACAAACCTTATGATATCCTTGATGTAGTCAACGAGATAGCCGATGAGGGAGAGTTTTTGCAAGTGATGAGCAATTTTGCCCAGAACATAGTGGTGGGCTTTTGCCGTATCAACGGCCGTTCCGTGGGCATCGTGGCAAACCAGCCCAGAGTGTTAGCAGGCGTGCTGGATATCGATGCCTCCATCAAGGGTGCCCGCTTTGTGCGCTTTTGTGATGCCTTCAATATCCCCCTCGTGGTGTTGGAAGACGTCCCCGGCTTTTTGCCCGGAACAAATCAGGAACACAACGGCATCATCCGCAACGGTGCCAAGCTGCTTTATGCCTTTGCCGAAGCCACCGTTCCCAAAATCACGGTTATCCTCAGAAAGGCTTATGGCGGTGCATACTGCGTGATGAACAGCCGCCATATGCGCGCCGATCTGGTGTATGCCTGGCCCAGTGCCGAGATTGCCGTGATGGGCCCCAAAGGTGCCGTGGAAGTGATCTTCCGTAAAGAAGCCAAGGAATCCGCAGATCCCAAGCAAACATTATTAGATCGAGAACAGGAATACCGCGATAAATTTGCCAACCCATATAATGCAGCAGAGCGCGGTTATATAGATGACATTATCGAGCCATCCAGCACCCGTTTCCGTATTGCCCGTGCCTTGGAGATGCTTGCCAACAAAAAGGACAGCATACCCCCCCGCAAACACGGCAACATCCCTCTTTAGGTTAGTTGAGGTAAACAGTGTATAAGACCATTTTACTCACCCTCATTATCAGCACACTTTTCTTTGGAGTGTTTGCCCAAAACAACGAAGAAGAAGAGGAGCTGGAGCCCATAGCCCAAGACCTGCTGATGCGTATCGAAGCTGTATCTGATAGCTTGCTGACCCTCAGAGAACAGGAAGTGCGTGAACAGTATGGATTCAGCGACAAAGATAAGCTGGAAGAAGTGGCTGAACTCTTGGAAATTGAAAACGTGGACCGCTGGAAGAGCTATCTGAAGCTGGAAGCCGCCAATAAAGCTTTGGATAAAATCAGCCTTCGCGACTTGGGTATCACGCCCTATCAGACGCTGCTGGCAAAGCAATACAGTATCCACCGTTTCACAGAGCTGAGCACGATGGCAGAGGTGGCAGCCCTATATAGCATACCGATCAAAAGTATGCGTTCCCTATTGGGTTTCGATCCCCTGGATGAAGGCAAAGACAATTTTTCCTTGCAGGCACTGGAGATCAGCACCACTGATGTGGTAGCCATGACCACACAGTTTGAAGCCAAAACCATCCCCTACGGATGGTCTGTGACAGGTGCGGGGATGTTGATCGTGTTTTCTGCCCTACTCATCGTCAGCCTTATTATTAGCCAGCTTAAACGCGTGAATATCAAGCCCAAGAAAGAAGAGGTCCATATGGTGTTGAACCAAAAAGGCAAATTGGTAACCAGACATAATATAGATCCCAACGCTGTGGCAGCGGTGATAGCCGTGTTGCACCTATATCAAACCGGCATTCGCGAACACCGCAAACAGCTTTTGACCATCAAGCGCACCCCCACCAATCAATGGCGTGCCAGCCAAGTGATGAATATGCCAAATAGAGAGCACCTTCGCTCAAGGAGATAGAAAATGAAAAGCTATAAGCTAACGATTAATGGCGACAAGTTTGAAGCAAGAGTAGTGGAACACTCCGATACTCATGCCAAGATCAACGTCAACGGAACAGATTATCTCATCCAATTTGAAGATGCAGCTACCAGCCAGGTTCCCAAGCTGGCTGCCCAGGAAAAAGCCGTTCCTCTCGCCCCTGTTTTTACCAGTGATTTTGAACCCGGCTCTGGGCAACTGCGCGCCCCCCTGCCAGGCGTGATCGTAAAGATACACGTGGCTGAAGGCGATAAGGTGACCAAAGGACAAACCTTGATCACCCTGGAAGCGATGAAGATGGAAAGCGAGATTGCCGCTCCCGCAGATGGCGAGATTGGCAAGATTCATATCAAGGAGCGCTCTCCTGTACATGAAGGCGATCTCTTGATGATTATCAAAGGCGCAGAAGTGAAAGAAAAACCCGTCAGCAAGCCAGCGCCACGCCCGGCTCCGGTGCAATCCCAGCCTTGCCCCCCTCAACAAGCTACAGACAAAGTGATGCGTGCTCCTTTGCCCGGACTGGTGATGGATGTTTTGGTAAAAGTGGGCGATAACATCGATTCTGATACCGCCGTCATCATCCTGGAAGCCATGAAAATGGAATCCGATATCCACAGCACTTTAACCGGACGCGTCACCAAGGTCTTTGTGAATAAAAACGACAGCATCCAAGAGGGAGATCCCCTCATTGAGGTGGAGGGATAAGGTGCAGGAACTAACTCTCTTTCTTCAAACCACCGGTTTCTTGAACGTAGCCTGGGGCAACATAATCATGATGTTCTTTGGGTTTCTATTCATCTGGCTGGCAATCACCAAAGGCTTTGAACCCCTCCTCTTGGTGCCAATCGGCTTTGGCATGGTATTGGGCAATTTGCCCGGGGTGGCGGAACAAGGATTGGGCGTAAACGATGCTGGCAGCGTGCTGAATTACCTGTATTTTGGTGTAAATACAGGCGTTTATCCCTCACTTATCTTCTTGGGGATTGGCGCCATGACTGATTTTTCCACCCTGATAGCAAACCCCAAACTCATCCTCTTGGGCGCCGCAGCCCAATTTGGCATCTTTGCCACCTTTATTGGTTCCCTGCTTTTGGGCTTCAATATCATGGAAGCCGCCTCCATCGGCATCATCGGCGGTGCTGATGGACCCACATCCATCTATATCACCTCCAAGCTGGCTCCACATATGCTGGGTCCCATCGCTCTGGCAGCGTATTCCTATATGTCTCTGGTGCCCGTGATTCAACCGCCCATCATGAAACTGCTCACCACCAAAAAAGAACGCCTGATCCGCATGAAACCCCTGCGTGTGGTTTCCAAGCGGGAAAAGATCCTCTTCCCCTTGGTGGCATTTGTGGTCACGGTGCTCATCTCCCCCGGCAGCGTGGTGCTTTTGGCAATGCTGTTTTTGGGTAATCTGCTCAAAGAAAGTGGGGTTACGGAGCGCCTTGCCGCTTCCGCCAGAGGAGTGTTGATTGACGTGGTAACCGTTCTGATCGGGCTCACAGTGGGCGCCAAAACCACTGCCGCCACATTCCTCACACCAGCATCCATCAAGATCTTTGTATTGGGTGCGGCTGCTTTCTCCGTGGCAACCGCTGCGGGAGTAATCTTTGCCAAAATCATGAACCTCTTTGTGAAAGACAAAATCAATCCTCTCATCGGCAATGCCGGTGTGTCTGCCGTGCCTGCATCTGCCAGAGTTTCGCAGGTGGTGGGACAGCAATATGACAAATCAAACTATCTCATCATGCACGCCATGGCTCCCAACGTTGCCGGAGTGGTAGGCTCCGCAGTGGCAGCGGGTGTATTTTTGGGAATCTTGGCAAAATAATCTTTTCCAATCTCGGAGGGCACTCGGAGCAGGTTTCAGGTTACGGTGGCTTGCTTCGCAAGCAGTTGAACTGCGCTTGGCACGCACCCATCATTGGTTATTCATTATTCTCAATTCATCGCGAGCGCAGCGAGCTCCTTAAAAAGTCTCGCCAGAGACGATATTTCAGGTCAACTCCATTTTTCTTTGAAAAGTAGTCAACCTATTTCAGGACGGGACAATCTTCCCCATTAACCTCCCTTGTACCACCCTTGTCTCACCCTTGCCTAGACAAAGGAGAGACAAGGGTGGTTAATAAGGGAGGAGGCGAGCTTGTATGAAGAGTAAGAAAATAAACCTTGACCTAATTATTGAAAGCGCATTCATGGTATATATGCATCCAACAATGTGAAAAACAAAGACATGGAGTTATAAATGCCCGAAAAACACATCGTAGTGACAGGAGACAGCAGAAATATGAGCCTTATCAAAGATGAATCCGTGCATCTGATCGTCACATCTCCGCCTTATTGGCAGTTAAAAGATTATGGGACTGAAGATCAGATTGGATTCAACGATGATTATGAGAGCTACATAAATAATCTTAATCTTGTTTGGAAAGAGTGTTTTAGGGTTTTACATCCCGGATGCAGGCTTTGCATCAATATCGGAGATCAATTTGCCCGTTCGGTTTACTATGGACGCTACAAGGTAATACCCATTCGCACTGAGATCATCAAGTTCTGCGAAAGCTTGGGCATGGATTATATGGGTGCCATCATTTGGCAAAAGAAAACAACCATGAATACAAGTGGAGGAGGCTCTGTGATGGGCAGTTATCCCTACCCCCGCAACGGTATTTTGAAGATAGACTATGAATTCATTTTGCTGTTTAAAAAACTGGGTAATGCCCCAAAACCAAGTCCAGAACAAAAACAAGCTTCAAAGCTCACTCACGCAGAATGGAATGAATACTTTAGCGGACATTGGAATTTTGCCGGGGCAAAACAAAATGAACATCTGGCAATGTTTCCCCTGGAACTGCCCACACGCTTGATTAAAATGTTTAGCTTCCAGGGAGAAACCGTGTTAGACCCCTTTTTAGGTAGCGGCACCACAAGCTTGGCGGCTATCAATAATAGAAGAAACTCTTTGGGCTACGAGATCAACCCCAGCTATATTGATGTGATCAAAAACAAATTGAATCCAAATCAAATGGAATTGTTCACACGCAAGGTGGAATATCTTACAGACGAAAGCCCTATTCCTGATCCAAGTCAGCTCAGATCTTCCTTTTACACGTTTTCAGATCCGCATAAGATCGATAAGATAATCGACGTGAAAAAAATACAATTTGGATCAAGAATTGATGATAAAGAAGTGGAACAAATCGAATACTATGGAGTAAAAAGTATAATTAATCCCGTTTTATTGACTCTTAATAATGGCTTGAAAATAAGGCTGTTAGGAATTAAAGAAAAACCTGAACTGTCTGATAAGGCCATGAGCTACTTAAATGAAAAACTCAAAGGCCAGCAGGTATTTTTGCGTTTTGATCATGACAAGTATGACGAAAACAACAACTTACTATGTTATATGTATCTTAAAAATAAGACTTTTATAAACATGCATCTCTTAAAAAACCGTCTGGTTGATTTGGACGAAAAACACTCATTTCAATACGCTCAAAAATTCAAGGAGGCACTGTTATGAATAGATGGCATAAATCACAAGAAGGCAGGAACTACAAATATCATCGTGAAACTCTTTTAAATTACGGCATGAATCGCTGGGGGCTGAATAAAACCCACAGTGTCGATAAAGTTTCCGAGCTAATACGGAAATGTGCTCCGGATTCTTATGATACTTGGGTTAATTATTTCTTTGAGCATGCGCAGCAGCAAAAGAGAGATGGCATCAAAATCACTGAAGAATACATAAAAGACCTTGGCAGCAAGCTTTATGTAAAACTCAGCGAAGTAATTCATAAAGAATTGTCTTCGATTACCGAAGAAGAATGTATTGATTATGTTTATAACCTTGTAATAAACCACACTTATGAAGGTTATTTCACCGAAATCAATACGGTATATGGTGCCTTGCAAAAAGAGCTTGGTGTCGAGATTGAGCCTGCACCGGATGCTTGGGATAGAAGATATTGTGTAGATTATTTCATCAAAATTACAAAGCAAAGATTCATTGGCATCCAAATTAAACCAGTTACGGGTCAATCATTAGACCAATACCAATGGGAACATATCCATGCGGCAAACCATGCCAAGTTCAAAGAGAAATATGCAGGGCAAGTTTTTTTCATCTATTCGGCAAAGAAAAAGATCTTAAATGCAGATATCATCCCCGAGATTCGAGCTGAAATCGCCAGATTAAGCTAATATCCACGCCTAATACCAGATACTTTATAAAACCTGCGCGTCCGCCTGTTTCTGGAGTGCGCCAACCATCCAGCAGCCAAATCCCAAAAATGTCTTGACAGATATCCCCTTTTTTATACAGTAATATCTCCCCTATTGAAATGTGAATTGCATTGCCTTGGGGGGCTTATTTGGATTAAAATGAATATATAATAATGGAGGTTCCGAATGAAAACTGGCGGATGCCGTTATGGAACACATCGAGTGATTGAGCCGCAGGGTGTTTTGCCCCAGCCGGCAAGAGTATTAAACAACGATATGAGCGAGATTTGGGATAACGAGCTCTTGGTGGACGTGATACGTCTGAACGTGGATAGCGCCTCGTTTCACCAAATCAAAAACAAGCTTGCCGCACAAGGCCACACAGATTTGGAAAAGGCTTTTGCAGAGCACGCCATTGAGCTCACAGACCGCACTGGCAAACACAAGAATGAAGACACCGGCTCTGGTGGAATGCTGATCGGACGCGTGGCTGCCATCGGTGAAAACTTTGAAATGAAAGATCAAATCAAGGTGGGAGATACAATCGCCAGCCTGGTATCCCTCTCCCTCACACCGCTCAAGATCACCAAGGTCAAAAAGGTGCTTTTGGATAAAGACCAGGTGGAGATCGAAGGACAAGCAATCATCTTCAGTAGTGGCATTTATGCCCGTTTGCCGGAAGATATGGACGAAAATCTGGCTCTCAGCGTGTTGGACGTGGCAGGAGCCCCCGCCCAGGCAGAGCGCTTGGTGCGTCCCGGAGATACAGTGGTAATCTTAGGTGCCCACGGCAAAAGCGGAATCCTTTGCAATGCCGTAGCCAAGGAGCGTGCTGGAGTATCCGGCAAGGTAATCGGCATCGTCCGCAATCCCAATTATATCCCGGTATGCACAGAGACCGGTTGTGATGAAGTGATCATATCCAGCGCCACAGACGCCATCACCATCCAAAAAGAGGTATCCAGGCTCACCGATGGCAAAATGGCAGACGTTGTGATCAACGTGGTGAATATCGAAGATACAGAATTGCCCAGCATCATGGCATGTAAAGACCGTGGGTTGGTTTATTTCTTTTCCATGGCAACCTCCTTTACCAAAGCAGCCCTGGGTGCAGAAGGCATCGGCGCTGATGTGGATATGATTTTGGGTAATGGTTATGCGCGCAATCACGCCATGATCTCATTGGATCTGCTGCGCCGCAATCCTGTATTGATGAGACTTTTTAAAGAACGTTATATAGACTAAGGGAGGAAACCCAATGAGTGACATCATCCCCATCCGTTCCATTGCCACAGACGAAGAGTGGAAAGATTGGTATTGGCAGCTTCGCAATCGCATCACAGATTTTGATACGCTGCGCAAATACATACGCCTCCTGCCCGAAGAAGAGCAGATGGCACAAAATACCGCCCACTCCTTCCGGATGGCAATCACACCATACTATCTATCCCGTATAGATCATTCCAATCCAAACGACCCCGTGCGCCAGCAAGCCATACCCCGCATTCAGGAAAGCTATCTGGCAGATGTGGATATGGCAGACCCCCTGCATGAAGATGACGATGCACCCGTGCCCGGCATGACCCATCGCTATCCGGACAGGGTGTTGCTGTTGATTACAGATCAATGTGCCATGTATTGCAGACATTGCACGCGTCGCCGCAAAGCCGGAGAGAATGACGC
>JAAYJN010000071.1 GCA_012522935.1 Candidatus Cloacimonadota bacterium | reverse complement strand
GGTATCTACAGTCTGTTTGAATGTGCATAACAAATATCCTGTTTACAAAATTATGATGTCAGAATAGTAAGTACCCATATTTTGTCAAGAAGTATTTGGTGCTATTTAGGGGTTTTTTCACAGCCTCTTTAGCCGGGTGTTTTCACCGACTTCAGTCGGTTTTTGAAACAATCCATCGAGCGCAGCCACCCTAACCTCTGGAATCTGATCCCTAAAGACTGTAAGCCCTTCTATAACAACCGGTTAAAACCGGTGAAACGCCCGGCTGAAGCCAGGGGATACCCCCCCCCTTCCCTGTTAACCACCCTTGTCTCACCCTTGTCTAAGCAAAGGTGAGACAAGGGTGAGACAAGGGAGGCTAATAAGGAAGGAAAATTTAGAACCAGCCTGGCAGCTCATCTTCCATATAGCTGTAATCCCAGCGGACAAGATAGCTCTTTGCTTGGGGATAGAGGTTGTGGAAGGCGGCAAGATTGGTCTGCCTATCCTTGCCCAATTTCACCTCATAGGCGGTAATCTGGGTATTATCTATCCTCACAAAATCCACCTCCTGGTAGTTTTTGCTTTTCCAATACTTGATTTCGCTAAGCGCCGTCTGTTTGTGCAATAGGTTCAGAAACACCATGTTTTCAAATAGCTCCCCTCCATCACTACGGTTTTTGATGTCTTGAAAGTTGTTCAGGAGAGAATTGCGGATGCCAGTATCAATGAAATAGGCTTTGGGCATTTTGCGCAATTCTTTGGCAGGGTTATTGAAAAACGGTTTGATCTGTTGGATGATAAAGGAGGATTGCAGCACCATCAGATAATTGGAGAGGGTATCACGGTGCAGACCTATTTCACGAGAGAGGCTGCTGATATTGAATTCTTTGCCGATGCTCCCTGCCAATAGATGCACCAGGTGATTGAGCTGATCCGGCTTTTCGATGCGGAAGATATGCCTGATATCTTTGAGGATGATGGACGAAACCAAGTCTGACAAAAGCTCTGCCTTGATGGCTTCCTTATCCTGCAAGACGATCTTGGGATAGCCACCATAAAGCATATACTCTTTGGTGAGCTCCTGCATCTTGATCTGCATCGTATATAATGGGTTATGCGGGGTATGAGCATTTGCGGATTGCAAGTAATCGGCAATTTTATCCTCCCCACGAAAACGGCAAAATTCTGAAAAGCTGAGAGGATAGAGGGTGAAAACCCGCTTTCTACCCACCAAAGATTCCTGAAATTGCTGCATTATCAGCGCCGATGATGATCCGGTCAATACAAGCTTGAATTCATCATTATGGTGATCCACCAACAGCTTGATCACCTTGGAGAGATCTGGCAGATACTGGATTTCATCCACAAAAATATAAGTCCTGCCCACATCAGATGGCTTGTTCAAACGCAAGTGAGCAATTAAAGCATCATAACCAGCCGTAAACAACTGATAATCCTGAGGGCGCTCGATATCATAATACAAAGCTCTTTCATCACCCACCACCTCCATTAAACGCTTAAGAAGGGTAGTTTTACCCACTTGGCGCGGACCCAGAATAAAAATGGCATCCGGACCCTCCAAGCTGGATAATAGGGTGTCTTCCATAGTCCTGTGAATGTACTGCATCGGTTCTTTACCTCTTTTGATTTCAGTGTTGATGCAAATATACAGATGTATCAGATCATGTCAAGGAGATTTTCATGGTGGTATAGCAAAATATCCTATGATAAATTACGGGTGGGGTATGAAAATATCATAGGGGGAGCTCGCTTCGCAAGCGGTAACACTGGTCTTCAGCCGGTGGTTTCACCGGTTTTAACCGGTTGTAAACAAAGAAGTTATCCTTTTTTTAAAGTTTGATCTGACAAGACGCCAGCCATGGCTGGCTTAGGGGCCAGGAAACAGGGGAACTCGCTTCGCTCGAGGCTCGCTGGCGCTCGAAGGAAGACGGGCTATGCCCGATTGTTTTTAACTAAATGCCCTCATTCCGAGATTCAAAGTCTCGGAAAGAGACTAATCAAAGCAAAGTGCAGATTGCCATTTTCACGAAAGCCTTGACGAATGCAGCCCCTCAAATTTGTATGGAACAAAACAAAAGAAAGGGGAGAGAGATATGCGTGATATCATTGTGGCAGGTAATTGGAAGATGAATAAAGACCATCTACTCACTGTGGATTTCTGCGTTTCATTGGCGCTGGATTTGCAAAAGCGGCGCACAGATGGGCTGAAGGTGATAGTGGCTGCGCCTTATCCGTTTTTGGATGCGGCGCGGGGAGCTTTTGGAGACAGTGTGGGCATGGTGGCAGCGCAAGACGTGAGCGCCCACACAGAGGGTGCCTATACGGGGGAGGTATCCGCCTATATGCTGGCATCTTTACAGATTCCCTACTCTATTATTGGGCATTCGGAGCGGCGTCAATATCACCATGAAAATGGGGAAGAGATACGGCAAAAGCTGATCCGCCTCTTGGAAAATGAACGCATCCCTATTCTTTGTATTGGCGAGACCTTGAAAGAGCGGGAAGAGGGGCTCACCAACAAGGTGTTGGAAACCCAATTGCAGGAAGCTTTGAAGGATATAGCATTGGAAGATGGCAGAGAGCTTTATATCGCTTATGAACCCGTGTGGGCGATTGGCACGGGGAAGACAGCCACTGCAGATCAGGCTCAGGAGGCACATGCCTTTATCCGTGGTTGGCTAAAGGGCGGGTATGGCGCAGAGATTGCCCAAAACATTCACCTCCTCTATGGGGGCAGCATGAAGCCTCAGAATATCGCGGAATTGATTGCCCAGCCGGATATAGATGGAGGTTTGATTGGTGGGGCGTCCTTGATTTATGAAGACTTTTTGGCAATGATAGATACAGCCATCATACAGGCAAAGACAGAATAAAATGGAGACAAGATGATTGATATCAGATTTATCCGCGCCAATCCCGAACTGGTGAAGGCGGCGGTACAAAATAAAAACGAGAAAGCCGATATAGACGGCATCCTGGCGTTGGATGAAGAGCGGCGCGGACTGCAATTTGATTTTGAGAATCTGCGAGCGCGGCAAAACCAGGTATCCCAGGAAATAGCCACCATCAAGAGGGCAAAGGGCGATGCCAGCCAACTGCTGCAGGAAATGGGAGAGGTGGCGGACAAGGTGAAAAACCTGAACCAAAATCTGGCTGAGATCAACCAGAAGCTGGAGGCAATGCTCTTGAGCGTGCCCAATATCCCCGCGGCGGGAGTCCCAGTGGGCAAAGACGAGAGTGCCAACAGGGTGGTGAGAAGCTGGGGCGAAAAGCCAGAATTTGATTTTGAAACCAAAGACCACCTGACAATTGCCGAAGCCAATGAGCTGTTGGACCTGCCCCGCGGTGCCAAGATCAGCGGCTCCGGCTTCCCCGTATATAAGGGCTTGGGTGCGCAGTTGGAGCGCGCCTTGATCAACTATATGCTCAATTATCATATCCATCATCACCATTATACGGAAGTGAGTGTGCCGCTGTTGGTAAACAGACAAACGATGATCGGCACGGGGCAGCTTCCCAAGCTGGAAGACGATATGTATCATGTGGATTTGGATGACCTGTTTTTGATACCCACCGCCGAGGTGCCGGTTACCAATCTCTATGCCAATGAGGTGTTGCCCACAGACAGCCTGCCCATCAAGCATGTGGCATATACCGCTTGCTTCAGGCGTGAGGCTGGCTCTTATGGCAAGGATACGCGTGGTTTGCAGCGTTTGCATCAGTTTAACAAGGTGGAAATTGTGCGCTTTGTGGAGCCGGAGAACTCTGCAGAGGCATTGCAGGAGATGGTGCAGGAGGCAGAGCGCATCCTGCAGGCATTTGGCTTGCATTATCGGGTGGTGGAATTAGCCACCGGAGATCTCAGCTTTGCCAGTGAACACACCTACGATCTGGAGGTGTGGGCGCCGGGAACAGGCAGATATCTGGAAGTATCCTCGGTGAGCTGCTTTGGAGATTTTCAGGCGCGCCGGGCGGGCATCCGCTACCGTGCTGCAGATGGCAAACCTGCCTTTTTGCATACTCTCAATGGCTCCGGACTTGCCACTCCGCGCTTGATGATCGCTATCTTGGAACACTATCAAAAGCAGGATGGCGGGGTGCACTTTAAGGATATCTTGAAGGTGATGCTCTAAAAAGCCAAGGCATGGCAGAGATGCAGCGATATATATGGCAGAAATAGACCTTAAGAAGAACATCTTTATCAGCGCCAGCTTCAAGGCAGTGACGATGTTGTTAGCTTTTTTGGCAGGCTGGATATCCACCCGCTTTTTGGGCGTGGAGCTGAAAGGGCAATACAGTTATTTAATCACGATCAGCAGCTTTGCCTGGATAGTGCTGGATTTGGGCATTCATAAGACCTATCCCTATCTGATCCGCAAGGGGCCACATAATAGCAACCTGCTTTACACCTGGTCGCTATTGCAATTTGGGGTGGAATTTATCCTGCTTGCCGGCTTGGGGCTGGCGTTCACGCCCTTCTTTTCCAGTGTGTTGGACTTTAGTTTTACCCCTGCCATCATCGCCCTGGTGGCGGGTGCCATCAGCCTCACCAAGCTGCAACTACATATGCAGGCATATTATTTGGGGCAGGATAAGGTAAAGCTCAATTCCTGGTGGCAGACCCTGAATAGCCTGGTGATGCTGTTGGTATTGGGGGGCGGGTATCTGTTTTTTGAGGGCAACAGGCTGCTCTATGTATTGATTGCCTACAACGTGGCGATGGGCTGTGCCGTGATTGCCTATATCTCGCCGCATCTGTTTACACGGTTTTGGAAGGGCTTTCGGATCAAATATCTGATGGATGCATACTCCATGGGATGGCGGGTGTTTCTCTCCAGCATCTTTATCATGATGCTGATCCGCTTTGACGTGGTTCTTATCCGCAAGCTGTTGGATTACAGAAATTTGGGCATCTACGCAGTGGCGGCAAATGTGGTGGATATGCTGCAATTGGCATCCAATCTGGTGGGCTCTCTGCTCTTGGTAAAACTTGCCGATACCAATGACGATGTGGAGCGCTGGAAGCTCTTAAAAGAAGTGTTTATCTATTTCTTCCTACTCTTGGGGCTTGCCAATCTGGGGTTTGTGGCAGTGGGCAAGCCGCTCTTAACCTTCCTGTATGGAAAGGATTTTACACCCGTTTACAATGTGTATCTGTGGCTGATTCCCGCCAGTTTTGGCTTGTCTTTTGGCTCGCTATTCAATACCTATCTGTGGAGCAAGGGCTTCCCTCTGATCAGCGTGATACTGCCGATAGCGGCGGTGCTGTTAAATATCAGTTTGGACCTCTTGTTGATTCCGGTAATGGGTATCAAGGGGGCGGCACTTGCCACCAGCATCTCCTATCTGGCATGGTTTTTTGCCATCCTTATTTACGAGCACTATCACTCTGGCAAGCGCATTCTGTTGCACCTTGTACCCAGCTGGCAGGATATGGTGAATGCCAGCCTGTATCCCTTTAAGGAATTGAAAAAGATGATCGGTAGGTGATGGCACTCTAAAACAAACACGAGAGGGGCTGTAGGGGAAATATCTGGCATTAGCATTTGACGTTTGCTGTATTTTGCCTTATTCTATCTTTAGAATGAATGTTAAGGAGGCAAATCATGCCCATGTTGGACGAAAAAGTAATGTCCGAAGTAAAGAAAGTATTGGCTGCCATGCGAGAGCCCGTAACTTTAAGACTTTATACCCAAGAACTTGAATGTGCTTATTGCAAAGATACCCACACCCTGCTGGATGAGCTGGTGGAGGCAAATCCGCTGTTGAAGCTGGAAGTAATCAATTTTGATGAAGTGAAGGAAGACGCCGCCAAAGAAGGCATAGATAAGCTGCCCGCCATCGTGGTGGTGGGAGAAAGAGACTATGGCATCCGTTTTTATGGGATTCCTGCCGGTTATGAATTTAGCTCACTCTTGAATGCCATCCTGATGGTTTCCACCAAGATTGTGAAATTGACAGATGAAACCAAGGAGTTTTTGGCAAAGCTGGATAAACCTGTACACTTGCAGGTATATGTGACACCCACCTGCCCCTATTGCCCTCCCTCTGTGATCCTTGCCCATCAACTGGCGATGGCATCTAAGATGGTGAGAGCTGATATGGTGGAAGCCAGCGAATTCCCTCATCTGGTGCAAAAGTATTCGGTGCAGGGCGTGCCGCGTACCGTGATCAACGAAAAGTGGTTTGTGGAAGGAGCCGCGCCAGAGGCAATGGTGATTGCCAAGATCAAGGAGGCTTTACTGGATGCTTGATTTTAACGTGCTGATCCCAGAAACGGCAGAGCCGGATAAATTGTGGGATTTGATCATCCTGGGGGGCGGTCCTGCGGGGCTGACGGCTGGCATTTATGCTGCGCGCTATAAGCTGGAGACCCTGCTCTTGGAAAAATCCATTGTTTCCGGAGGACAGCTCACCGCCACGCAATGGATAGAGAACTATCCGGGATTTCGTGAGCCGGTATTGGGCAAGAAATTGGCGGCGGATATGGAGGCTCAGGCAAAACACTTTGGCCTGAAGGTGATCAGCGAAAACGTGCAAAGCGTGAACCTGGTGGATGAGATAAAGGTGATAGAGACTGATTATGCAAAGTATCAAGCCAAAACAGTGATCATCGCCACGGGCTCATCTCCGCGCAGGCTGGGGCTTTCCGACGAGCAAAAATATGCCGGCAATGGCGTATCCTATTGCTCCACCTGTGATGCCCCCTTTTTCAAGGATAAAGTGGTGGCGGTGGTGGGCGGAGGCAATACGGCATTTGAAGAAGCCCTCTTTATAGCCAAGTATGCCAGCCAACTGTACCTCATCCACAGGCGGGAGGAATTCACCGCAGACCGCATATTCCAAGACAAGGTATTTGCCGAGCCCAATATCAAGATCATCACCAATAGCGTGGTGACCGGTCTCAATTTTGACCTGCTGGTGGGGAGGTCTCTAAACCTTCAAAATACCATCTCCAAAGAAAGCAGCGAGCTGGAGGTGGATGGCATCTTCATCTTCATCGGCAATCTGCCCAATACATCACTTTTTACCCAGCAAGTGGAATTGGATGAGGGTTATGTGGTGACCAACCGCAAATATGAGACCAACCAAAGAGGCGTGTGGGCGATAGGGGACGTGCAGAAGGGAGTGTTGAGGCAGGTGGCTACAGCGGTGGGCGATGGAGCCGGTGCCGCCCATCAGGTGAACAAGTATTTGGTGGAAAACCATTAAGGAGAGGAATAGGATATGCCAGAGCTTCCGGAAGTGCAGACGGTATTGGATGGAGTGGTATCCAGCCTGGGCTCTTTGCGCCTGACTGGCCTGTATGATCTGTATCCCGGCACAGTGAAAGGCGCGAACATTGAGGAGGCGTTTCCTGCCAGGCTAAAGAATGCCAGGCGGCGGGGGAAGTATATCATCATGGAGTTGGAAAACGGATATGCCCTCATCATCCATCTAAGGATGACGGGCAAGCTGGTTTGGGATAAAGATGAGGGGGAGGCGCATCGGCACGAGCGGGCTTATTTTACTGTGGAGAAAGGCAATCGCCTGCGCTTTATTGATCCCCGCACCTTTGGCAAGATAACGCTGTGCCCGCTGGATGAGGTGGAGAACCACCTGCCTGCTTTGGGGGCTGAACCTTTGGAAGCGGAGTTTGATGCTGCGTATCTGCAAGAGCGGCTCCAGAATCGCAGGATACCCATCAAAACGGCGCTGATGGATCAGGGCATTGTGGCGGGTATCGGCAATATCTATGCCTGTGAGATACTGTATCGTGCGGGCATCAATCCCGATGCCATCTCCAACGAGATAAAGCTGGCACATCTGAAAAGGATTGTGGCAGAGACCAAGGCGGTATTGGCAGAGGCTCTTTTGCACAATGGCACCTCTGTATCAGACTTTCGGCAAGTGGATGATAAACAGGGTGGATTTCAAGAATTCCTGCGTGTATATCAGAAGGAGAGCTGCCCCCAGGGACATCCGGTGAAGCGAAGCAAACATGGGGGACGCAGTACCTTCCACTGTCCCATTTGCCAAACCAAAGGCAGGGTAAATCCTGCCAAATGACGAGGCGGGAGAAAGATATTTTAGCTTTCGCTTGCCAATCTGGGTGAAAGATATATATTGTAAATGTGTGTTTACACCAAACCCCATAATTGACAATCTTCAGGGGTTTGTAAATCAATAGAATAGGAGAACAAAAATGATTAGCAAAAAAATGGAAAAAGCAATAAACGAACAAATCAATCGCGAGCTTTTTAGCGAATACCTCTATCTTTCCATGCAGGCATGGTTTGCAGGAGAAAATCTGGACGGGATGGCATCCTGGATGGCAGCCCAAAGCCAGGAAGAACGCTTTCATGCGATGAAATTCTTTGATTATCTGATGGATAGGGGCGGCACAGTGAAACTAATGGCTATGGAACAGCCTGAAGTTGATTTTAAGACGCCGCTCAATGCCTTCACCGAAGCTTTGAAGCATGAACAATTCATCACCAAAAGCATTCACGACCTCTTGGATCTTGCCATCAAAGAAAAAGACCACCCCACGCAGAGCTTTTTGCAGTGGTTTGTGGATGAGCAAGTGGAAGAAGAAGCCACTGCCGATAAGATCGTGCAACGCCTGAAAATGGCAGGAAACAGCATGTCCATAATTTTCATGATGGATAGAGAGCTGGGCGAACGTGAATTTGACCCAGAAGCTGAAGAATAAATAATTGAAGATGACAAGGGATGTGGCGGCGTTTACCGTTACATCCCTTACTTTTTTATGGGGGATATCGGGGTTTTAACCGGCCATACCCCATCTCTTCCCTATTAGATGCCGTTGCGATGTGGTTGCGATACCCAGCAAACCGCTGGGCATCGCAACCACATCGCAAGCACATCTAATGAGCAAGCAAGCAGGAAGGCATCAGAAGGATATAGCGGGCAACAGCATGGCTATCAGTCTTCCCTAAAGATATATGAAAGAAAAGCCAAACAGAAGAATCACGCTCAAAAGAGAGTGTGTAAACATCGTTGACACATAATGAAAGATAGGGGCAAAGGGTATAGACAAGATGCAAGCAGGGCGGGGGATGTAAACCAAAATCCAATTTGTATGCTGCCTTCAAAGCTCAAATCTGCAGGTAAAAAAAGAGCCCTGCAGGTGCAAGGCTCATCAATATGGTTTAGTATTTTAATCCATGGATTAATCCTGTTCAAACTCCAGCAGTTCATCGTCTATATTCAGTTCGATATTTCCTTCCAGGGAGTCAATCATAAACTGGGCGGATTCGTTGAGGTCTCCGGTGGGGAACTTTCTGAGGAAGGTCTTGAACAGATCAATGGCGAGCTCGGTATTTTTGAGTTCTTCAGCCACCAAAAACGCTTTCATAAATGACGCCTTATAGTCATCAACACCGTTTTGGTAGTTTTGGATAATCTGATCGTAGGAATTGATGGCGTCTTTGAATCTTCTCATGCGGGCGGCATCGTCTGCCATATTAAACAGCTCTTCCGCGCTGAGGAGCAAGCGTAGCCTTTCGGGGTATTTGACCAGGTTAAATTCTGCTGCCAATTCATCAGACATATCTTCCTGACGGATGGTTTCTTTCTCACGTTTGAGGATGCCAAAGATGCGTGGCTCCATCTCGGTGAGGCTTTTGATAACGGCGGGGTTTTCGCGCAGGATATTAAAGAACGCATAATCTCCACGAGCTGTTTTGAAGACGGGGCTGAGGTAGCCCACGGGGTTGTCCCAAATCTTTCTGGAAAAAGCCTCATCAGAGCCGATGCCGGTGATGATGCCGTTGTCATATTGATTGTCCAAAACAGATTGATTGGGTCTGAGAGATTCGGTATCGATTAGTTTTTGCATGTTTTTCTCATCTCCCAGGCGATGCATGCGTGCGTATTTATTGAAGGTGCGATTGGCATCCTTTTCTGTTTCAAACCACAGAACTTGGATGGCTCTGGAGGCGGGAATGGTGTAATCTCCAAGGTGTGCATCATAATAGGTTTGCACCTCTTCATCGGATACGGTGACGGCATCCACAACCAGCCTTCTGAATGTGGTATTCAGTATGTAATAGGTTTTCATCTGCACAAAGTCATCATTTGTTTCCACATATTTAGCGTAACCTTGCTGTGTGGCTTCCGCGAACATCAGATCACGGATCAGCTCTTGATCCACCAGCTGGGAGATGCCTTCGCCCTTGATGTACATGATCTGTTCCTGGGGACTAAGCTTGTGGAAGTTTTCGATGATTTTGGAGACGGTATAGTTGAATTGGTCATGGGTGGAGATTACCAGATAATCATCGGCGATATCTTCATCGAGGGTGGGGGAATTGAGGTTGATTTTTTCGAAAAGTGAGGTTTCGATCTGGACGTCAAATTTTTGCATCAGTGTGCTGCGCAGCTCATCCAAGAGCTCTTTTTCCTTGAGGGGGCGCAAGCGCTGTTCAATCTCTGGCACCACTTCGGAATACTGTTTTGATCTGCCTTCGTTAAATTGAGTAACGCTGATCAGATGCCAGCCGCTATCGGTTTCAATGGGGCCAATAATCTTATCTATATTGGCGGTATTTTGGCGGATCAGGTCTTCCAGTTCAAAATCGTTGCCAATTCCGGGGATATTGCCGTTGAGGCGGATGTTTTTGATCACGCCTTTGAGGCCTTTCACATAGCTATTTTTGTTGTAAATCTCGGATACATCTGCCCAGATTTCGCCTTCTTGAAGCAGGGTAAGAGCCTGCATGCCCTGAATTTCGTCTTCCACCTGCATATAATTGATATTCACCACAGGCAGCACAGCAAAGAGTTGGGGATTATTTTCAAAGTATTGCATTTTGTCTGCTTCTGTTATTACAACCATGTCAATCACGTTACGTTTGTAATATTCCTGTATATAAAACTGGCGGGTGGCAGCCTCCACTTTCTCTTTCACATCGGGTTCCTGATCGATACCCAGCTGGATTGCCTTGAGCATCAATACTTTTTCCAAGGCTATCACATCCAATACTTGGGTCTGACCAGCCACAGTGAGGTATGTGCCACGTTGATTAGGTGGAATTTTTTCAATACGTTCATCCAGCTCTTGTCTGGTGATTACGCCATCCTCATATTCAGCAAGAATCACATCATCTCCCAAGAGCATGTTGTCTGTAACTGCAATGGGGACAGGGCGTTCTTGAGCAGCCACCAAGAGTGGTAAGACCAGCAAAAGAACGAGGGGGATGAGGAGCCTGAGATCACGAATCATATTGTTTCTCCTTATATTTGCATAGGTATTTTATGATGCATACCAAAATTTGTGTGGACAACAATACGTCAAGTCATTTATTGTCTCTCTAAATGTTTAAATTTTTTGTATACGGATTGGCACGTAATATGCTTAAGTATACATACACATTAAAAAATCTCTTCCCAGGAGGAAAAACAAAAATGCTGAAACAGCTGAAAAACCAGAAAGGGTTTACCCTTATTGAAATCTTGGTGGTTGTGATCATTGTTGCCATTTTGGCAGCCTTGGCAGTTCCCCGCTATCTGCGTTATGTAGAAAAATCACGTTCCACTGAAGCCCAGACCGCCATCAGCACTTTGCGTAAAGTGTATGACGTCAAGCTTCAGACAGATGGCTCCACCGAAGGTTTTACAAAAGAAATGGCACTCAAAGAAGCCCGTTTGGGAGAGGCCACAGTGAAGAATTGGAAGTTTGACGTAACCGGTCAGCCTCCCACCAAGTTTATTGCCACCTCCACCGCTGATTTCCCTGGCGGCGAAGGCAAGCAAGTTTGGTATGATGTGAAGGAAGCCAAATTTCATGGTTATGGCATCGACAGCTGGACCAATCCGGAATCCGGAGGAACGGAGACCGATTGATCTGGAGGAAATAAGTTGACTATCCACGAATTACTACGCTTCACAGCCGAGGCTGGTGCATCCGACTTGCACGTGGCTACCGGTGCACATCCGATGGTGCGCGTACATGGAAAAATGAAACGTCTGAACCTTCCCATCCAAAGTTTGGAGGAAGTGGAAAGCCTCATCTTTAGCGTGATGAATGAATCTCAGCAGATGATGTTTAAGGAGAATCTGGAGATAGACTTTTCCACCAAGCTTTCCAACGACGTTCGTTTCCGTGTAAATGCCTTTCATCAGATCAATGGGATTTCAGCAGCCTTTCGTGTGATTCCCAATGAAATCAAGCAATACGAAGAGCTGCACCTTCCAGAGGTGATGAAACGGCTGACCACCAAGGAGAAAGGCCTGATATTGGTAACCGGACCCACTGGCAGCGGAAAATCAACCACTTTGGCTACGATGATTGATTCAATCAATGATAACCGCTTTTGTCATATCATTACAGTGGAAGACCCCATAGAATTTGTTCACAGTAGCAAAAACAGTCTTATTAACCAAAGAGAATTGGGTCATGACACGCATAGCTTTACCGCTGCCTTGCGCAGTGCCTTGCGTGAAGACCCGGACGTGATCTTAGTGGGTGAAATGCGTGACTTGGAGACCGTGTCTTTGGCTCTTACAGCCGCAGAGACCGGTCACTTGGTATTCGCCACACTGCATACGGGAAGCGCCACAAAATCAATCGACCGTGTGATTGATATGTTTCCCAAAGAACAGCAACAGCAGGTGCGATCCATGCTTTCAGAATCCCTGGAAGCCGTGATCTCCCAGACTTTGTTGCCCACGAAAGATGGCAAAGGACGCGTGCCGGCAGTGGAGATAATGATAGCCAATGCGGCGGTGCGCAACCTGATCCGTGAAGATAAGACATATCAGATTCCTTCGGTAATACAAGCCAGTACCAAGGAAGGTATGCAGACACGCGATCAATCTCTTTATAACCTCGTAATGAACAATCTGGTGGAACGTACAGTGGCAGAAGAGCTATCGGACAATCCCAAGCTGTTTGCCACGGGTGCCGGATTTTAAACATTATAATAATCCCAAGATCATGATGGATAGTACTATAGCCATGCCGGAAACCAAACATCCCGGTCCCATGACCATACTTCGCCAAGACAGGGGCTTCACTCTTATTGAAGCCCTGGTTTTGGTGGTGGTGATGGTGATCCTCTTTCTCAGCCTGTACATTGGTATTATATATGCGGAAAAGACGCTTGCCACAAACTATCGAGATAGAGTGGTGATGCTGCTTTTGACCGGAGAATTGGAAATGGAATACTACCGCCACGCAAATGGTAGGCCTTTTCAGCTGCAATATGCCCAGGATTATGTGATTGACGAGCTGGGAAAAGGAAAAACAGTGAGGGGTAAAATGACCATTACCGCACAATCTGGCAGGGAGATCTCCAACCTCCATAATCTGGAATTTGTGGCAGTGACAGCTGCAATGAGCTGGATTGATCCCATCACCAAGCAACAAAGGATTATCCGCATGCGAGAGGATTATTTCTGATGAGAAGGCGAAATATATTGCTTTTGAAACCCCTATCAAACCAGCGCGGCGTTTCCCTGGTGGAATTGATCGCTGTGATGGCGATATCCGTGATTCTGATTATGAGTTCCGCCGGTGGGATTGCGCTGTTTTTTAGGAAGTATAACGAGCTAAGGGCATACGCCGAGCTGCAATCTGAAGGGATCGAGCTATTGAACTATATCAAAAATGGCATCCCTGTTGGTTCCCGTGAGGTGAGGCTAAACAATGACGGCGGCATCCAATTCATCAGTCCTCAAGAGTATTATGGTGTAAACAATGCGGTGGATATCAGATTTTTGGGTGCAGCCTATGGATCCTCAAGCGCCCGCTCCATTCGTGTGGTTCCCATTGAGGCAGAGAACGTTGTATATCCCACGGACTATGCAGAGTTTTATCAGATAGATGGTGCGCTGCGCAGCAGGTGGAGATACAAAGGCGGATCTTTGGCACCACCCGGCACCCTGTTTGCAAAGGGTGGCAAAAATAGTAAAATGGTATTGGCAGACCTGTCTTTTAGGCAAATAACTACCGATGCTCCAATCAAGGTCTTGGAGGTATCTT
>JAAYJN010000070.1 GCA_012522935.1 Candidatus Cloacimonadota bacterium | reverse complement strand
GGATTGCGATCTGTGGAGGATCGGGAGGTTCGCTATTGGCAGCGGCACAAGCCAAAGCGGATATTTATATCAGCGGAGATTTTAGTTATCATCAGGTATTGGATGCCACCATTCCCCTGATAGATGCCGGGCATTATTATACAGAATATCCGGTCTTAAGGTATTTGGATGGCTATATTTCGGATCTGGGGCTGGAAAGCGTGGTAATGCCTTTGGAGGCACACGAATTCAGCCAATATCATAGATAATAATCAGGGGGCGATGAGCCCCCCTTTTTTCCTATTTGCGGATGTTTTTGATGATCAGCTCGATCTGGGCTCGCAGGTCCTTATCATCCCGGAATTGATTTTCTATCATGCGTTTGGCATGGATCACGGTGGTGTGGTCCTTGCGGTTAAAATAGAGGGCGATATCCTTTAGGGAGAGCTGGGGAATGAGGCGGTTGGCAAGATACATCGCCACCTGACGGGGAAATGCCACCACGTTGCGGCGGGTCTTTTCCATGATCATCGTGGGCGTGATGCCCCACAAATTGCACACTTCCTGAGTGATATTATCGAGGGATATTTCCTTGCGGTTTTCTGTAATCATATCGCTGAGAATGTTTTGTGCCATCTCCGTATCGATGTCTTCGGGATTTAGCTTGTTATAGCTGGCATAGGCGAGGATGCGGATGAGGGAGCCTTCCAGGGCGCGCACACTGCTGGAGATGGATTCGGCGATAAAATTGAAGGTATCATCCTGCAAAACGATGTTTTCCGGCTCTGCTTTTTTGCGCAGGATGGCCACCCGCGTCTCAAAATCCGGACTCTTTAAATCGCAGAGCAGACCGCTTTCAAAGCGGGTGACGAGGCGGTTTTCGAGGTCTGGAATATCCTTGGGAGGACGGTCTGAAGTAAGCACGATCTGCTTTTTATTGTCAAAAAGGGCGTTGAAGGTATGGAAAAACTCTTCCTGGGTGCCTTCTTTGCGGCTGAGGAAGTGGATGTCGTCCACCAAGAGGATATCCACTTTGCGGAATTTGGCACGGAAATCCGGCATTTTATTGCCACGGATGCCATCTATCATCTCGTTGGTAAATGCTTCGCTGGTGGTGTAATAGATGTTGCAATTGCGCCCTTCCATGTGGATATAATTGCCCACCGCCTGCATCAGATGGGTCTTGCCCATTCCGCTTTCGCCATAGATGAAAAGCGGATTGTAGGTATAGCCTGGGGATTCCGCCACCGCCTTGGCAGCGCTGTAGGCAAAGTTGTTGTTGCGCCCCACCACAAATTGCTCAAAGCTAAAACGCTCGTTCAGCTTGGTATTCACTGCCACGCGGTTGCCCTTGGATTCCGGAATATCCGCCTTGCTGCCGCTGCTGGAGGGTGGTGCGGACACGAATTTTACCTGGTAGTCGCGGTTGTAAAGGCTGCGGGAGATCTCTTTCACGGCATTGGCATAGCTCTGGTTGAGATAGTTTGCCGCAAATTGGGTGGGCACCCGCACCGTCATTTCGGTATCGCTGAGGTCTATCAGACTTGTTTCCGTAAACCAGGTGCGAAAGCTCTGGGGCTTGATGTTATGTTCGAGTTTATCTAAAATGTTTTGCCAAATATCCTGATCCATCGTCTCTTTCCTGCTTAAAAATCTTTTTTTATCCACAATGTCCACCATCGGTCTCAGAGATGGGTTAGACACTGCTAAGTATATTATATTTGAATGAATAAGGCGGGACGTGGTGAAGAATTAACTTACAATGTCCATTAGTTATCCACATCTTATCCACATACTCCCCACGGAACCGTGCTATGACTTGAAAAATAAAAACTTATCTCGCTATCCGATTACCTTGGTGAGAGCGAATTCAGTTTTTTAAAAAGCCCTTCTTTTGTCAAGTGGCTAAATCTTGGCAGCACAATCCCTTGCGTGTTTCTGCAAACTGGGATTTACATGTATATCAGGGGATTAAGGGGCTGTATCTCAATTAGGGGAAAACAGCCATACTTTGGTAATACTATAATATATAAGCAGATAGCAATTGGCAAAAAATACTTTTGCACCGGTGTATGCCCTATCAGTACAAAGCGTTTGTTTGTATGAAGAAAGGGGATTTTGGTGCCTGATTTCAGATTTGATTTGACAGATACAGGCATCTTCCGAGATTATACCTGCAAACTATTTACAAGGAGATGCAGCCTTATGAAGCGCATAACAAATAGAACTGCAGTCACTTGGATCTTGACTATTATTTTGGCATCCATGCTGATGTGGGGATGTATCCCACGTTTGCGGGTGCGTCGCTTTTTGCCGGATGTGATAATGGTGGCGTCATCCTCTGATGAAGACGGAGTAAGCGGAGCCGTAGTCTTGGATACCCACTATGTGGGAGCTGCCGATTATCTGGTGGCAGAAGCCTCTTTGGCAGACAGTCCCTGGGTGTATGCCCGCCTGGGCAAGCTGGTGAAGTATGAGCCCAAGTATAATACGGCGGATTTTATCCTTTCCATGGATAGCAGCGAGATAAACAGCTCCTTCTATGCCAAGACGCGCATTGCCAGCACGGAAGATTTGGAGCCTCAAAGCAACATTTACTTCTTTGATGCCAAGGATAGCGAAGGCGTTCACCGCTCTCCCGCAAATAGAGAGGAAGCCCTCCACGGCTGGTGGATCAATGCCAGCATCATCAGCCACATACAGGGGGACGTGTATCTGGTGAGCGGAGACAACCTGGTGCATGCCAGTGCCATCCGCATCAAAGATGATAGGCCCATCCCCAAGTGATGGGAGATATAATAAGGATAACAAATGAAGATAAATGGAATGGATTATCGCAGCGTTTGGTGGGAAGAAGGGCGCCTGATGATGATAGATCAAAATCAGCTTCCCTTCCACTTTGACACGCTGGGTTTTACAGATTATCGCCAGGTGGCAAAAGCCATTGTGGAGATGACGGTGCGCGGTGCGCCAGCCATTGGAGCCACAGGAGCCTTTGCCATGGCGTTAGCTGCCCAGAGCGCACCTGATGAGGGCTTTCGCCACTATCTGCGCAGTGCTTTTGAAGAGCTGAAAGCCACTCGCCCCACCGCCATCGACCTCATCAACGGCCTGGAAGAGGTGTATGAGAGCACCATCAAGTTTATTCCCAATTTGGCGCATGCCCGCAAGGTGGCAATCCTAAGCGCCAGAGAATTTGCCGAGCGCAGCGTAATGGAATGCCGCCAAATAGGGCAGATGGGTCTGCCGCTCATCAAAGATGGCAGCCGCATCCTGACCCATTGCAATGCAGGGGCTTTGGCAACGGTGGATTGGGGCACCGCCCTGGCTCCCCTGCGTGCAGCAAGGCAGAAACAGCGGGAGATATTCGTCTATGTGGATGAAACGCGTCCCCGTTTGCAGGGTGCACGCCTCACCGCCTGGGAATTGGAGCAGGAAGGCATCCCCCATGCCATCATCGCTGATTCTGCCGCAGGCTATTACTTTTATAAAAAGGAGATAGACTTGGTGATAACGGGAGCCGACCGCATCTGCCTCAACGGTGATATTGCCAACAAGATAGGCACCTACGAAAAGGCTGTGTTGGCGCATGCGCACGGCATTCCCTTCTATGTGGCGGCACCTTTATCCACCTTTGATTTTGGCTGCAGCAAAGGGGAGGATATCCCCATTGAAATACGCTCCCAGAGCGAGGTGAAGCAGATTGG
>JAAYJN010000069.1 GCA_012522935.1 Candidatus Cloacimonadota bacterium | reverse complement strand
GGAGATAACCGTCCCTATGCCAGTTCGCATATCTGGGTGGAGGATATGAAAGAATCCTTCAGCTTTCAAGAGCGGAATCACTTTTGGGAAAATGATGGCAGCTTCCAACTATGCACGCCCCGATCCTTGCAAATGGCGCTATTGGGATGTTATAAAAACATCTTCAGCGGCTGTGGCGTGGTGCAGGATCACGCTCCGGTGCAGGGTGCGTGTTAGTACGACAGCTTTCCCATCAATATATTGGAAGACTTTCGCCAATGTCATTCCATCACTTTGGGCAACTGGTGGGGCGGTGATACTCCACAAAAGGAAATGGAATTAAGCGGCGGGGATGCACCCTTTATCATCCATCTGGCAGAAGGCACAGACGATATTTCCCGCCAGGAATTTACCCAGTTGGCAGAGCAGGGACTGCTGCAAAGAAACACCCTCATCATCCATGGCATCGCCCTCACGGAAGAAGAGCTGATCCAGATTGCCGAGGCAGGAGCCAGCGTGTGTTGGTGCCCCAGCTCAAACTATTATCTGATCGAGGAAACCCTGAAGATAGATTTGGCGCTAAAGCACGGGGTCAATGTGGTGATCGGCACGGATTCCACTATGACCGGTGGCGTGAACCTGATTGCCGAATTTAACCTCATCCATCAAAAACACCCGCATATCCCCCTGAATACCCTCTATAAAATGGTTACGGAAAATGCTGCCAAAGCCCTGATGCTACCCTCCAGCTATGCCCGCCTCAATCCTGAGAATTGCCACAACCTACTCTTGATGGACAAGCATGATCCGGACCCCTTTGAAAACTTGCTGATGATGGAAGCCAGCTCCATAAAGCTATTGGTGGAAGACGGTGTGCCCCGCTTTGGAGATGTGGAGTGGATGGAAAGGCTGGATCTGGATGAGGATGAGTATACGGTGTTTAGGACGGGGAATAAAGAGAAGTTTGTATTGGGCGATCCTCTGGAGCTGAACGAACAGGTGGATGAGGCTTTGGGCTATCACAAAGACTTTCCCTTCCTGCCATTTTGATGCTGAGTATAGCTGAGATCTTCCACAGCCTGCAAGGCGAATCCACTTATGCCGGATTGCTCTGCATCTTCATCCGTTTGAGCGGCTGTAACCTGAATTGCAGCTATTGCGATACGGGCTATGCAATGGGCGAGGGCACAGAGTGGAGCATGGAGCAAATCTTAGATAAAATCCGCCATTACCAATGCAATCTGGTGGAACTGACCGGAGGAGAACCGCTGTGCCAGAAAGAGGCAATTCCTCTCTTGGAAAGGCTGTGTGATGAGGGCTATACAGTGCTTTTGGAAACAAACGGCTCCATCTCCGTGGCAGAAGTACCGCCGGAGGTGATCAAGATCATCGATGTAAAGCTGCCCGGCAGTGGCTATGGGGAGAGCTTCCTGATTGATAACCTGAATCATTTACAGACTCATGACCAAATCAAGTTTGTAATAGGTGACAAGATGGATTATGAGGCTGCGAAAGACTTTATTGCGCAACATGGGCTAAAGGGTGGGAACATCCTCTTTTCCCCGGTGGCAGATAAACTTGAGGCAGGCAAGCTGGCAGAATGGATACTGCAAGACAACCTTGATGTAAGACTTCAGATACAGCTACACAAGATATTGGATATAAAATAGATAGACATTGTGTACAGATAAGATAATGCCCTTCCCGTTCTGTTGAATAAGGAAGGGCATTTTTGGTAGTGTAATAAATTAATTGGTTTAGAACAATCCGCTGATATTGCCGTCGTCTTCCACGTCTATGGTTTCGGCGGAGGGTTTTTTGGGCAAGCCGGGCATGCGCATGATTTCACCGGTGATGGGCACCAGGAATCCTGCGCCGTTGGCTATCACTATCTCCCGCACCGTTACCAGGAAGTCTTTGGGTCTGCCAATCAGATCCGGGTTATCCGAGAGGGATTTTTGGGTTTTGGCAATACAGATGGGCAGCTTGTCAAAGCCATATTTATTGATTCTTCTGAGGTCAGCTTTGGCGTCTGTGGTATAATCCACTGCTTGGGCACCATAGATTTTGGATGCCACCGTAAATACCTTGTCTTCCACAGAGCTATTCCAATCGTAGAGGCCATGATACCTGCATTCCTCCTTATCCACCATGGAAACCACCTGTTCTGCCAGCTCCAATCCGCCAGCGCCGCCTTTGGCGTGATAATCCACTATGGATGCCTGTGAGCCGCTGGAGATGACAAAGTCTTTCACGATGTCCAATTCTTCAACAGTGTCTGTGGGGAAGCGATTGATGGCAACGATGGATTTCATGCCAAACTTCTCGATATT
>JAAYJN010000068.1 GCA_012522935.1 Candidatus Cloacimonadota bacterium | reverse complement strand
TCTCTATCACGTGGTTGATGGTCGAAAATAATAACCCTTTATCATTATGATCGTTCGTAGCCCTTGCCCCCCCTATGAAATGCTGAGCGGCATCAGCAACGTACTGAACGTTGTAAGCTGCGCATTTACCCCGACGGGTAGTAAGCAGATTCGCGTCTTCATCGGTTGCTGAAATATACGACTTTCCAAGTTCGTTTGCACGATCTAACAGCTTTTGCTTGCTGTTCAAAAGTTCCTGTTTCTCGAATATCTCTTGTTGGATATCTTCTTTATTGCGTGATGTTCCACTATTTGTCGGGGAGCCGGTATCGCCATCATCAGAATCATCCTTCTCACGTTCAAGGGAATCCAGTTCTTTAAAACTCTCCTCCAAGCTGGTGCTAAGACTCTCGATCTGTTTTTGCAGGTTCTTTACAGACTCCATGTCACGCTTGGCATTTGCCTTTGTCTTGTTGCCGTCAATCACCCAAGTTTGGTTTGTAATCAGCCCCATTTCTTTAAGGATACCTTGCATCTGTATAAATATTGCGGCAATAAGAGGTTCGTTGTCTTTACGAAAATTAGAAATGGTCTTATAACTGGGAACTTGATTGCGGATCAACCAGGCGAGCTCTTTATTGATGGCAGCCTCATCGGCGAGTTTGCGACAAGTAGTGACGCCATTGATATAACCATAAATCATAAGCTTAGCCAAATCTTTGGCAGCATAAGCAGGTCTTCCAGTGGAACTATGCCCTGTTTTACCCTTAATTTTTCCACGCTCAAAAACAAGGTCAATGGCCTCATCCAAAGCCCTGACTGGGTTGTCATGGGCAATAATGTCATCAAGACAACATTGAATCATCTGGTATCTACAGTCTGCTTGAATGTGCATAACAAATATCCTGTTTACAAAATTATGATGTCACAATAGTAGATACCCATATTTTGTCAAGAAGTATTTGGTGCTAATTAGGAGCTTTTTCACAGCCTCTTTAACCGGTTGTTAAAATAGGATTTACAGTATTTAGGGATCAGGTTCCAGGGGCAGGGAACAGGGGGACCCGCTATAGCTCGAAGGTAGCTCGCTTTGCTCGCTGAATTATTTTACAAAAGCCGACTAAAGTCAGCGAAACGACCAGCTGAAGGCCAGTGTTACCCAAGAGGTTACAGCTATGATTAGATTTCTGAGCATCGTTAATTCCGAGCCTATTTTGAATTAGTGAAATCGTGGTTCAAAACTCTTTCGTGTATTTTCATGCTTTTCGTGGTTAGATAATCACGTCATAAATGCCGTCTCTCTGAGACTCGTAACGTATTCATATAGTGTGAGTTGACCTAAAATATCGTCTCTGCCGAGACTCTTTAAGGAGCTCGCTTCGCTCACGATTAAAATGAAGGAAACACCAATTAAAAATAGACGGGACACTGCTTCCTTATTAACCACCCTTGTCTCACCCTTGTCTCTCCCTTGTCGAGACAAGGGAGAGACAAGGGTGGTTAACAGGGAAGGACTCTTGGATGAATAATGGATAATGAATTCAGTAAGCGATTGGTAATGTTGGCGATAGCTGATCTGCATACCTGTTCGTACCCCCTGGCTTTTAGCCGGGGGGGGTACAAGGCGGCTCGCCGCAGGGGTTAGGGATCAGGGAACTGGGGCTACCATAGGGTAAAGAGATACCACACAAATCATAGCGAATATCACAAACACACAACAGACTTTGCATTGGCGATGCCCTTACATCAAGCACCTAACCCCTAAAGCGTTAGCGACACAAAAAAAACCGCCGGCTGGGGGGGTAGCCGGCGATTATGCGGACAGGGCTGTCCGTTGTGAGACCTAAGCAGGGAAGTTATATTTGGAGGTCAATCCAAAGCTTTTAAAAATGAAGGCAGGTCCGAGCGTGGGTTCAAGGGTTTTGATTCTTCTATTTCAGGGGTGGGTATTTCTATTTGTTCTTCTCTTTTATTGAAGTCCAGGCGGTCGAAAATAGATTGGAGGTCATCAGGATCGTATGATTTGGTGGGAGTGATTTCTTCAGGGATAGCAGCAGGGGCAGGAGCAGCGGCAGCAATAGGTTTCTGTTTTGCTTTTTCGCGTGCTGGGGGAGGGGTTATCTGGGGAAAGCTGATCGTGGAGCCGCTTTCGTTGCGTTGCAAGCCAGTGGCGATGATGGTTACAGAGATTTGGTCGCTGTAATTTTCATCGATGATAACGCCCATGATGATATTGGCGGCGCTGCCGGTTTCATTTACGATTACGTTGTTTACTTCTTCAAATTCGCTCATCACGATGTCGCGTCCAGCAGTGATATTGATAAGCAGGGACTGGCATCCGCTAAGGTTTATATCGGAGAGCAATGGGTTGTTGATGGCATCCTTGGCGGCGATCACGGCGCGGTCTTCGCCAGAGGCATGCCCCGTTCCCATCAGTGCGTATCCCATGTTTGCCATCACGGCTTTCACGTCTGCAAAATCCACATTGATGAATCCGCTGAGGTTGATGATATCCGATACAGCCTTGGCGGCTTCATAGAGTACGTTATCAGCTTTTTCAAATGCCTCCACCATAGGCAGATCGCCGTAGATTTCGTTCAGCTTGTTATTGGGAATCAGGATGAGGGTATCCACAAATTCGCTGAGGTTGCGGATGCCTTCCTCGGCGTTGGTATGGCGTTTTTTGCCCTCAAAGACAAAGGGTGAGGTGACTATGCCCAGGGTGAGGATATCCATTTCCCGGGCGATTTTTGCCACCATGGGAGCTGCACCGGTTCCTGTGCCGCCGCCCATTCCAGCGGCGATGAATACCATATCTGCACCTTCCAGGTGGGATCTGATATCATCCTTGGATTCTTCGGCGCTGCGGTAGCCTTTATCGGGGTCTGCGCCAGTTCCCAATCCGCGGGTTAGTTTTTTGCCAATCTGGAGTTTCATATTGGCTTGTGATTTTTTCAGATCGCTGATATCGGTATTGGCGGCAATGAATTCCACGCCAACAAGACCGTTATCAATCATCGTGTTGACGGCGTTTCCGCCGGCTCCTCCCACGCCCACTATTTTGATGTTTGTTCCCAGCTGAGAAGGTCTTTCGTCAAATTCTATCATTTTTCCCCCTGAACTTCATCATGAAGTGAAGTCCTTATATATTTTTTTTATTCTTTCCATGATTCTTAGTTTTTTGAGTGGATTGCCAAGGCTGGAACCGCTGGGTTGCAGTTCTATATCGCTATTGGCGGCATATTGCAGGATGCCAACTGCTGTGCAGAAAGCAGGGTTTTCCAGACGGGTGATGGAGCCATCGATGTTGTTGAGGTTGGGCCTGGCAGATTTGACATTGAGGTTGAAGGAACGCTCCACCACATCGTCTATCTTTTGCATATTGGCAGTGCCTCCGCTGATAATGATGCCAGCGGTGACCAGCTCGGGTGCGTATGAATTTTTGAGCTTATTATAGCAGAGGGTGAGCATCTCTTCCAGACGGTGTTGGATAACGTGGCTCACCAATTGCTGGCTCTTGCGGGTGGAGGCTCTGCCGCTGATGCCGGGCACTTCCACCTCGGCAACGGGGTCCACACTTTCTGGAGATGCCACGCCGTATTGGGTTTTGATATATTCGGCATGTGCCAAGGTGGTTTTGAGGCCAATGGCAAGGTCTTCCGAGATGTTGATGCCCGCCATGGGCACCACAATCACCTTTTCCAGGATGCCGCGGCTGTAAAGAGAGATATCACAGGTGCCTCCGCCGATATCAATGAGGATGCAGCCCATGCGCTTTTCATCTTCGGAAAGGGTGCTATAGCCAAGGGCGATATGGTTGAGGACGTAGTTTTCCGGATCCATATCATATCCTGCCAGCTCGATACAGCGGCTGAGGTTGCGGATGGGAGTGACGTCTGCAAAGATGGTGTAAACCCGGGCGATGAGGTGGAATCCATTCATGCGCACGGGGTTGCGGATATCATCCTGGCCATCGATCACAAAGCTTTGGGAGAGACCATGCAGGATTTTGGAGCGTTCGAAGCCCTTTTGAATTTTGATGCTGTTTTTGGCATCGTTGATCACCTGATCAATGTGTTCCATCAGGATTTCACCGGGTTCATTGGGACCCAGGGTGGGGATGGAGATGCGTCCATCTCCCAAAAAGGTTTTGATATGTTCGCCGGTGATATTGGCAAAGATATTGATGGCATCACATCCGGCTACGGTTTCTGCCTCTTGCAAAGATGCTTTGATGGATTCGGAGAGGGCTTGGATATCGGTCACGATACCCTTTTCTATACCGTTGGAATCAGCTTCTCCAATGCCGATGATTTCCAAACGTTTGTCACTATCCACCTTGGCGATGATGGAGCGCACATGGGACGATCCAATATCCAGGGCGGTGATAATATTTCGTTTCATAATCTACCTTCCTTCACCACCACCTGCTTGTCATAACGCAAATCCACGGTGGAGCGGCGCGCGATATTGCCATTATCCTGTACGAAGAGGTAGCGCCGGAATTGGTCTGCAAGGTTCTTTTGGGCAGGGATGATGTTGGTGCCATAATGTGCATCCACAATGTGGATTTCGTCGCTGATCATATAGTATTCAGAAATATGGGGCAGGAATTCCGGTGCTTCGTCACTGATGCGTTTGTGAAAATTGATGATGCGGGTGAGATATGGCTTGTGGGGATTTTGCCCTGCCTTGAGCTGGGCCACGGAGAGGAAGGTGCCCACAACAGGCAAATCCTCGGAAATGATGCCAGTAAAGCTTTCCAAAACAATGCCGTCGCTATCTATAGCCACCAGCTCCCCTTCCACGGTGCGCAGCCACAGAAAACCTTCACGCTCGTTAAAGGTTACCTTCAGAGTCTTGGGGAAGCTCTTGGAGATATTCACTTTTTTGATTCTGGCAAAATCTGCAAAGTGAGAACGTATCTGTGAACTGCGGATCTTGAGGAGATTGGTGCCCTGATATTCCGAGAGGATGCCAGTGATGAGGCTATCGGGGACTATGCTATTGCCAGAGTGGCTGATAGTGGTGATATTGAACCATGAAACATTGGTCAAAAGCATATAGACACCTGTCCCCGTCGCCCCCAATAAAATGAGGATGAGCACAAAGAAAACATAGTATCTGCTATTGCCGCGGCGTTTGCGCTTAGGTTTCATGAAATTAGTACCTTATTGTAAATAAAGTGTTTAGAGCGAAAAACCTAAAAATGGTCATTTTAAGTTAGTCCTCTAAGTTGCTAATGTTTTTATGGTTAGCATTTGTGTCAATGCTTTTTTTGAGTTCAGATAAGATTTCTTCACCATATTTCCAAACATCGCCCGCACCCATGGTCACCAGGATATCTCCAGGCTGTAAGATGGATAGTGTTTTGGATACTATATCCTGGTTTTTATCGATGCAGGTTACGCCCCGATGACCCCTTTGGATGGCGACGTCTGCTATCAGCATGCTATCTATGCCCTTGATGGGGGCTTCCCGCGCGGGGTAGATGGGTGCCAGAATGAGCTGGTCGCAAGAGAAAAAGGAATTGCCAAACTGCACATAAAAATCCTTGGTGCGGGAATAGAGGTGGGGTTGAAAAAGAGCAACAATGCGCTTGTTTGTGCTATCTTTGAATGCATCCAGTGTGGCTTGGATTTCCGTGGGGTGGTGGGCATAATCGTCATAAAAGGTGATATCGCCAGCGTTTCCTTTGTATTCAAAGCGGCGATACACCCCGTTGTATTCTGCCAAACCCTCTTGGATGGCAGAAAAGGGGATATCCAGCTCCAAACCCATTCCCACCGCCAAGAGCGAATTGAGGATGTTGTGGCGTCCCGTCACCCTCATGCTGATGGTGCCCAGATTGTAGGATTTGTAGCTTACTTCGTAAGAGCATTGCAGCTCTTGCATGCGGATATTGAGCCCTTGTATATCCGCCTGGCGGGAAAAGCCGTAGGTGAGGATTCTTTTGTTGATGAGGGGCCGGATGGATTGTACGCCGGGATCATCCAAACAGCAGATGACGCTGCCAAAGAAGGGCACTTTGTTGGCGTATTCCACAAAGGCGCCTTTGATATCGTCCAAATTGCGATAACAATCCAAATGGTCTGTATCGATATTGGTGATGCCGGCTATGCAGGGGGTGAGGGTGAGGAAAGAGCGGTCGTATTCATCGGCTTCCACCACGATGTATTTGCCGGAGCCCATCACGTTGTTTGAGCCAAAATTTTTCACTTTGCCGCCCACGATGATGGTGGGCTCCATGCCGGCGGCTTCCAGCACCATGCCTGCCATGGAGGTGGTGGTGGTTTTGCCGTGAGTGCCGGAGATGCCAATGCTAAAGCTCATGCGGGTGATTTCGGCTAACATCTCGGCTCTGCGGATGACGGGGATTTTGAGTGCCTTGGCGGCTATCACCTCTGGATTCTCGTCTTTCACTGCAGAGGATTTTACCACCACGTCTGCATCCACAATGTTTTTGGGATCATGACCTTCCGCGATGATGATGCCCAAGCTTTCCAGGTGTTGGGTGACGTCTGTTTTTTTCATGTCTGAGCCGCTGATTTCTACACCTTGGTTGTGCAAAAATTCAGCGATGCCGCTCATGCCAATGCCACCGATTCCGATGAAGTGTATTTTACGGGTTTTACCTAACATGATGGACCTCCTGGGGTCAAATCTTGAGTAATGATGTGGCAGATATCCGCACTGGCCGTATTGGGGGGCAGTTGGTTCAGGCGCTGCAGATAGTCCTGCCTGTTTTTGAGCAAGAGAGAGATTGCCAGAATCAGGTTTTCAGGGCTGAGCTTGCTTTGCTGGAGGCATATTGCCAGCCCTTTGGATTCTTGCTCTGAGGCGTTATAAAACTGATGGTTTTCCGCTGCTGTGGGCAGGGGGATGAGGATGGCAGGCAAGCGCGCTTCCTCCAGTTCGGCAATGGTCATGGCTCCGGCTCTGGTGATGGCAAGCGTTGCCTTTTCATACAAAAGGGGAAGGATGGGGGAGAAGGGAAAGATGTATAGCCCTTCTTTATCTTTGTGACGGGAGGAGAATTCTGCAAAGCTGGCGCTGCCCGTCTGCCAGATGAGCTGCCAGCCCCGTTGCAGGATGGCATCGAGGGCGGAATCTATGGTGCGATTGATCATCAGGGAGCCTTGGGAGCCTCCACTCACCAGAATGACGGGCTGGGGAGGATCTATGCCCAAGGCAGCCAAATCCGCCTCTTCATCCGTGGCGTCTCTGGGCAATAGCGGAATGGGCACAAGCTGGGTTTTGGCTTGCTGGAGCCGTTTTTGGCTGGATTCCCAAGAGACAAAGGTGATACGGCTGTATTTGGCAAGCGCCTTGATGGTGAGTCCGGGCAGGGAATTGCTCTCGTGAAAATAGAGGGGGATGCGGGAAATAATAGCGGCAATTGCCACCGGTCCGGACACAAAGCCGCCGGTGCAAATCACGGCATCGGGCTTGGTCTTCCGGATGTATTTGAGACAATTGATGATGCTGGATAGCAGGTGGAAAGGAAAGCCGAAGAGAGAGGGATGCAGCGTGCGGCTTAGCTTTTCCACGCGGATGGGGTGGAAGAGATAGTGGTGACGCTTTACGATCTCGGCTTCCATGCCCGTGGCATTGCCGATGAAGGAGCAGGTGTGTTTTTGCTGGGACAAGGTCTTGGCAAGTGCCAAAGCGGGATAGATATGCCCGCCTGTGCCGCCACAGCCAAAGATGAATCTCACAATTGCCTCCGTTTGGCGCTGATATTGAGGATCACGCCCATGGATGCGGAATCCACCAAGAGGGCGGTTCCTCCATAACTGATAAAAGGCAGGGTGGTGCCGGTGGAGGGAAGGATGGACATCGCCACGCCGGTATTCACAAGCACGTTGAAAAAGATATTCATTGCCAGGCCCGCACATAAAAAGCGTAAATAGATATCTTCCTGGGATTGGGCTACTTTGAAAGCCCGGAAAAAGAGCAAACAATGGAGGCCGAAGATGATCATTGCCCCCAAGAAGCCAAATTCCTCTCCGATAATGGTGTAAACGTAATCTGTGCGGGATTCAGGAAGGTAAAAATGCTTGGCGCGCCCCTTGCCAACGCCCGTGCCAAACCAGCCTCCACGAATGAGCGCCGTCATGCTTTCCCTCACCTGATAATCGTCAGCTTTGAGGGTGTCTGAAGCAGAATTGCGCGTAAGTAAAAAATATGCTTTATAGGTTTCCAGACGGGCGGAACGGAATTGGGCTCCGAAGGTGATGATAACAAACACCAACAGTATCCCCACCAAGGAAACAGATAGCACATAGCGCATCCTGATGCCGGCGTATGTGACCATCCCCAAAAGGGTCATTCCGCTGATGATGAGCGTGCTGAGGTGACGCTCCAGGGTGATGAGGGTATATACCACTGCGGTGGCAAAGACGAGGGGATAAAAGTGTTTCCACAGATCCTGCAGATTTGCTTCTTTCAGCTCTTCATGCTTTTTGCTGAGATGCTGGGCATAATAAAAGATAAGTGCCACACGGGCTATAAAGCTGGGCTGGATGCTGATGAAACCCAGGCTGATGGCGCGGGTGCCGCCCTTGTGGGTGCGTCCCACAATCAAAACGGCGACCAAGAGGGCAATCGAGCCAGCCAGCATGACGATATTGAGGGGTTTCAGCTTGTTCAGATCAAAGAAGTGCAAGATCATCAACGCTGCCACAATGCTGATGGCAAGAAAGGCTGCATGACGGTAAAAATAGCCCATCTCGTCTTGGATGGCGGTGAGATTGAGCATGATCAACAAGCCAGCCAGCACCAGGATAAAGTAGCTGATCACGATGGCTTTATCGTAGGAGACAATAACCTGTTGATGTCTATTTCTTTTCATTTTCTTTTGCCATCCTCGTTACAATCTCTTTGAAGTATTCACCCCGCTCTTCAAAGTTGCGAAAGCGATCGAAACTGGCACAGGCGGGGGAGAGGAGCACGATGTCTCCTCTTTGCGCTTCGGCAAATGCGGTGCGGATTGCGGTTTCAAAATCATCAATAGCAATGGTGGGGAGCCATCCCTCCCAAGCCTCTTGCATCTTGGCTTTGGTATCTCCGGTGAGATATACCTTCTGCGCCCATTTGCCCAACATATCTGTAAGGACGCCAAAGTCTTCACCCTTGTCACTGCCGCCCATTATTACGCGCACGGGCTTGCCGAAAGAGACGAGGGCGGATTTGACGGAATCGGTATTGGTGGCTTTGGAATCGTTATAAAAGCTCACTCGGTTGATGGTGGCAACGTATTCCAGGCGGTGGGCAAGGGATTTGAAGCTGGATGCCTGTTTGATGGCGGCATCCATATCCAACCCCAATGCCTGCACGCTCAAGAGTGCCGCCATGGTGTTGGCATGATTGTGAGGACCTTTGATTTGCAAATCTTCAATAAAAAGCCGGTGTTTGGTGCCGAGATATATATATTGATCGCTCTTCCAAGCATCCACGGGTTTATCCTGAGGGTCCAGGGAGAAGGCGAGCAGATGGGCTTTGATATCAGCCTTATTATCCACTATCATGGGGCAATCCAGGCTGATAATAGCCACATCACGCGCTGTCTGATATTGGAAGATGCCCAGCTTGGAGGAGGCGTAAGCCTGGAAGCTGGGGTATCTATCCAGATGGTCTTGGGTAATGTTTAAAAGTACTGCCACATCCGGATGGAAGCTATGGATGGTATCCAGCTGGAAGGAGGAGACTTCCAACACTATATAATCTATGCCGGGGCGGTGGATGGGATAGCTGCAAAAGGCGGCGCCGATATTACCAGCCAGGATGCTTTTGTAGCCCATCCCTTTAAGGATATGATGGATGAGGCTGGCGGTGGTGCTCTTGCCATTGGAGCCAGTGACGGCTATGATCTTGGAATCCTTGGCTTTGATCTGGTAGCCAAATTCTATCTCACTGATGATTTGGATGCCCTCTGCATAGCCTTTTTGCACGATGGATGCCGTGAGGGGGATGCCCGGGCTGATAATCCAGACGGGGCATTGCAGGAGGCGCTCGGTGTGGCCCCCAAATTCACAATCAAACACGGCTTCCAGCTCGTCTGCTTCTGGTACGAGGTTGCGGGGCTTGAGATCGCTCAGAAAGGCTTTGCCGCCCAGCTCTTTTATCTTGAAAGCTGCTGCCATGCCGCTGCGTGCGAGCCCTAATATTCCGTAAGTAATGGATGCATCAAACATGTGTAGGCCTCATCTATCGCAGCTTGATGGTGCTGAGCCCCAAAGCCAAAAGCAGGATGGCAACAATCCAAAAGCGGATCACTATCTTTGCCTCATGCAGGCCTTTGAGCTCGTAATGATGATGCACAGGGGCACAGAGGAAGACCCTCTTGCCGGCTCCAAAGCGCTTTTTGGTATATCTGAACCAAGAGCGCTGGATGATCACAGACATGGTTTCCCACAAAAAGAGGAAGCCAATGATTACAAAGAAGATCTGCTCTTTGAGCAGGATGGAGATCACCGCCATCACGCCGCCCAAGGTGAGCGAGCCGGTATCTCCCATAAAGACCTGTGCGGGATAGGAATTGAACCACAAAAAACCAATCAGGGTGCCTATCATCGCTGCGATAAATACGGTCAATTCACCTGCGGAGGGCAGGAATTCCAGGTTCAGGTATTCTGCGGCGATAAAGTTCCCCTTCAGGTATGCCATCACACCCAAGCCCAAGGCAGAGAAGATCATGATTCCAGAGGCAAGGCCGTCCAATCCATCTGTGAGATTGACGGCATTGGATGTGCCCACGATGAAAAACATGATAAAGGGGATAAAGAGCATACCCAGTTCCAGATAGGTGTTTTTGAAGAATGGAATCTGGAGGGCAGACACGCTGGAAACGGAATCATGACTGAAATAGATGGCAAGGGAGAGCAGGAAGGCAATGCTAAACTGTCCCCACAGCTTATACTTGGGTACCAGGCCTTTTTTGGCTTTCACATAGTTTTTGAGATAATCATCCAAAAAGCCCAACAACCCCAGCCAAATCGTGGTGAGATACATCATCAGGATGGAGTGGTTGCTAAGGTTGTTCCACAACAGAGAGGAGATCATGAGCGAGCTGAGGATTATCAAGCCTCCCATCGTGGGTGTGCCTGCTTTGATGCGATGTTTTTCCGGGGCGTCATCGTCAATGGTTTCCACCGCCGCCATACGCTTTAACATTCTGATAAAATAGGGACCCAAAAACAGCGAGAGCAAAAGCGAGGTGATGAAAGCACCAATGGAACGGAAGGTGACGTAACGGAAGACGTTGAAGATGATGCTGTGTTGTGCCAAAGGGAAGAGAAGATGGTAAAGCATTTAGACTTCCTTTTTGATGATGGGCAACAGTTTTTCCAGATGGATGCCGTTTGATGCCTTGATCAGGATTACTGCATCTGGGGCTATCTCAATACCTGCCAGGGCGGCTCTTGCTGCTTCCACATCTGCAAAATGCAATGCCTCTTTGCCGGCGTCGCTGGATTGATAATGAAGGCTGTTTGCCCCCACGGTGATCAGGGTCTGAAACTGCATTTCCGTGAGGATGGCGCCTATCATCTGATGATATCCCTCGCTCATTTCGCCCAGCTCCAGCATATCTCCCAAAATGGCTATATGAGGACGCTGAGGCTGGTAATCCTGCCAATATTCGATGGCCTTATGCATGGAAACCGGATTGGCGTTGTAACAATCCACAATCAGGGTAAGCGTGCCGGATTGCTGGATCTCCAGGCGTTGATCTATATTTAAGGGCATGATTAGAGCCTTCTGGATGCTGTCTGTGGCAAAGCCCCGTTCCAAGGCAAAGGCTATGGCAAAGGCAGCATTGGTAACATTATGAGGCACGGGGGAGGGGATATAGAAATCCAGATCATTGATGCCAAAGCTCTGCCCGGTATCCTTGCTGTGCACGTTATGAATCCTATAAGCACAATCTGCCGTATAGCCAATCCCTTTGCCAGACTCGGCAAATTCCACAAAACGAGGATCATCACCATCATAAAGCCTCACCTGCAAAGGATGGCGCAAGAGCGCACTCTTCTCGGTATAAACGCCATCTTCATCGCCAAAGGCCTGTAGGTGTGCAGGACCGATATTGAGCACAATGCCCACATCAGGATTCAGGACTTCTGCCAAAGCGGCTATCTCTCCCTTCTCGCTGGTGCCCAGTTCAAAGATGCCATAGCGATGCCAGAATTGCACCCGCCGGATGGTCTGACACAGCCCGATGATATTATTCTCGTTAGCGTGTGTCTTTAGGGTGGCTCCTTCTTGATTACACACGTTGGCAAGGATTTCCTTACAGGTGGTTTTGCCGGTGCTGCCGGTAAGCGCCACCTTTTGGATGTCAAACATCGCCAGATACTTGGCATGCAGTTTTGCCATTATATTCAGTGAAGATTCCGTCTGCAGATAGCGGTCATGTTCCGGCAGAGCCAGCTCTCCAATGGCAAAATTGGCTTCACTCTCCAAAGCCTTGCCCAAAAAGGCATGGGCATCAAAGCGCTCCCCTTTGAGGGCGAAGAATACGGATTCCGGCTGGATATTGCGCGTGTCTGTGGAGATATGCCAATACAGGTGCGGGAGGGAATATCCTCTGGCGGGAAGCTCCTGGGTTTCATCTATCATCAGCCTCAGCGTAAGCTGATCTATGGGCAGTGCCAGTCTTTGCTCTTTACACTCCTCATCTGCCAAGGCGGCAGCGGCTATCTGCACATCGTCAAAGGGATGTCTCACCCCTTCAATTTCCTGATAGTTCTCGTGTCCCTTGCCACAGATCACCACGATATCATCCTCATTTGCCATGTGGATGATGCTTCTGATAGCCTGTTCCCGATTGCGGATAATCCACCAGGGCAGGTTTGGATGGGAGCCGCTTATGATATCACGGATGATGGCATTGGGATTTTCGCCACGGGGATTATCGTCTGTAACAATCACGGCATCTGAGTATTTCAAGGCGGTGCTCAGCATCAGGGGGCGTTTGCCCTGATCCCTGTCTCCACCGGCGCCCATCAGGCACAGCACCCTTTTGTGAGGCAATTCATGACAGGTCTTTAGCACTGCTTCAATGGCCTGCGGGGTGTGTGCATAATCCACATACACGCCGATGCCTCTATCATTGGGAACGCTCTGCATCCTGCCGGGGATGTTTTTCACGCTGCCCATGATGGCGCTGATATCACGCAGATCAAAATTCATGACGTGAAAGGTGGCGGCTGCCAAAGCCAGATTGTAAGCATTAAAGCTGCCCACCAAGCCGGAGCGCATCCTGATGCCTCCATCGCGCGTACATAATATAAAGCGCAAGCCATCCCGCTCACACTCCAAATCCTGAACCTCATAGGCAGCCCACTGGGTACCCACGGTGAAAACCGAACCCATGCCCTCGCTCAAATCATCAGCCAGCTTGGCGCCAAAGGCATCATCGGTATTGATGATAGCAACCGCTTCACCACGCTTTACCACATCAAAGAAGCTGGCTTTCACCTTGCCATATTCCTCCATGGAGCTATGAAAATCCAGGTGATCACGGCTGAGATTGGTGAATAAACAATAGTCAAACTGGATGCCATACACCCTATCCAATGCGATGGCGTGGGAAGAAACCTCCATGATCACATAGGTCACTTCGGCAGCGCGCATTTGCGCCAAGGTGGAATTCAACTCCATGATATCCGGAGTGGTATGTTGGGTATTGTAATGTTTATCATTGATGCGATAGCCCAGGGTGCCGATCCAGCCGGCTTTGTAACCCAGGCTGCGCAAGGCTTCAAAGATGATGAGGGAACTGGAGGTCTTGCCGTTGGTTCCCGTCACGCCCACCAGACGGAATGACGAGGCGGGGTCTTTGAAATAAAGCTTTGCCAATAGTGCCGCTGCCTTGCGTGTGTCATTCACCTTTATTTGAGGGATATCTCCAGCTTGCAGGTCTGTAACCACCACCAAGGCAGCTCCACGCTTGAGCACATCCGGGATAAAGCTGTGACCATCCACGCTTGCCCCTTTGATACACACAAAGATATCATCCTTGTTTACCAAGCGGTTATCCGTGAGGGGTGCGCCCTGAAATACCGAATCTGCAGCCAGGGCTTTCACCTGTGGATCCAGTCCATGCTTGTTAAAGAGGAGGATGATTTCTGATAGCTTCACAATGAGGCCTCCACCATGCATGCCGCCCCGGGATAGATTTTGGTGCCCGGAGCTATGCTTTGGGATTGGACGATGCCACTGCCCTGAACGTTGATTTTCAGCTTGTGAACAGATGCCATCGCCAAGGCTTTGCGGAGGCTGAGCCCCCTCAGATCTGGCATTTGACCATTGGGCTGGGGCTTTGTGGCAGCTGCTGTTCCCTTGCCGGCTTTGAGGGTAACCCTGTGCCCGCGTTCCACGGACACATTCGCCTTGGGAAATTGGTCTATCACCACGTTCAGGCTGTCCGCTCCATCCACCTTGTACACAAAGCCATAGCTATCCAGAATGGCCTTGGCATCGCCTATTCTTTTGCCCGTCAAATCTGGCATGGTAAGGGAGGTTTGCTTCAATCTATCATTAAATGCCAAAATATCACAATTGGGCATAAAGAGAATATCTTCCACTATCTTGCGGAAGGTGGGCGCCGCACTGGTGCTGCCATAATGATAGCCAGATGCAGGTTCGTCATAAAAGACTACCACCACCATCCGCGGATTCTCCACCGGGAACAAACCCGCAAACACGGAGGTGTATTTGCCGCTGGAATAGCCACGCGTGCCTTCCACGTTCTTTTGTGCGGTGCCGGTCTTGCCTCCCAGCGTCACATAGTTCATTTTGATATGCTTGCCGGTGCCATAATCCACCACCGCCTGCAGATAAGTAAGAAGCGTGTCTGCAGCGGTTTTGCTGGATACCTGACGCAGGATGGAGGGCTCAAATTGCTCCATAACCTGTCCCGCCTCGTCCAGATAGGCATCTATCAGCATTGGCTTCATCATCTTGCCGCCATTGGCAATGGCACACATGGATACGGTCTGTTGCAAAGCTGTCACGCTCATGCCTTGTCCAAAGGAAACCGAGTGCAGCGTATAGCCATCCCAATTGGCAAGCTTGGCAAATTGCCCACTGGTCTCTCCATACAGGTTCAAGGGCGTCTTTTGCCCAAAACCGTAGGAGATAAACTTTTCATAGAGCTTGGATCTGCCCAAGCGCTCTGCCAGTATCGCCACGCCCACGTTGCTGGATTTGCTGATTACATCGATAGGCAGGAGGGAGCCGTAATTGTGGGTATCCCGGATGGTGCGCCTGCCAGCCTGATAGGTGCCGGATGGCAAATACTCTGTGGGTCTCACCACTTTGTGATCGATAGCTGCCAACATCGTAAAGGGCTTGATCGTGGAGCCCGGCTCATACATAAAGGTGCTGGGGATATTGGCTTTCACACGCACCAGATTGGGATGGATGTGCCTATCCTCGGAAGAGACGCCTGCCATGGCCAAGACCTTGCCCGTTTTGGGATCCATCACCACGGCTCCGGCATTCTTGGCAGAATATTTTGCCAAGCCTTCAAACAGGGCGTTTTCCACCACTTCCTGGATATTGGCATCGATGGTGAGCCGGATGCCCAAGCCATTCACAGGGCTTTTTTCATGCAGATTGGGATAGGGCACCTTCCGGTGTTTGGCATCTTCCAAATACTCTCGCCAGCCATATTCACCAGCCAAAATATCGTTGTGGGATGCCTCAATGCCGCAGATGCCGGATAGCTTGTACAGAGATTTACTCAACGTAACCGGATCATGACCATCGGATTCCTCACGCACCGCTCCAATCACCCTGCCAGCCACGATATCTTTGGAATACAGCCGCTTCATGGAGGCGAAGGTATGGGAAAGCCCCGGAAGCTTTTCTGTATTGAATGCCTTGATGATTCTATCCAGCTCGCTCTCGCGAAACTTGTTGCCAATCTGTATCGAAGTGAGCTTGTTGCCCATGTTGAGGCGCTTTAGAACGTCTGCCTCTTTCAGGCTGCTGTTGTCGGCTATGGCTTTGGCTATTTGATGATAGCCCTGCTCCAGTGATGATCCGTTGTTTTTTGCCCAGCCATTCACGGCGCCCCTATCGATATCCAATTGATAATAGCGGATACTGCTCACCATCAGGCTGCCATTGGCGTCGTAGATGGAGCCACGGTTGGGGATCAGGATTTCTTTGCGGGGGATATAGCGGCCATCGATAATTGTGGTCATATCGATGGGAGCCAATATCTGGATGCTAAAGAGATACATCCCCCAAATAAAGCTCGCCAATCCAAATACAATAACTAACAGCTTGTAGCGCGAGGACATCTATCAATCCGGAATGATCTGTACGTCTTTTGCCTGTGCTTTGGTGGCTATCAGATCCACGATGCAATAGCTATCCTTTGCTGTATCGGGATGGGGTTCGTGTACATAAATGATGCGTTCCTGCTGTTGTTCAGGGATAAAGCTGTTTAGCTCCACGCTCACCAAGCTGGAGAGATTCTGCCCACTGCACAGATCATCATATTCCACCTCAAGCTCGGTTTTGATGTTTTTGGCTGCATTCACCGTCTTTTCCATTTGGTCGATATAACGGGTGTGGGTCAACACCTTGCGGGCGTTGTAAAAATTAAAAAACACTGCCACACTCAGCACAAATAAAAAGATTATTAATCTGGCTCTCATGTTCTCCTCCCTATAGCTTTTCTGCTACTCGCAGCTTTGCCCCGCGGGAGCGCGGGTTTGCCGCTATTTCTTCTTCTGATGCAATCACAGGACGCTTGGTAATTACCTTCACCCGTGGCTTTAATCCGCAATTGCATACCATTTGCCGAGGGGGACACACACATCCGCGCTCGGCTTCTTTATATCTATTCTTTACTATTCTATCTTCCAAGGAGTGGTAAGACATCACCAACACCCTGCCTCCGGGTTTGAGCAGCATGATGGCGTCATTGAGGGCGGTTTCCAGCTCCTCCAGCTCTTTATTCACTTCGATGCGCAGCGCTTGAAACACTCTCAGCTTTGTCTTCAGAGATTCCCGGGTTCCACTGCCGGCTACGCTTTCTATTATTTTGGCCAGTTGCAAGGTGTGGCGGATCGGCTCGTCATTACGTGCCCTCAGGATGGCTTTGGCTATTCTGCCTGCCTGCTGTTCCTCTCCATATTCCTTGAAAATACGCTTCAATTCATACTCGCTGGCGTCGTTCACCACATCTTCTGCACAATAGGCTTGGCTATCATCCATCCGCATATCCAGCCGGGCATCCCTATCAAAACTAAAGCCTCTGGCGGCTTCATCCAATTGATGGGAGGAAACGCCCAAGTCAAAGAGCACTCCATCCACAGACGCCACCTTATTTAATGCCAGCTGTGTGCGCATCCCGGAAAAGGGGGAATGGATAAGGTGAATTTGCTCCTGATAATCCTGCAAATTGGATTTTGCCTCCGCTATTGCCTCTGCATCCCGGTCAAAACAATACAGGGCAATCTGGGGGCAGGCTTGCAAGAACGTGAGGCTATGCCCCGCCGCTCCCACTGTGGCATCCACATACACTCCTCCCGGCTGCAGCTGCATATATTCTGTGCAGGTTTGGGCAAGGACGGGTGTGTGGTAGGTGCTCATCATCTTTAATAATAATGTACTGTGGTAAATTTCTTGCGATGCTCTTCCAGCATGGCACTGCGGTGGGCGTAGAATTCATCTGGATTCCACAGGGAAATATAATGCAGCTCGCCTTTCACGATCACGCTGTCTGTGATATTTGCTTCCTTCAGCATCAATTCTGGAATGCGAATCCTTCCCGGACCCTCCAGCTCTTGCTCCGCTACGGTTCCATGGATCAATTGGGCACGCAGATTGCGATCTTGTTCACTGCCGTTTTCCAGCTTCTCCAAAAACCAATGCCAGCTATCCAAGGGAAACAAAGCAATGGAATTTAAAGGGCCCGAAGTGATCACAACCGTCTTGCGTGCTTCTTCTGCAAACTTCCGCTTGAAAGCCGCGGGAATAATCACCCGCTGGTTGTGAACTGCATTTTCGAAAAAACCGTTAAATTGACCGGACATCTTGTTAACCTTCTCTTTCACCTTCGCTTAGTCTTATGTGTTCTCTTCTTTTCCATGCGCTCAGGCACATGCCAAAACATCGGGTTTGACAAAAAATGACTTTCTGTGACATCCCGTGACGCTTATATGACATGCTGTGATTTCTGTCAAGAACTAAATTACTTATTTTGCATTTTTCATGTGGATTTAGCTGCACAAAAGAAGTAACTTCCCACGCCACACAGCATTACACAGGCAATAAATATCTCCTCTGATTGCGGGTATATCTATTTATAGGATGCCCCAATCTCATCAATCCACTCAGCCAGGGGTATGGAGAGCTAAACTCTTGTGAGGGATGCCAGCATCAGACCGTCTCACTTGTTGAAAGTAATTGACTTCTGTTTAATAAACAGAGGATTGAAACCAAAATATTCCTTGACAAGCACAGTCACTTCAAAACAATGTGATGCATTCATTATGAACAAAAAAAAAGAGTTGGATTCAACCAACAAACAAAGGAGAAAATGATGAAAGCAACAAAGTATTTTCTGATCCTGCTTGCAGTGGTGGCTCTTTTTGCCTTCGCTTGCAAAGCTGACAAAGCTGTACCAGAAGATCCAGTAGATGACGTGATTGAAGAAAGTATTGTCGATCAGTGGATCAATGATGCAACTGCATTCGCAGAGAAATGGGAAGCCAAGGCTGATGCACCTCTTGAAGAGCTCGCACCTCGCGGAGCAGAAGCTGCACCCTTGATGGAAAAGATTGAAGAAGTCATGAAAGAAGCTGATGAAGCTCAGATGGAGAAAATCCAAGCGTTGGTCGAACGCATTGGAAAATTCATGGAAGAATAAGATTAACCCTACACGCTTAATCAAAAAGATCTAACAAATTATGCCCCCAGCGCTGGGGGCTTTTTTGATTCTGCATAAAATAATCTCATTTAGAATAGGAAGGCGCGAGGCTGCCATATCGATCATGCAGTTCCTTTATCCATAGTAACTTAGACCAGCCAAAAATAACACTTGACAAAAATGGGGGGGGGGTGGCAAATGATGGTCAGTGGGAGGTAGACATGAGAAAATATATTTTGCTCCTTGCATTAATGCTTGTTTTGGTCCCACTAATTGCAGACCAGGCGTGGCAGCAGGCAATTCAAGTCCGCGAATTTGACAATGTCAGCTACAGCGGCCAATCGGTGTTTACCCATGACGGGTATCATTTCCTGATGTGGAAAGAAAACCATGGCGGTGCCATGAAGTATTGTTGTCAGCTCTACGATCAGGATTTTCTTCCACAATGGCAAGAAAACAAATTTCTATTTCTTACCATGACCTACCATATTTCCATCTACGATATAGTTGAAACCAGTGATTCCGCCTTCGTGATTCTGTTTTTCAATTTCGGAGGCAGGGCACTCAAGATTACCCGTGAGGGAGCCTTTCCCTGGGGAGACGAAGGGGTCAGCATCTATTACCAGATGCCACCAGGTTTGTCAGTGGCTGCAGATTTGGACGGGGGAGTATATCTGGCATGGGCTGGCACCAGTGATAACCAAAGACCGGTTACCGTGCAGCACCTTGATGCGGATGGCAGCCTCAGCATGGCAAGCGGGGGAGTAAGTTTGGACAGTGTCACTTCTTACAGAACCAGCCTGCTTATTCGCCCCGATAACAGCGTGCTTGTTGCCTGGGGAGTGCAAAACGGTGTGCGGGCTAATATCGTAAACACTTCCGGCCAGCTCTTGTGGAACCAACACATCGATATCTCATCTCAGAATCAATATCCTGGGGTGGGTTTATGTGCCTTTGAAGACTCTTCCTTTGCGCTCTGCGTCGAGGATTACACCCACTTAGATCTACATCGCTTCAATTCATCCGGCGCAGCCCTGTGGCAGCAGCCCGTTACGGTGATAAGCGAATACAATCTTAACGCACTCAGTTTGAGGCTCAAGCTTGCGTCTGACAATTCAATCCTGATGATGGTTAAATCTCAGTATGGACGTCACTTACAGAAGGTCAGCCCGGATGGATCGCTGCAATATCCCTCAACCATCAATTTGGGAGAATGGCTTGAGTATATAAGCGACAATAGCGACATTATCCCTCTTGCTCAGGGTGCTTGTGCTGTAGTGGTCAATTCCTCTATGGTAAGTAGTCAATCTAAAGACCTCTATACGATAAAAGTCGATGGCACCGGTGCGGTGACTGTTTATCCGATAACCACCACAGACTATAATGAAGTATCATGTGCTGCGCATATAATCGATGGAAACATCCATATTGTGTGGCAGCGCTGGGCGAATGATGGATGTGGAATCTATGCTCAGATACTGGATGCTGAACTGACGCCCACCTTGGCTGCAGACGGCTTGCCTCTGCGCTTTGGCAGCAATTGTGTGGTTAGTGGTATGCAGATAGCAGCTACCCAATCGGGCTGTGCAATCATCTGGACACAAGCTCGCAACTCTTCCAACCATTGGCATTGCCATCTGCAATACTACTCCAACCAAGGGCAACCGCTATATGGACCTGAAGGACTACGGATCAACCAGCCGGGCAGCATCCTTACCGGAACCCAAAGAATCATATCCAACGGAACAGACCTGATGCTGATTTGGGGCGAACAAACCGATGGAATATCCAGCACGCGCATGCAGATCATCAATTCTGATGGGGAACTGCTGCTTGGGGCTGGGGGAATGGAAGTAAACACCGGTTCTTCTACTGCCGGTGCGGGATCACTTTATGCCTCCAGCTATGAGGGTGATTGGTATCTCTTGTGGGTGAGTGGAGGCAATGTGATGGGGCAAAAAATAAGAGGCACCCAAGCCCTCTGGGGCAATGGCAGGCAGCTTACTGAACCCCACCCACAATACGGTGGCAACGTTAGCGGATGCTCACTGACTATGCCGTGGTTGTTTTGGAGGGTCAACAGCAATCAATTTTGCAAGCGTATCGATACAGAGGGCGTCACTCAGCCCGGGTTCCCGGAATACGGGAAATTTCTTGCCATGCAGCCTCCGGGTAGCCCTTGGGCGGAGGTTTTTTCCACGTTCACCGTCTGCGGAGACAAGCTCCACATGTTCAAAAGGTATTCATACACAACCGGTCCTCCTGAATACACAGAATTACAATGCCGTCATACCTTCTTTGGACCTGATGCAGAGCCGCTGTTTGCCCCCGCGATAGTGAGCGATGCATCGTACTTTAACTTTAAAAATAACGAGCTGTGGATGACTGGTCCCAGAGACGGCCGTTTCTATATTCGCAAGTATGATACCCTGGGGAACGAGCTGTTCAATCAATCCATATCGCTTAGCGGGTTACCCACTTACTGGCCGATAGGCTGGGATTTTCTTACCTCCGAAAATGAACATCTGGTGCTGGTGGGCAGCACATCCATCTTTCATTTTTATATCACATCTGAAATGGAACTACAGGTGCCTGCGGATTATGTGATCCATTCCGGCACTGTAACCAATTATCCCGCAGTGGCTTTCCGGGATGACAGCGTGTGGTTGAGTATCAAGGACGGCTCCGATTCCAATCAATCGTATAGCATAGGGATTAAACTGCAGAAGCTGGTGCGGAATCCATCCCCCAGCCCGGATGAAGAGCTGCCCGCTGCAAATATGCTCCGCTTCACCAGTTGTAGCCCCAATCCATTCAATCCCCACGTAAATATCTCTTTCAACATCCCCAATCCCGGCAATGCAAAGCTGGCGGTCTATGACCTGCGCGGCAGAAAGACACGGGTTCTCGTTGATAACTTCCTTACCGCAGCCGAGCATCAGATAATGTGGGATGGCAAAGACGATGCCGGCAAAGACGTGGCATCCGGCGTGTATATCCTTATGCTGGAAAGCGGAGGGAAGTCCAGTTCCCGCAAAATTAGCCTGCTCAAGTAGAGTTCTTCCTTGTTAACCACCCTTGTCTCTCCCTTGTCTCGGCAAGGGTGAGACAAGGGTGGTACAAGGGAGGCTAATAGGGAAGGAGTGGGAAATGAACGATGAATGATTAATAATGAAGGATGGTTGCAATCATTCATCATACGTCGTTAAATATTCTTTATTCATCGCTTACGCAGCAAGCTCTCCAAAGAGTCTCAGAGAGACGATATTTTAGGTCAACTAAAACTATAGTAACACTTTACGAGTCTCGGAGAGACGGCATTTTAGATCAAAACTATCGGGCGTAGCCCGCCTTCCTGCGAGCGACAGCGAGTCTTCTGGCCTCTATCCTCTAACCCCTCGCTTGCGCAGCAAGCTCGCTATATACTATCAAGGGTGTTTTGAATGCTGTTTTGGATATGCTCTGCCAGTTTGGCTCTGTCATTAAATAGGGGATCTGAAGTGAGGATGGGGGGGAGGAGGCGGATTTTGATCAGTCCTTTATGAATATTCCCGTCTATTTCATACAGTTTCCAGCTATCCTTGATGGCAAAAGGCACGATGGCGGCATCTGCCATTTGGGCAAGCTTGAGGCTGCCGTTGTGAAATTCTCCCATTTTATCGCTTTTGCTGCGGGTGCCTTCCGGGAAAATGATTTGCGAGTGGCCGTTTCTGATCACTTCGGCACTCTGTTTGAAGGATTCCAAGGCTGCCCGTGGATTGCTGCGGTCTATAAAGATGCAATTGATGATGCGCATCCATTGGCTGAGGATGGGTACTTGGAAGAGTTCCTTTTTGGCGATAAAGCCCACAGGTTGGCCACTCCAGCCCAAAAAAGCGGGGATGTCAAAATTGCTTTGATGATTACCCACAAAGCAGATGCGAGGGGTATCGGGGATGTTTTCATAGCCTTGAAAATCTACTTTGCTGCCGGTGCTGCGCACCACGGCTCTGCCCCAAAAGTAGCGGGCAAAAAGGGTCATCTTCAAATAGTGGCGAGGGGGCAACAGCCATTTGCCCAAAAGATAAATGGGAAGGGCTATCAAACAAAGCAGCATCAGCAGGATTAGTAGTATTTTCCAAAGAAAGGTGGTGATTTTGGCGATCATATTATTTCTCTCTAATAACTCATTGTCACCCATTCGTCATAGATATCGCCGAGGGAGGTTACCCAAGCTTTATGCCTCTGTGCGCGCTCTATGGTGTGCCAATAAAGCTTGCCCAAACCGGGGTTATCGATGGGGTCAAAGCTGGTATTGTGCCACAATAGGGATAGGTGGGATTGATATTTTGCCGCCAGATCGGTGAGCCTGTCCAGGCTGCGTCTGGATTGGGCAAGACCCATATTCATCGCTTTGGGGGAATGCAGGGTGGTATCCATCACGATGAGAGGGATTTCCAACACGTGGAAGGGGCGGTTTTCAGCCAGATTGAAGGGGAAAAAGGGGAAGGAAATGCCTGCTCTGAATCCGATGTTTTCCCAATAGCCCAGGGTGGAGTCATACTGGATGCCGGCATTTTCCAAGATGGTAAAGCTTTTTTGATAATCGAAATGTAGATAGTGGGTGCGAAAACCCTTGGGGTCAAAGCCCAGGCTGCGCAAGCGATTCAGCTCTGCTTCCAATATTTCAGAGCTAAAGGCTGATCGGGGAGAGCCGTGCAAGCCCACCTCCTGCTGTCCCAATAGATACAAAATCTCTTCCTTATACTGGGGATTGGCAAAGTAATCCTGCCGCTCATCTTCGGTGTCTTGGGCACTCATCAGGAACCAGGTGGATTTTACCCCCAGCTTGTTTTCAGTATCGATCAGCTTTTTGATCTGGCGCCAGGGATTGTGGAAAAGTGTTTTGTACACCCCGTGCCCCGCTATCTTCCACAGGGCGCGCAGGGGCCTTTTGGGCAGGGTCTTCAGGTTGTAAACAAAGGTTTGCCGGCGCTGTCTGGCATCCCAGTAATCCCAGTAATCTATATCATGGGAGAGGGATACGCTAAACAGCCGGTCTTTGTTCCAAAAGATATCGCGCTCAACTTCCGGGATATATTTGCCCACAGCCCACAGCAGGATTTGGCTGTATACATCCACCACCGGGGTTTCGGTAAAATCCCATCGGTATTGCAGGGATTGGTGGTAATCCACCCTGCCACTGGCTGTGCCATGAAAGCCCAGGATGTATTCATGCCAGCAGGTGAGAAAGTAGAAGCCGCTGGCAACGAGGTCTTTGTGGATCACACAGCGCAGGGTATCCAGAGAAAAGATTTCGCCTCCCCGGGAAAAGAGGAAGGGGATATTCTCATGTTTATAGCGGAAAAAATCCACCTTGTCCAAGGGATAGAGCTCGCGCTGCTCAAAGAAATCCGCAGTTCCTTCCTGATAGCGAATCTGTATGGGATACTCTTCGTCTGTGGAATGTCCATAATAAAGATGCGCACCTTCAAAGCGGCTGCCATACATAAACTTGGGGTTTAGCCTCAGGATATGGCAATAGGTGCGCAAGACATACTCTGCCTTGGGGATATATGCCTGGGGCAGGTTTAAGAGGATGATGATATTGGGATATCGTTCCACAATCAGATTTTGGCTTCTATCTTATCTTTGGGTTTGGCTTTGGTTCGCTTTGTTTTTACCGCCTTGGGGATACCGCCGATGAGGACATTCGAGAGTACGTCTTTCACCTGTCCCACAAAGTTGATATCCATTCCGCTCATGATGGCATCGGGAAAGTCGCTCAATTCAGCCTTGTTTTCCATGGGCAGGATCAGGTCTTTGATGCCGGCACGTTTGGCTGCCAAGATTTTCTCCTTCAAGCCACCTATGGGCAACACCTTACCTTGCAGGGTCACTTCTCCCGTCATGGCAATATCATGGCGCACAGGCCTTTTGGTGAGCAGCGATGCCAGGGCGGTGGTGAGGGTAATCCCTGCCGAGGGACCGTCTTTGGGTATTGCTCCTGCGGGAAAGTGCACGTGTATATCCCACTTGTCAAAGGCATTGTCTGGTATTCCGTATTCCTCATGATGGGATTTGAGGTGGGAAAGGGCAATGCGGGCGGATTCTTTCATCACTTCACCCAAGAGGCCGGTGAGCTGGATATTGCCCTTGCCGGGCATGCGGGTGGTTTCACAAAAGAGGATTTCGCCGCCATAACTGGTCCATGCGAGGCCTGTGGCTACGCCCACTTCGCTCTTGCGGTTTGCCATCTCCAGGCTGAATTTGCGGGGACCTAAGTATTCGGCAATATCAGAGGCTTTGAGGCTGAGGGAAACCTCTTCCCCGGCTGCCACCCTCTTTGCCACCTTGCGGAAGATGGAGCCAATGCGGCGTTGCAGGTTGCGCACACCGGATTCTCGCACATAATAGCGAATCAGCTCTTGCAAGGCGGATTTCTGCAGCTTCACGATGGAGGGATTGAGGCCGTTGTTCTCCAGCTCGCGGGGGATGAGGTAATTGCGGGCAATCTCAATTTTATCGGGTTCCATATAGCTGGTGAATTCGATGATTTCCATGCGGTCACGCAAAGGCGCTGGGATGGTATCCAATGAGTTTGCCGTGGTGATAAACATCACTTCCCGCAGGTCAAAAGGCAGGTTCAGATAGTTATCGGTAAAGCTGTAGTTTTGCTCCGGATCCAACACCTCCAAGAGAGCAGAGGCGGGGTCGCCACGAAAGTCTCGCCCCAGCTTGTCTATTTCATCCAACATAAAGACGGGATTGGCGGTGCCTTGACGCTTGATCTCGGTGATGATCTTGCCAGGCATGGCGCCGATATAGGTGCGGCGATGACCGCGGATCTCAGCTTCATCGTGAATGCCGCCCAAAGAGATGCGGATAAACTTGCGATTGAGGGCTTTGGCTACCGATTTGCCGATGGAGGTCTTGCCCGTTCCGGGAGGACCCACAAAGCAGAGGATGGGACCTTTGAGGCTGCCCTTCAGCTTTTTGACGGCGATGTATTCCAACACCCTTTCCTTGGGCTTTTCCAAGCCGTAGTGGTCTTTGGTGAGCACGCTTTGTATCTTCTTGATGCTCAGATTGTCTTTGCTATACTCGCGCCAGGGTAGGTTCACTATCCAATCCAGATAGTTGCGGATAACGCCATATTCGCTGGATGCGGGCTGCATCGATGCCAGGCGTTCCAGCTCTTCCATGGCTACACTGCGTACCTCTTCCGGCAAGTCGTTTTTGGCTATCAATTCATGCCATTTGAGGATTTCCTTGCTTACCTCGTCGCTCTCGCCCAATTCCTTGCGGATGGCATCCAGCTGTTCTCTGAGGTAATAGCGGCGCTGGTCTTCGCTCATTTCCAATTGGATATTGCTGCGGATATGGTTTTCCATGCGCAGTTGTTTGATGAGTTCGGCAAGGCATTCGTTGAGATAGCGATAGCGTTCCTTCAAATCCACCAGCTCCAGAATGCGCTGCCTGTCTTCCAGCTGCAGTTCCAGATTGCCGGCGATGATATCCGCCACGCGTCCGGCTTGCCTCACGTTGCTCAAGCCGTTTATCATCTCCAGATTCAGCATATTGCTCTCTTGAGCCATCTTTTCCAATAGCTCCAAAGCCACCGCACGGTAGGCATGGATTTCGGTGTCTTCTTCCACGGGCTCGGCAATGCTTTGCACATCTGCCATCAAAAAGGGCTTGCGCTGCACTATCTTTTGCAGGCGAATGCGCGACGTCCCCTGTAAAAGCAGGGATATCGTACCATCCTGATTGCGCAGCATTCTGAGGATGGTCACCGCAGTGCCAATCTCGTGTTTATTATCATCGTCCTTATCCAAAAAGAACGCCATGGTTTTATCGTTGGACAGAGCGTGATCCACAACCAGTTTCGATTCCTCGTCAGACACAACCAGCGGCATCAAAAGAAATGGAAACATCACCACATTTCCATGATGCAAGACCGGTAGTGTTCTGGGGATTCTGCTGTTTTGATCTTCCATCTGCACACTCCTTAAATATGTTTATGCTTTGATACAAAAGATAAGCGAATAATCAATAAAAACAAATGGGGACATCCAAATAGACGGCCTGGACGGCAAATAATCTTCAAAGGGATGCTTTAAATACCGGGCTGTATCCCCTGCACCATCTCCAAGTCCAGGGCTGCAAGTAGTTCCTTGTGCAGGCTTTGCATGGTATCGGTGTCGGATTTATGGGCTTGGGAGATATCATAAGATTGCACGAAGCTGCCCGGGCTGCCCTTCATCACGATGATGCGGTGGGAAAGCACCAGTGCCTCGCCAATGTCGTGGGTTACCAGGATTATGCTCAGATTCAGCTTGTGGGCAATGTCTTTCAGCCAGATCTGCAGCTGTTTGCGGGTGATGGCATCCAGATTGGCAAAGGGTTCATCCAGCAGCAGCACCTTGGTATTGGTCATATAGGTTCTCAGAAAGGCGGTTCTTTGCCTCAATCCACCGGAAAGCTGCCAAGGCAGGTGGTTCCTGTGCTCCTCCAGTCCAAAGATGGGCAGCAGTTCATTGATGCGCATCTTTGCCTCTTTAATGTCTCGTTTGCCGATACGGGCTGGCAGCAGGACATTTTCAGTTACACTCAGCCAGGCAAAAAGCAGATCGTCCTGCGGCATATAGCCCAGACTTCCGCCCTTGCCCGTGATCTCTTTGTCTTGGTAGACCACGCTGCCGCCATCAGGCTTGATCACCCCTGCCAATAGCTCCAGAAAGGTGCTCTTGCCACAACCGCTGGCGCCGATGATGGAGAGGAATTCACCTTCCTTTAAGTCCAGAGAGGCATCCTTGAGGATGGGGCTTATCGTCCCATTCAGCCAAAAGGATTTGGAGAGCAAGCGAGCGCTAAGGATGGGGCTCATTGGGGCAAGAATTCGTTGGTAAACATCTTATCCGCCTTTATTCCCATCATAATCAGGCGTTTATTGAACATCCAATCCACAAAGCCCTGCCACACTTCATCGCGCTGGTATCCCCAATACAAGGCATCTGCCTGATATTGATCTTTCAGATAGTTCATGCTGAGGCGGATGTGTTCGGGATTGGCAGCCATTTCCGGCACTGCTTTGATGAGGATATCAGCCGCTTCGTTGGGATGCTGGATGCAGTATTGATATCCCTTGGCAACAGCTTCCATAAAGTCTTTTACCAGTTTTGGATCCGCCTGCGTGGTCTTTTCATTGCAGATAAGCACCGGGGTGTAATAGTCAAACACGGGATTCAGATCACGCACCGGGATATAATCCAGGGCAATGCCGCGTCTTTGGGCTTCCACACCGTCCCATCCCCAGAATATCCATTCAAAATCAGCTTCCCTGCCGATGGTGGAGAAAAAGTCGTACACGCCTTCCACCACGGTGATATCTTCAAAGGAGGCGCTGTCTGCCTTCACCACGGATTTGAGGATTTCCAGCTCGCTGGGCCAGCCGCTGCTGCCATAGCGTTTGCCGGCAAAGTCTTTGGGACGTGTGATGCCCGCTGATTTGAGCGAGGCAAAGCCGGAGGTGTTGTGTTGGATGATGGCAGCCAAGGATACCAGGGGGATTCCCTCCACCTGGGCGCGGATCACACTCTCCTGATAGCTGATGCCAAACAAGGCGTTTCCAGAGGCTACGATCTGCTCTGCACTGTTTTGACCGGGTTGGATGATCTCCACCTCCAGATTGGCATCTTTGAAATAACCCAGCTCCTGCGCCACATAAAGGCCAGTGTGGTTTGTGTTTGGCGTCCAATCCAACACCACTCTCAGCTTGCGGAGAGATGGATCTTCGCTCTTTTTGCGGCAGGAGGTGGCGCTGCCCAAGAGCAACGCGAGGCTAAGTATTACAAAAAGTGTCTTTTTCATGATTTAATGCTCCTTGCACTAACTGCGTGGATGATACATGCGATGGCTTTCCTTTAGGTAGCCGGTATTTACATGGGTATAAATTTGGGTGGTATTGAGGCTGGCATGCCCCAAAAGGGTTTGCACTACTCTCAGGTTTACCCCTGCCTCCAAGAGGTGGGTGGCAAAGCTGTGGCGAAAGGTGTGTGGCGTGAATTCCTGCTTGATATTGGCTTTTAGGGCTTCCTGGCGCAGGATCTTCCAAAAGCCCTGACGGCTGAGCTGATCCCCGCGGGTGTTCAAAAAGAGGAAGTCGCTGCGTTTGTGTTTCAGGATTGCCGGGCGATGTACGTTCAGATAGAGATCAAAGAGGGGCTCCAGGGAGTCCACATAGGGCACGTAGCGCTGTTTATCCCCCTTGCCATGCACCAAGAAGATACGCTCTAACC
>JAAYJN010000067.1 GCA_012522935.1 Candidatus Cloacimonadota bacterium | reverse complement strand
CTCTCCGGAATATACAGGCCAGACGATCATCGCGGGGCTCAATGCCATCACAACAGTGAAAGCCCGTGCCTTCCTGACTGGATGGGTGGACAGCCCCGTCTATGAGGCGGTGTATAATGTGACGGGAACCATTCAGTTGCCCGCAGTGGTATTCACGCCTCCTGCTGGCACTTATCAGACGGCTCAAAATGTGACTCTCAACGCTCCCACAGTGCCCGCCGGTGTGAGCTTCTATTACACCACAGACGGCACCGATCCCACGGATGCCTCCCTGCTCTACCAAGGTCCCATTCCCCTGCCCTTGGATAGCGGCATCACCCAAATCAAGGTGAGAGCTTACAAGGAAGGTTGGGTGCCCAGCGCAGTGGCATCTGCCACCTATAATATCACGGGAACGGTTGTGTATATGACGCCTGTATTCCTGCCACCCTCCGGCACATACCAGACGGCACAGCAGATTACCATCAACAGCGTCAATCCCGCTGATGCCACGGTGCGTTACACCCTGGATGGCACAGAGCCCACACAAACCTCACCCATCTATACCACCCCCATCACCCTGCCTTTGGAAAGCGGCACCACCACCATCAAGACCAAAGCATTCAAGACGGATTGGACTGCCAGCCAGACCCACTCTGCCACATACACCATCACAGGTCAGGTCGGCATTGCCGCACCAGTATTCGACCCGATACCCGGTACGTATGTCAATCCTCAGAGTGTGGCAGTGATACCCTATGTGACACCCGCCAATGCTGTGGTTCGCTACACCCTTGATGGCACCGATCCCACGCCTACATCACCGGAATACAGTGGAGAAATCCCTGCACCGGCATACACCACCACCCGCATCAAGGTGAGAGCTTATGCCCCCGATTGGACTCCCAGCCCGGTTTATGAAGGAATCTACGTGGTGAATGGCGCCGCCAGCATCAACGGAGTGGTCTTCACCCCTCCCGCTGGAACCTACACCACCGCCCAGAGACTGGTGATTTCCACAAACACCCTGCCCATCGATGCTGATATCTATTACACCCTCGACGGCAGCGATCCCACCTCAGGCAGTACGCCTTACACCACACCCATCCATCTGGATTTGGATCGTGAAATCACGGTGAAGGTACGTGCTTATGGAGACCAGTACTGGGGTCCCAGCCCCGTCTATACCGCCCATTATGTGATGACCGGAAGGGTAATGATTCCAGAACCCGTCTTCAGCCCCGATCCCTCTGTGGTTTATACAGAAGCCACCATGGTCACCATCGCTGAGCCTATTCCCGCCGTTGCCACAGTCCGTTATACCCTGGACGGCAGCGATCCGGATGAGAACTCCACCATCTACGATGGACAGATTGGGGTTCCGGCCAATACAGTGATGCAGATCAAAGCCCGCGCTTATCTCAGCGATTGGGATGCCAGCCCCATCTACAGCGCCACCTACACGGTGAGCGGCAAGGTGGAGCTTGCAGACCAGCCCTTCAGCCCTGCCCCCGGCATCTACACCGAGGCACAGCAGATTACAATTGCCACCCCAGTGCTACCGGATAACGGCATCATCCGCTACACCATCAACGGCGATGATCCTGATGAAACCTCGGTTCAATACACTGGCCCCATCACCATCCCCTTGGATAGCGATTGGCAGATCAAGATTCGCGGCTTTGCCCCCAATTGGATACCCAGTGATGTGATGACGGCTCACTATGTGGTGACTGGCGTGGTGGAAGACCCCGTCTTTGTGGTGAATGGCGAGGCCTACACCGGCGCAGAGGAATACCTCTCCAGTGAAGCAATCAACATCGTTTTGGAAACCGCCACCGCAGGCGCCCAGATCTACTACACAATGGCAATGGGCAGCGATCCGGAAGAGCCCACCACGGCTTCCCAGCTCTTTGATGCAGAAGACCCCATCGTGATCAGCGAGCTGGATTTGGATGTGCGCATCCGTGCCAAGGCGTTCAAAGAGCACTGGATCGATAGTGAGGATGACACACACAGCTTCACGGTGATCCCTGCACCATACAACGTCCGCTCCCTCAGTTATGGAGGCTATATCAGATTGCTCTGGAACAGTGATATAAGCACCCGGGGCTTGGATGGATTTAATATCTATCGCCGCAAGACCACCGAAAGCAGCTGGACCAAGATCAACGCTTCCCTGGTCAATTCCAAGCTGGGAGATGATTACTATTATGATGACTATGCCATTGAAAACCGAGTCTCCTACGTATATCGTGTGACGGCGGTTTACAGTGGCAAGGAAGGTCCACATAGCAATACCACAGCCATAGAATATCAAACCTCTGAGTTGGAAATCAGCAGTGCCACACACGCTTATCCCAACCCAGCTACAAATTCCACCAATATCAAGCTGATGCTTACCCGTAACGACAACGTGACGGTGAGCGTGAGCATCTACGATTTTGGAGGCAAGAAAATCCGTACCATCACGGTTCCAGCTACCAATTCCAATATGATCGAAATCCCCTGGGATCTCATGAATTCCAGCGGCAAGAAAGTGGGACGTGGCACTTATTTTGCCCGCATCATTGCCAATGACGGGGTAAACAAAGCCGAACGCACCATCAAGATTTCGGTGAAATAAGGAGGCAAAGATGAAACGCAATAACACACTCAAAACCCTTGCGCTCGCCGCTCTCATGATTATCATGATGACGCCTTTGATGGCAAAAACCATTAACAACTCCACCGCCTCATACCTGAGGCTGGGCATAGGAGCCCGGGAAATTGCCATGGGCGAAGCGGGCAGCACCATCAGTCGTGACGTGGCCTCTGCATATTGGAATCCCGCTGGCCTGGCTAAGATTAAGGACGTCGAAGTGGGTGCGATGTACAATATCAGTATGAATCTTGACCGCAGTCATCAATATGCTGCCATCGCCGTGCCGTTCAGATTTGGAACCATGGCGTTCAATTGGATCAATGCCGGGGTAAACGATATCGAGGGATACGATGATACCGGCACACCCACCGGCATATTTGATGACAGCCAACACAGCTTCTCCCTCAGCTATGCAAACCGCTGGAAAAAGCTTTCCTTCGGTGTCACCCCAAAGTTTTTCCTCAGCACTTTGGATGATGAAACCGAAACGGGCATGGGCGTGGATATCGGCGCCAGATACGACATCAACCAGTATCTGGAAGCCGGGCTCATGGTGCGCGATTTGTATAGCAAGACCGCAGAAGACAAGGTGCCCATGGAGGCATCCTTTGGGCTGGCAGTATATCCCCTCATTGGCGTCACTTTGGCGGCAGACCTGAAGTGGGAAGAGGAAACCCCCTACGTGGCTGTTGGTGCCGAATACTGGACCTCCATCGGCAAAGACCCCGAGGCAGATTCCAAGCTCAATGTGATTTCCGTGAAAGAACGCAGCACCTGGGGAGAGATGTTCTCTTATGCCCAGACGGGCGTGCGTTTGGGATTCAATGATGGACGCTTGTCTGCAGGTACGGGTATCAGGTTCAGAAACTTTCAGATCGATTATGTCTTCCGCCTGAACAACCATGAGATCATGAGTGACGACCACATCGTTTCCATGATCTTAAGGTTCTAAGGCAGGGGAGCTGATATGAAAAAAGCATACCTCAGCATCCTGCTCCTGATTAGCCTTGGCATGCTTGTTGCCTTGCAAATCGGGCTCAAGGGTGAGCGCTATGCCACCGAAGGATTGGAGTATTACTATCGGGGCGATTATGCCAGAGCAATCCAAAGCTTTAAGGCGGCGGATAATGCGGCAAGCGGAAGCGTGCCCGGCTATTTCTTTTGGCTGGGCAGGCTGCATATCGCCGTGGAAGAAAACGATACTGCCCTTCACTGGTTTGATCGCTATATGGAAAGTGGAGATCAGGAATATCGCCCACAAGTAAAAAATCATATGGAAATCATCACCAACCAGGATAAGGCATTTGAAAAGGTAAATATGCGGGCTATGCCCTCCTACTTCAATAGCCGTAATTCCGATTATGGAGCTGTGGTTGATCCCGCAGGAAAGTATCTCTATTTCACCTCATTGCGCCCGGCTCCATCTGCCAAAGAAAACATCTGGCGCGCGGAAATCTTCCAATCCGGCTACAGCAAACCGCAATTGGTGAGCGAACTCTCCACCGATGCAAACGAAGCTATGGGCTCCTTTGCCGCCGATGGCAATGGCGCATTCCTCTTTGGAAACTATCAAAAAGGCAAGATAGATGGTGATATCTATTACAGCCGGTGGGATGGCAAAAAGTGGCAAAAACCTGAGCCCCTGGATTGGCTAAACTCTCCCCAAATCGATACACACCCAAGCATTTATGACGATTCCCTCATCTTTTTTACCTCTGCCCGTGATGGCGGATATGGAGAAACAGATATCTGGGTATCCGAAAAAGTGGATGGCGTGTGGCAAGACCCCATCAACCTGGGCTCTGTGATCAACACCCCCGGCAAGGAACAAACCCCCCAATTGGTGCGTATCGATAAAATGGTGGAACAAGACGGACGCAAGGTTCGCTATCAGGAAACAGCCCTCTATTTTGCCTCAGACACCCATCCGGGCTTTGGCGGTTTTGACCTCTTCAAAGCCGTTCAAAAGGGTCCCACATGGCAAGATTGGCATATACCCCAAAACCTGGGATTGCCCATCAATTCCATCCGGGATGACCGCTATTTTAACCTCAACCCCAAAACCAATGAAGTGTATATATCTTCCGATAGAGCAGCCACCGGTTTTGAAAAAGTATTGATGGCGTATGTGGATTTTACCATCCCCGGCTATTATATTACAGAAGATGAGGAAGGCGACCGCACCTACGAGCCCATTCCCCCGGTGGAAGAGCCATCAATTGATGATGCTATTATCGACGTTCTGATTGCTGACGACAAGCCTGTCATTCATGATGGTGACCTGATTGCAGATGCTGATGAACCTGTGACAGACGATGAAGACCTCGTGGCAGATGCTGATGATACACCCATCACAGATGATGAGGACCTGATTGCAGATGCCGACCAGCCTATTCCAGATGATGAAGACCTTGTGGCAGATGCTGACCAACCCATTACCGATGATGTGATTGATGACGCTATAGCTGAAGAAATACCCGTGGAGGAAGAGGAAGAAGAGGAAGAGGAAATAGTGGTGCCTTTGCCTCTCTGGCTCACCTTTAGGGGCAAGGTCACCGATGAAAATGGCAATCCCGTGGATACGGATATTATCTTCACCGGTTTGGTGGATGGAAAGTTTTACAAAAACGTCACTGCTACAGACGAATTTGGCAATTTCCAAATCACCCTGCCGTATACAGATCCTTGGAATGTGGTGATCAATAACAAGGGCTATATGCTCTATCAACAGGCAATCCCCGCACCCAAAGATGGCGAAGATACGGTGGCGATCAATTTCACCATCCAGAGCCTTGTCAAAGAAAAGGTGTTTGTCTTCAACAATATCCAATTTGCCTTCGATTCTTCCATACTGAAAGAGGAATCTCTCAGAATCTTGGATGATATTGTGCTCACTCTGCACAATAACCCGGAAATCGAGGTGGAAATCTCAGGGCACACCTGTGATATTGGCACCAAAGAATACAACCAGGGACTTTCCGAACGGCGTGCCGAAGCGGTGGTGCAGTATCTCATCGAAAAAGGCGTTGAGGCTGATAGGCTTAGCTATCAGGGCTTTGGGCTTACAATACCCCTCAATACCAATGCAAACCTTCAGGAACGCATTATTAACCGCCGTGTGGAGGTTAAGGTGGTTAAATAGACATTACGAATAAATAATATTACTCAGGGCTCGCTTTTATACAGTGAGCCCTTTTAGTTTTCCCCCCTTTTCCCCCTTCTTGCCCATTAACCACCCTTGTCTCTCCTTTGTCTCGACAAGGGTGAGACAAGGGTGGTACAAGGGAGGCTAATAAGGAAGAATCAGAATATTGATATTGTGGACGGAAGATTCAGGGTAGAAACAAGCAAATATAAGGGGCAATTTCCTCATCCCCAAACGTCAAATCCGGGCTTGAAATAAAGTTTTTTTTAATCCATTTTTACAAAGTTTTCAAAACAATCCATAACCCATTGAAAGATAAATCTTTAACTCTTTAAAATAAGATCACGTTAGACTTGACAAAAAACGCCTATTTAATATCCTGGCATACAGATACTGATTAATAAGCCATTCCTTTTGGAAGAGCACGTTGCCTGCTTCTGATGTGACGGCTTAAACTTATGGGAGACAATATATTATG
>JAAYJN010000066.1 GCA_012522935.1 Candidatus Cloacimonadota bacterium | reverse complement strand
GACAATAATACAACATAAATAACAGTAATCAATACAATTATAATTACAATAAGTGACTTTTTTGGGGGAATGCCTTTAAAAGCAATAAGCTTGACAATAACAATGCCTTGGATATTATCGTACTCAAATTAGACCCCAAAACTAAATCATAAAAGGAGATTTATCATGGGAACACAACAAATTCTTTTGATCGTACTTAGTGTGATCATCGTCGGCGTTGCCATCGTCGTCGGTATTTCAATGTTTAACCGTCAGGCATACAACGCCAATGCAGCTGCCATTGCGGCGGATGCGCAAACCTTTGCCACTGAGGTGGTGCAGTTTTACAGAACCCCCGTTTCTCAAGGTGGAGCAATGGGAACAGATGGACAACCTGGTGATGCTTGGGAAGTAGATATTGTCTTAGCCAGATTAGGTGAAGTTGATGATGAAACCATCGGCAATGAAAACGGGACATTTGAAATAACAGGATTTGATGAAGATGAAGTTGAAATTACCGGCATAGGAAACGCAGAACGGAACGGTAAAACCCTAAAATTGTAACGACTATCTACTTACCTGGTGGCAAGATCGAATCAAGGGCAACCGTTCATCCTGAGCCTGAAGGTAATTAGAACAAACAAAACTATGGATGACTGTACGGCTAATCCAACTCATCCATTAAAAACTTAATTTAGTTGGTTTAATGCAGAGCCGGTGGGAGCCGGGCCGGCTCTTTATTCTTTTCATAATATCTTCACGGGCTCATCCGTGCCCGGGTTTGGGGAAAGGGTGTTGCAATTCTTGTGAAGTATTGGTTCATTTTTATATTTTAATATTAGCATAGGCTTAATCGGTGTAACTGTCTAATTGAGTAAAGAAAAGGATGGTAAGTGGCAAAGGAATATCGTTTTAGGGGTGTGGGTCCTGGGGGCAAGCCGGTGCAAGGCACCTTTATGGTGAATTCTGCGCGTGCCGCCAAGGCTCATATTGCCAATATCTCTCAAAAGTATCAATTGCGGATAGACAGCTTGGAGCGCAAGCGTGATTATCTGTATAAGGTGATGATTCCAAATCATAGGCCATTCCGGGGCAGGCAATCCGCATATACCAAGGAGGAGGTGGAGGCAGCCCTCATCAAGATGGGCTATCAAAAGTTTAAGATCAGCCCGGTGCTGTTGGATATAAATATCAGGCCTTCCAAGGCGGATATCATGATGTTTATCAAGCTGAGTGCCACGATGCTGCGGGATAAGATGAATTTTGGCAAGATCCTGGAGATGTTGGCAGAAGAGCAAAACAACCGCGTGATGAAAGACGCGCTGCTGCAGATTGAATCCCAACTGAGGGCAGGGATGGAGGGACGGGAGGTGTTCAACCGTTTTGCCCACGTGTTTGGCAAGTTCCCTGCATATATGTTGGGTTTGGCAACCCGCAGCGGCAGCATGGCGGATGTGTTTGAAGCCACCAGCAAGTTTATCGAGCGGGATATGCAGATCCGTAAGAGTATCCGCTCCACGCTGATCACGCCCGCCTTTGCCATTTTGGCAACGATAGCGGCTACGGCGTATTATGTAATGGTGATCTTCCCACAGACGGCAGAGCTGTTTTTGAAATATGACATGGAATTACCCACGCTTACCAGGATCACTTTGGAACTAAGCGAATGGTTGGGCAAAACGTGGTATATATGGCTGTTGGCATTCATCATCCCGGCGCTGCTGTTGTGGTGGTGGTGGAGCACGCCCCGGGGCAGGATCTGGCGGGATCGGAATATAGTAAAGATACCCATTTTGGGCAATCTGATCCACAAGATGAGTATTGAGGTTTACTTTCGGGTATTCAGTGTGGTTTATGCAGGAGCGGGAGATAATATCGAGACGATAGCCACGGCTGCGGAGGCGTGCCGTAATGCCTGGATGGAGGATAGGATCAAAAAGGTGACGATACCCCGGATGTTGAAAGATGGGGAGGCATTTGTGCCGGCGATGGCGGCGGCGGGAGTGTTTACCAGAACGGCATTGACGCGGCTGCGCACGGGGCAGGAGACGGGAAACATCCTGCAGAGTACAGAGCAGATTGCCACCTATTATGAGGCAGAGACCACTTATAAGATCAATAACGCCATCGAATATATTCAGACGCTGATTGCATTCTTTATCGGCATCATCATCACGCTGTTGACGGTGGTATCGGCAGATATAGCTGCCATATCGCCGCCCACGTATTAGGGTATATGAATGGTGGAAAAGCTGAATAAATTTGGTATGTATCTCATTGATCACAATGTGTTTGGTGAGGAGCTGGTGAGGCAAGCCACCAGGAAAATGCATGAATATGGAGAAAACTCGGCATCGTCTTTGGCGCGGGTCTTAAAGCATGATTTTAATATCCCACATGATGAGGTGTATGGGGCTCTGAGCCATATATATGCGTTTCCCACCCTGCTGGTGGATGTGGGTGAATTGAGCGATTGGCAGATAGCGGCATCCAAAGAGATCTTGGATAAGATCCCGGAGGATTTTAAGAAAAAGCTGTTTTATCACAAGATCTTCCCCTTTGGCTGGCAGGAGAGCAACCGTGAGGTATTGCGCATATTGGCGTCTGACGTTACCAGCCCGCTGTTGCAGGATTTTCAAGAACACACACCTTATCGGCGATTGGAGATATTCTGGAGCACCCAGGATAATATAGACGCACTGATAAAGCGCATCAATATCCCCAGCAACAAGTATTTGCAGCAGCTCAAAGAATCCGATGAAGTGGTGGTGGAACTGGATCATACAGATAACGGGCTCAGCGAGCAGGCACTGGATGAGGAGATCAACAAGAGCCTGCTGGTGAATCTCTTTGAGGGGGTATTGGTGGAGGCGGTGAGGCGGGATGCCAGCGATATTCACATCATTGCCAATGGCAAAACCACGGTGGATATTTATATCCGGGTGGATGGCAGGCTGCTATTGTGGCACCGGCAGGAAAACACTCCGCCGGAGGCGCTGTTTGCAGTGGTGAAAGATCGTAGCGTGGGGGTGGACCGTTTTGAGCGTGACACCGCCCAGGATGGCTATGCCCAAAGGTATATAGACGAGCATCTGATCCGCTTTCGCATCTCCATCCTGCCGGTGGTATCGGCAGAGCACGAGCGCCGCTTTGAGAGCATCGTGATCAGGGTGATAGACGATAGAAAGGTGATCACAGATTTTAGAAAGCTGGGGTTTCAGGAACAGGCAGAGCGGGAATTTGTAAAATCCATCAATACCACCAAAGGGATTGTGATCTTGACAGGCCCCACGGGCAGCGGTAAAAGCACCACGCTGATGGCGGCACTGCATCACGTGATAGATCCCTCCATCAATGTGCTCACCTGTGAAGACCCGGTGGAATATGTGATCCGCGGGGCAAGGCAGCTAAAGATTGGGCACAAGATGAGCTTTGAGCAGGCCATCCGTTCCATCCTGCGCCATGATCCCGATGTGGTGATGGTGGGTGAAATCCGGGATAAAGTGACGGCGGATATAGCCGTGAAGCTTGCCAATACGGGACACCTCACCTTTTCCACCCTGCATACAAACGATGCACCCTCTGCCATCACCAGGCTGTATAAGATGGGCATCGAGACCTTCCTTTTGGCATATTCCATCAATATCATCATAGCCCAGCGGCTGGTGAGAAAGCTGTGTGTGCATTGCCGGCGTCCCATCAGCCAGGATCACTGGCATGCAGCGAAGGCATTGGGCTTTACACAAGAGGAGCTGGAGGATGGCAGGATCTATGAGGCGGTGGGATGCAAACAGTGTAACCACGGATATAAGGGACGGATCAATATAGCCGAGGCTTTGTACTTTTATCCGGAAGTGCGCAATGAAATTATGCGCAGCCTGACCGATATAGACGAGGAACGCATCCGTGCGGTGGCAGAAGAGCATGGGATGCTATCGATGCGCAAGAGCGGTTTGGAACGCATCAGAGAAGGACTTACCGATATCACGGAAGTTTTGTATGCCACCTCGGAGGATTAGATGAATATGCTGGAAATGGTGTTGGTGCTTTTTGCCGTGGTCTTGTTTACCACCGTGGCGTTGAATTATAATCGCCTGGTGTGGGAGCAGGCCGATTATCTGATCAATGCCAACAAATATCTCCAATGCTCTCACCTCAGCCATAGTATATTGGACGAAGTGGATGCCTTTCTATTTAGCAAACAGCTCAAGTTTAATGATATCAAAAAGAAATATAACACGGAACGAAATGTAACCCTTCAGCATGCGGGAGGCACTTACAGTATCAGTATCCATGCCGATGATTGTGATTCATTGGGGGTGCTGCTTCCCGAACCCAAACCCAACAACCTCTATGCCTTGGTGACAGTGGAGACAAAGACATTCGGTCTCAGGCATCCCGTCACCCAACAAAGGGTATATACAAAAACCGATCTTAACATAAAATGAGTGTGATTCTGGATGTAATGGCGGCAGTGGTCTTGGGCAGCATCCTGCTCTTGATGATGATCACTTTCCAATATAATCTGCGGGAAGCCACAGACAGGGCATTGTACACCAAACAAATGCTGGATCACATGGACTTGGCGGCGTATAAGCTGAATGGCGTGGTGGCTTTGGCAGGCATTGGGTTTGAGCCCAATGAGATGGTGGTGCACGCCAGACCGGACAGCCTGGTATTCAATACCTATTGGGATTATCAAAATAATATCTTAGGCACACATTCCAACACTCTATCCATTAGCCTGTCTCCCATGCCATCGCCTTATGGCAAGGCCCTTGTGATCCGTCAAAATGGGGTGCCGCTAAATGACCTGGGACATATCTTTTGGGTGGATAGGCTAAGGTTTGTGTATCACGACAGAGATGGCAGAGTGACCACAGATAGGACAAAGGTGCGTGATACCAATATATATCTCACGTTTTTCCGTGATCCGCCACGCGCAGGTGGGCAGACACTGCGCAACAACCTGGAAATCAAGTGTTTCTTTATGAACGCTTTTATGCGAGGAGCATAAAGGAGGAATAACCATGGGCAGAAATATAATAGTACTGGTAGTGCTGATGAGTACCTTATATGCCGGCATCATGATGTCTTTGCAACGTAAACTGCTGAGCGTTCCAGATCTTATCACCCTGAATATGATGACCAAACAGGCAGAGGGAGTGAACGACTATGCCCTGAGGACAGCAGTGCGCGAAGCCCCATATCTGGGGGTGCATGCAGGGCAGGGTGGGTTGACCTATCGCAAGATGGTTTATACAGATTTTAAGGTGTTCAACAGCACCATAGACAGCATAGAATATCGCTTTATCGACCAAGGCAAAGGCTATCAGGCAATCTCGTATGTGACCAGCAGATATGGCAATAAAACCACTCATCATCAGGGAGAAATCGCTTTCAACTATCCCCTCATCTCGGCAGTGGGTGATCCCAACTGCTTTTATCTGACGATGAATCAACCGCAATTTAACCCATCTCCAAAGTGGCACGAAGTGTTAGACAGCTCGCTCAACAAAAACAACGGCAGATATTTTGGTGCTGCGGAAACTAATCCGCGTGATCCACGTGGGGGTTCTGATGGATGGAAGAGTGCGGATTTTGGTAAGAATAAAAAGAATGAAACCGGGTATATCGATAATGAGGGAAATAGCTCCATGGAGGTAAATTCAAACTTTACCATGGTGTGTTATGCCATCATCAATAAAAACTCCGCCTCATCAACCATCCTGTGGCTGGCATCTGATCCCTATGATGCCACATCATCTTATACAGATAATAAAGGCGTATATCATCCCGGAAAAAACCTGCGCTATAAACCAACGGGTGGTATCTGGTATCATGATGGGAAAATGCATTTTAGCTGTGTGACGGTAAATTATGATCAATTGCTGATCAGCATTCCCTTCACCCCTGATGGCAGCCACCCTCATAACAAGGATAAATGGTGGTATTTTGCCCTAACATATGATAATGGGATTATGAAGGCGTATATTGATGGGGAGCTGAAGGGAACGGCCACCGCCCCCACACCCGCCCCTGCCATTACAAACGAATATGGCTATTCCATCGGACGTAGAGATATCAGGAATCCTACAAACCCATCCGTAAGTGACTTTATGTATATGCAAGGCTTGATAGATGAGATAGGCTTGTACGACCGCACTCTCTCCGATGAGGAAATCATGGGCTGGCACACTAAGATGATAAAACCTGTTTCCATCCACTATATCAAAGATTAGGCGCATTGGCATGAAAGGGGGTGTGGCAGTGAAGATGCAGATGATGCGAAAGAGAGGATTTTGGATATTGAAATGGTGATAAAGGATATGGTATTATGATATTGAGCTTTGCAGAGAAATTGAACGCTCTGTGCTCTCAACTGATCAGTGGGCCAGAGCTGAGCCAAACAATCGCTGCCTGGCTTACCGCACACACGGATGCACAGAGGGAATCCGGCGAGGTTTTGCATAAGTGGCTGGCTTATATACAAGAGATTGACGCCTCAGACTTGGATTTTGGTGCACCGGGGGCAAATAATCAGGTGTGGAGCAGGCTGTATGGGGTGAAAAGCCCCATTCCCGATATGGAACCCCTCTCTTTGGCGGAAAGCACGGCGATTATCCTCAGCATCCTCACGCCGGCACAAAGGGAAAAGCTGTATTACAACCTGGCGCTGGATTTCTCTTATGAAATCTGTATTGAGGAAAAGCAACTGCGCTTTAGGGGTACCGTTTACTATGAGCGGAGCCATCTGAGTGTAAACTTTCGCAGGATAAATGACTTTATCTATACGATGGAAGAGCTGGGCATTTCCCGTCCCATAGCAGAAAAGATGAACCTGCGCTTTGAGAAGACGGGGCTGATCCTGATCACAGGCATCACGGGCAGCGGCAAGAGCACCACGCTGGATGCCATCGTGGATATGAACAACCGTGAAAACAAAGGACATATCGTGATCATCGGCAATCCGATAGAGCAGGTGCACCCCTCCAAGCAGTGTTTGATCCGCCATCGAGAGGTGGGCGTGGATGTGCATTCCTTTGATCACGGTGCCATCGAAGCCCTGCGGCAAGACCCTGATATTATTGTGGTGGGGGAGATGCGGGATCCTGCCACCATCAGTACTGTGTTGGAGATCACAGATAGCGGTCACAAGACCTTTACCACTTTGCACACCAGCTCTGCCATCGATAGCATCCACCGCATTATAGCAGAATTTCCTCCAGAAGAACAAGACCGCGTACGCAACCGCTTGGCAGACGTGCTGAGCATCACAATGTCTCAAAAGCTGGTGCCCACAGTGGATCGCAAGCTGGTGATGACCAAAGAGATACTGGCGGTAGACGCCAGCGTGAAGGCCGCCATCCGCAACAAAAACATTGGCGAGATTTATCAGATGATGGTGGAAGGAAAGCGCTATGGAATGCACACTCTGGAACAAGATTTGCTGGAACTATTCAAGCGTGGTACCATCACCAACACTACAGCGATGAGTTATGCCAATAGCAAAAAGCGAATGGCTCAACTCCTATCTTCTTAAAAAAAACTATGAATGCAGAAGGAAAAGAATGATTAAAAACCCTAAACAGGCGTATGGAATCTCCGAAGACGGGAAGATCCTGCGTATTGCGCATCTGAGGCGTGATAAATTTCAGGTCTATCTGCTGAATGCGGATAGGCTGGACATGGGTTCATCGCTGTATTTTACTCAACCTCAGAAGGAACGGGATTCCGCCTTTCAAGAATGGACAGATGATAATGGCGAAGAAACCGAATTTGTGATGGATGAATATGATAGCGTGTTTGATGATAGTTTTGGCTCCTCGCCCTCGGAAGTTCTTTTCAATTCATACAACCTTCGCAAAGGGGTGATAGCACTCAATGTAAACCAAGACATGATGGTTTCCAGGCAGATGCAGGACACTCAAAGATTTAAGGTGAAAGCCTGGGTGAGATCTCAACTGATGCCGATTGAATATAAGGAAAAGAATTGGCGCACATGTGTGATCAGCCAAAATCTGGAAAAACATATCCTGTTGCACAAGGGCCCAAACAAGCTCCTGAACCTGATTGCAAACTATGGCAAAACGCATAGGGTTCCCCTGTACTTTCAGCTTGCGGATTCCATCGATGTAGCCCTTACAGATTATTTTCGCATCAATATCCTTAATACAAACAGGAGAGTATTGCTGGTTTATCTGGGAGCGGAACACAGGCGTGCCTATCTGTTTGATGAGGGCGAATGGACTCACACCCTGCCGCTGCAAATAATAGAAGATGATCCATCTGCAAACGTAATATGCTCCAAGCTGGCCTTGGCATTGGATAGTGCCCAGCTGAGTGATCCAGATGAATTGGTGATTTGTGGAGATCTTGTAAGCGAAAACCTGGTGCAATATATGGAAACTCAGTTTTCCACCAGCAGTGTGGAGATATTGAGGTTTCCCCATATTATCATTTATGAGACCATTCCTCACTTGCAAAACCCCTATGTATTGGCACAGTTTGCCTTGCCCATTGCATTGGCTCACAAAGCATTGTATGCAGGTGACGAGCGCTATACGAATACCGATTTTCTGCCTCGCAACATTGTGGAAGGACAAAAGACATATAAGGTGGCATGGCATGGCTTTTTGATGCTCTCCCTCCTCTTTGGGCTCACGCTTTGGGGCACCATCTCCATCCTGCAAGTGGTGCATGCATTGAACCAGGCAAAATCGGATAATCAAAGATTGAACCACACGCTTGCCGTGCGCCGGGCTGAAGCTGCGGAAATACAAGAGATCCGCTCCAAGCTGGAGGCTCATCAAAAGAATATGGAGATAATGCGCGGTACACTGGAGAATAAAAACCAGTGGACGGAGGTCTTGGACACAATCAACCGCCGTGCAGCCACCCTGCCCAAAACGTGGCTGACGAACTTTAAAAAGGGAAAAGAAAGGCTTAATATCACAGGTCTTACCACAAACCGAAATCACGTGCTCAAGCTGGCTGATGTATTGCCAAACAGCTCCATCACCAAGGTGACCGAATCTCACATCAAAAACTACTCTGTATGGAGCTTTGAGATAATATCAGACTTTCCTGCCAAAGACTGGGTGGGCGATATCGAAGCGGATATGCTGAAATTGATGGAGCTGAAACAGCAATATGGAGAGCCGGGGGAATACTCCCCGCCTGAAATCGTGATAAGCCAGGGAAGGGCTGTGCCCGGAGCCACCATAGCCAAGACACCGGCAAAGATAAAAGACCTTTCCGTATATCGGGGTCTCTCGCCAATCAGCCAGCAAAGCTTGCCCAACCTGCCGGATGAGATTGTGGAAAAAAGCGGCCCAGAGATTGATGATTATGCGGCGTTCATCGGTGCAATCAACAAGGGAAACATGTGGGAATATAGGGATTTGGGCGTCAAATTCATCAATAAATATCGTAATAGCAACCTGATCCCCTACGTTCGCTGGCATCTGGCGAACCGCTTCTTTATAGATAAAGAGCTGGATTTGGTTTATTACTACAATCGAGACAATCTCAACAGCTCCAGCGAGCTGTACCCCTGGGCTTTGCTCTTGGATGCCAGAGTGGATTATATGCGCAACGTAAGCACTTATAAAACCAAATACTCCAAGCTGAAAAACGATTATGCACGCCATCCCATCAATGCCCAGGTGATGGCAGATCTGCTTGTGGTGGAAAAGGAGGAAAAATGAATAATGCACTGCGCAATACAATCATCCTCTCCGTTCTTGCCATTCTGCTGATCACGGGCTTCTGGTCTTTCCAGCGCAAGCTGTCTAAAAAACACACAACGCTACAAACCGAGAATGCCAAGATTGATTCCCTCATCATCACCCTGGAAGAGCAGATTGCCAAAAAAGACTCTTTGCTGTTGGCCTATGAAGTGCATCTTTTTATGCAAAGCCAACAAAGCAAAATCTTGGTGGGATACGATACATCAAATACCAGCTATATGTATCTTCTGAAGGTGTTGGGCTGGATGAAAAGCAATATGCCTTTTAACTTTGCCAGGGTGGAGAATGCCAAAAAACAGACCAACTATAACGAGTATGTGATCAATGGACGCAGCAATTATACGAATCTGTTGCGCCTTACAAAGCATCTGGAATATCAAAGGGCTGTCCTTACCGTAGAGGATCTCACCATCAGCGCTGGAGGCGGGGCAGTGAGCGATTCTGTAAACTTTTCCATGGTATTTAGAACTCATTTTCAAGATGGCGGCCCTGAATTGGCAACTCTGCGAGAAAAAGAAGTATCCCCACCCTATGTGGGGTATCAGCTATTCAGGCCCCGCATCTACGAGCAATGGTATGAATATATGTTCGATCCCAATCTGCTGGATCTGAGCAGGTCTGCGCTGATTGGACTGAGTACAGGCAAGGCATTTGTGAGAGATCATTATGGCATTATCCACATTCTGGCGCCGGATTCCAAAGTGGCGAATGGGTATTTGAAAATGATAGACATCAACAATTCAATGGCTATATTTAGCATAAACACTCATGGGTTTGAAGAAACACATGTTTTACAGCTAAATATGCCTTTAGAGGTAAAATTATGAAACACAGCATTCTTATCCTGATCCTGATATCCCTTTTGTCTTTTACATTTGCCCAAGCAAAAGAAGCAAGCTTTTTGTTGAGTATAGACGAGAATACTCACATCAACGATGCCGTTCGCATCCTGGAAACCTATTCCTATAACCAGGAGAGCAAGAAACTGATCAACCTCAGCAATTTCAACAGCAAAATTGGCATCCCAATCCACCAACAAGAATGGAAGAGGGCTCTGGAATTGATTGCCATTTATAATCAACTAAAGGTAGAAGAATTTCCAGGGTATTATGCCATCCATGATGTGGCGGTGAAAGAAGACGAGGTGGTGGAAATCAAAGAAGAATTGATGGACGTAAAGCTGGTAAAGATCGAGGCAAGAGCGCTCCTGGCAGACAGGGCATACCTGAAATCTCTGGGCATAGATTGGTCTACCATCTTCGACGGCACGGTGGAGATTGGTGCCGGCTTTTTCGGAGCACAACAGGTGCCTTCAAGCCTGATGGAACTCACCCTTTCCAAAAGTGCCTCATGGGATGGTAAAACCATTGATATCAATACCCTCCTCAACGTAATCGAATCAAACCAAAAGGGCAGCATCATCGCCCAGCCCACCATCCTGGTAAATTCAGGCAAACGAGGCTTTATTCAAGTGGGTCAGGATATCTCCATCAAAACGGTGGATGAGGCTGGCAATACAACAGATACATTCTTTGCCACAGGTGTGATTATGGACGTGACCCCCACTGTGGTGAAAATTGATGATACGGATGTGGTGCACATGAATGTGAGCATAGAACGCTCTTCGGGTAACCCCGGCAATGTGAGCACCATCATCACCAAAAGCAAATCCGAAACCGAGCTGGTGCTCTATAACGGAGAGGAAATCGTGATTGGTGGATTGTATGATACAGATGAAACACACACCCGCAGCGGCATCCCCATCCTCAAAGACTTGCCTTGGTGGGTGTTTGGCATCCGCTATCTTACAGGGTATGACAAGTATGAAAAGAAAGAGCGCGAGCTGGTGATCTTTATGAAGGTACACATTGTGCCCAACGCCTTGGAAAGGCAGAAACAGGCAATAAAAGAGCTGAAAGAAAGCAAGTAAGAACACATCCCCCGCAGTTAAAAGGGAGGATGTGAAATATAAAGGGCATTGAGGAGGGATCACCAGAGGTGTATCCCCGCCACATTGAATAATAGCGCCAAAACACAGGAAAAAGCGCAGATTCCCCTTGCTTTAATCCCCCAGTAAAATACTATATTATAAGATAGATAATACATCGAGGTATAAATGCCAGTAAATACAAGGACGGAATATGCCTTGCGAGCCCTTTTGGAGATGCATGCCAGCGATGGCACCCCCATTTCTGCCCACAAGATATGTCTGAATCAACAACTGCCCAAAAAGTATGTGGAACACCTGCTTGCCGCCCTCAAGAATGCGGGCATCATCGATAGCAGCATCGGTTCCAAGGGAGGATACTCTCTCGCCCTCAAGGCTGAGGAGATCAGCCTTTGGGATGTGATGCAGGCGGTGGATGATCACAGCATGGATATGGCTTGTGACGAGAGCCGGGGAGACTATTGCCTGGGCAGCAAATGCCGCTTGAAGCCTTTTTTCGAGAGCGTTTCCCAACAGCAACGGCAGCTCTTCCAATCCCACTCCCTGGCAGCTATAGCAAGATTTGAAGATATAAAAGGAGAATCATAATGAACGAGCAGATCTATATGGATAACTGTGTCACAACGCCGCTGGCGCCGGAAGTTCTGGAAGCCATGCAGCCCTATTTTTCCAAAGAGTTTTGGTATCCCGCCTCCTTTGTGAGCACCGGAGAAGCTACCAGCAGCGCGGTGCAAGAGTTTAAGGAAATCATTGCCAAAGCCATCAACGCCCACGAAGAAGAGCTCACCTTCACCTCCGGCGGCACCCTGGCAAACAATATCGCCCTCAAAGGCTTGGCGATGGCGCATTCCAAAAAAGGACGCCACATCATCGTCTCTTTGGTGGATTATCCTGATTTGCTTACCCACGCCGCCTATTTCGAGAAAATGGGCTTTGACCTCACCTATCTGGAAAGTGACGAACTGGGTTACGTTTCCCCGGATAAGCTGCGCGCCGCCGTGCGCCCGGATACCATCCTCTTTATGAGCACGATGGTAAACCACGTGGTGGGCACTATCCAACCTATCACGGAATACGCCAAAGTGTTATCCGAACAGGATCATAAGATCTTCTTCCATGTGGATGGGGCACAGGCTTTTGGCAAGATGCCCCTGGATATGCAGGCTCTGGGGATGGATACCTTCAGCATCAGCGCCCACAAGATACACGGTCCTCAGGGTGTGGGTGCTTTGTGGGTGAAAAACGGCACCAGAGTGAGCCCCTATGTGCATGGTGTAAAGCGTTTTGACTCCCTTCAGCCCGGTGGCCTCTCCCTGGCTGGTATTGCTGGATTTGCCAAGGCGGTGGAGCTGGTTTATGCGGATTTGGACGGCAATATCCGCGAGCTTCGGGAGCTTTCCGATTACCTTTTGCAAGAGCTGGAAAAGAATATCGATTATATCGAGCTCAACGGTCCCCGCGGGGAAGGCAGGGTGTGCCACAATATCAACGTTTCCATAGATTATATCGAAGGCGAATCCATGGCCATGATGTTAGATAGAAAGGGCATCACGGTGGCAACCGGTTCCGCCTGTGCCTCGCAAGGCCTCAAGCCCAGCTACGTGCTGATGGCGATGGGCAAGAATCATGTGCAATCCCACGGCTCCATGAAGTTTACCCTTTCCCGCTACAATACCAAAGAACAGATAGATTATGCCGGGGCAGAATTGAAGATAATCACAGAGCGGCTGCGTCAGCTGAGCCCCCTTTACAACGCAATCAAACAACAACAGGAGAAATAATGCAATACTCTGAAAAGGTGCTGCAACACTTTATGAACCCCCAAAACGTGGGCAAGATGGAACACCCCGATTCCACTGCCACCGAAGGCAGCCCCGCCTGTGGCGATCAGGTGACTATCTACCTCAAGGTGGATGAGGCCAGCAAGGTGATAGAGGACGTGAAATTCCTCTCCTATGGCTGTGCTTCCAATATCGCCACCGCTTCCATCGTGACGGAAATGGCAAAAGGCAAGACCTTGGACGAAGCCAAAAAGATCACCTGGCGCGATGCCATGGAAGCCCTGGACGGATTGCCCCCGGTGAAGGCACATTGCAGTGTGCTGGCTGCCGATACCCTGCAAACCGCCATCTCCAACTATGAGATAGCGCATGGGCTGAAAGAAGTGCCCAATTTTAGCAAAGAAACCATCATTGAAGAGCTGAAAAAGATCATCTATCCCCAAGTGGGCGAAGATATCATCACCCTCAAGATGGTGAAATACGTGGGATTTGACAATGGCGAAGTCTTGATTGATCTCAACATCATGAGCTTTGACCAATACCGCGAAAACGTGGCGGAAGAGATCCGCGAACACCTGGAGAAATACCCCGAAGTCAAAAACATCCAAATCAATTTCCCCTCCTAAGCCTCCGCTCTTGAATAGCGGTGCTATCAGGGATTAGATAAATAAGAAAGGCAGTTCCAGTCGGGACTGCCTTTTTTGGTTTGGCTAAAAGACTGTGGTGTGCGCTTTTTTTAACCACGAATTACACTAATTGCACGAATTTAAAATAAGCATCAGCCACTCCCTAACAGTGTGCAGCACGCTCAACATGAGCGAAGCGAGCTCCTTAAAGAGTCTCGGAGAGTCGATATTTTGGGTCAACTCGCGCTATAAGAATACGTTACGAGTCTCGGAGAGACGACAGTTCAGGTCAAAATCCTGCGCTCGCCGAGCGCCTTCCTTCGAGCTATAGCGAGCCTCAAGCGCAGCGAGTGAAACCTGAAACCTGGCACCTGAAACCTGACTTGCGCAACAAGCCCCTCAAAATCTCGGCTGACGCCCTATGCCTTTTCTCCTTACCTTTCTAAGCACCACCCATGAGTGACTTATGCGAAGCAGTCTCAGGTTAAGGCCTGAATTGACAAGTTATGAAAAATGATACATGTAAAATAATGATTGGCTATTTCAAATATGCTGTATCAAGATCTGATAAGTATTTTAAAAGTTTCAATGACATTGGCTTGAAAGTGTATAGAGTAATTCCGCCTGCAACTATACCGCCAACAACCGGAATACCTTTTGCAACGAAATTCCCAAATCCTTTTTTTGTTACTTTTACACCAATCCATTTTCCGATTTGCTTTATCATGTTATAAAAACCATATTTTGTTAATGGTATAGCGGTTATCCTTTTCCCTGTTCCCTCGGCAATTTTTTTTGCAAAAATTTTTACCGCCGTGCTTGCTTGGTGTGATCCAAACATGACACCTACAAACAGTGTAAACTCTTGTAGCGTATCATCATCGAAGGATTTTGAACCATCAGTAAAATCAGGCCACCCCATAAGATAGGCAACTTTTTGAATGATTAAAATGATGTGGTAATAGTATTGAATTAAGTCAGCAGGTATGGTTCCAGCAATAGCAAACCCTCCAGGTAGTCCTAATGTAAAAGAAATGGATGTAACTTCAATGGTATGCAGATTAATGCTCTTCTTGGCCAGCTTAATTCGTAGATTTAGATCAATCTTCCTGAATTCATCTAAATTACAAATGGACTCATCAAGATTTTGATCTGGTATATACTTATATAACTGCTTCTTCAAAAAGTTTTCCCTGTTAACTATGGCTCCTGGAATCCTTAAGACTTGTGTTAATAAGGTTTCAAACACACTAGGTTTCACAATCTCGTTTTTCATGGCACACTCTCCATATTTTTTATTATATTATTGATGTCAGTATCCTTAAAAAGTCTTAATAATATCGTTTTTATTGGTCTGTGTTTAGTGAAAAATTTGGCTCCAATGCTTGATCCACTATTGCGTCGCAATTTAGAAGAATCATGTTTTTTGTCAAGTTAAAATAGTTATTTTCATTTTGGCTTATCTGTTTGTAGCTATTGAATGACTATAGAGTATCAAGTGAAATTGCAAATAGTATCACTTTCGTTGCAAATCGGCGTTTTTAGTGAGACCCCAGTATCACCCTTTTTGCAAATCGGTTTCAACCTTTTTGCAAATCCAGTATCACCCT
>JAAYJN010000065.1 GCA_012522935.1 Candidatus Cloacimonadota bacterium | reverse complement strand
CACCCAAGGATATTCTCCGCCGTATCCGTAAGATCGAGATACACACGCGCACCAAGGTGAGCGAGGTCTTTCGGGGCGAATATCACTCCAGCTTTCGCGGGCAGGGCTTGGAATTTGCCGAAGTGCGGGAGTATCAGCCCGGAGACAGTTATCGCAGCATAGATTGGAACGTGAGCGCTCGGCTGGGTTACCCTTATGTGAAATTGTATCAGGAGACGCGTGAACTGAACGTGGTCTTTATCGTGGATGTATCTGCATCCCAGGATTTTGGCACCCGCATGATGCTGAAAAAAGAGAAAGTGGCAGAGCTGGTGGCTGTGTTGGCATTCTCTGCATTATCCAATAATGACAAGGTGGGCATGATCATGTATTCCAATATCTTGGAAAAGTATCTGCCTGCCAATAAAGGGCGCAACCGCGCCTTGCAGATGCTGCGCGATATCCTCTATCTGCAGCCCAAGGAAAAGGGCACAGATCTGGGAGCCGCCTTCAGCTATGCCAATCTCATCCTCAAAAAACGCAGCGTTATCTTTGTACTCTCAGATTTCCTGTCCCAGGATTTTATCCAACCCCTCAAGATGCTTGCCAGAAGGCATGATGTGATAGCCCTGCAGGTATTGGATGAAGCCGAGCTGGAGCTTCCCCGTGCCGGAATCATCAATTTTCAGGATCCCGAAACCGGACACACTACCTATGTGAATACATCCAACCCCCTCTTGCGAAAACGCTATGCCACCCACACGCGGGCGGCTCAGGAGGAGCTGAAGGCTGAGCTTGCCAAAGCCTCTGTGGAACACCTGCTCTTTACCCCCAAGGATGAAATCACGGGGATACTGAGGGGCTTTTTTGAACGCCGGAAGCGCCGTCGCCAGCCATCATGAAAAAGCTGCTATTCCTCGTCCTGCTCTGCCTGATAGCCTCTTTCCTGTTGGCTGATGCCAATATCATCCAAAGTCTGGAAGATGATGATGACCTCAGCGTGGGAGATCGCTTTATCTTTAATATCCGCGCCCCATACTCGCTTACTGAGGTGGAGGTTCCGGATACACTCACAAACTTTACCGTCTATCACAAAGAACGCATCGTGGAGGCTGGCATCCCTGCCTGGTTCCGGCTCACCATCGTGCCCATCCTGCCAGGCTATCACACCTTTCCAGAGCTGAGGGCATTGCCCACCAGCCATCAGAATCCGGAGGCTTGGACAGACCGCTTTCGTGTCAATATCATTCCCGTGCGCGCCCAGACTGATACCACTCTGGTGGATATCAAGCCACCCATCTCTTATCCCTTTCAGTTTCCGATCTGGGTGTATCTGGTTTTGGCAGGAGCCTTTATCCTGTCATTGCTTATCTTCATCATCACGCTGTTTATCAAGCCCAAAAAGATCGAGGAAGCCCCTGCAGAATCCTCACCAGTTTATGAGAAGCCGGCACATTGGGAGCTGGCAATCAAAAGGCTGGATGAATTGATAGAGAGCCAATTGGTGTATCAGGGCAAGATCGCTCAGCATCACTTTCT
>JAAYJN010000064.1 GCA_012522935.1 Candidatus Cloacimonadota bacterium | reverse complement strand
TGTCCCACAGTTTTGGATGAAGCCGATCTCCCGGTAAAAAAGAGCAGATCGCCCTTTTGTACATCATTGATGGAAATGCGGCTGGTGAAGGATGACATTTGGCGGGAGGTGCGGGGCAGCTTGACGCCTTCCAAAGAGTAGATATAGCCCACAAAGCCACTGCAATCCATGATATCGCCTTTGGGATTGCGAAATTTATAGGGGCGTCCCAGATATTGGCGCCCGTTTTCTATTACTTTATCCACGAGGTTTTCTTTGATGAGAAATGGATGACGTTCCCTGATCAGAACCCTGATCAGGTTTTCCACCTCATCATCCACTTCGATGATGGTTGGGTTGGCAAAGGCCGTGGCAACAGAGCTCATGATAAAAAAGACTATTACCAATACGCTAAAGCGGATGCGCCTCAGCAGAGTCAATGCCGATAGCGCGTTATATAACTTGTTAATCATAATGTACTTACGTGTCTCACATTTGTTTTATTCTTGATATGGTTATGAGTATGATGCAAAATCCGTTCCAGAAGCCCCTGGCTACTTCTCCATGGGTACCACAATTCCTTTGATGATAATGTTTTGGAAGAACACGAATACTGCCAGGGTGGGGATGGCAGCTATCACCAAAGCGGCATAGCCCACGCTCACGCTGGCGCGCTGCATCAGGTTGTAAATATGCACCATGAGCGTCCACATGGATTGATCCTGACACACGATGAAGGCAAAGAGGAAATTGCGGTAGGCGGCGTTGAATGCACCCAGGGCAATCACCGCCAGGATGGGCTTGGAGAGCCACAGGGTGAATTGCCAAAAGAGGCGAAATTCTCCCGCTCCATCCAGGGAAGCGCTCTCGTATATCTCCCGCGGGAGGCTATCAAAAAAGCCTTTCAGCAGGAAGATGAAATAACCATCAGCCGCTGCAGGCAATACCAGCGCCCAGAAGGTATTAAGCAGGTTTAGCTTCTTCAGCATCAGGAAATTGGGAATGCCCATCACCATCGCAGGAAACGCCATGGTGAGCATGAACAGCATGATAAATTGATAGCTGAAACGCGGTTTGAAGCGGCTGAGAGCATAAGCAGCCAGGGGATTCACCGTGATTGCCATCAGGATGGAGAGTAGTACGTAGATGCCGGTATTGCGCAGGGAGCGCGCATCGCTCAGCATCTGATCCAGCGCCATCTTATAATTGCGGCTGATGAATTCCCAGCGGATGGCGCTTTTGCGCTCTTTGAAGCCATAATAATCCTGTTCCACAGTGGGGAAGGCAATCTCCTGCCAATCCGAGAACTTGATCTGCCATGCATCCTCCAGCTGGGAGAGGCTTTGGTACTTATCCTCCAGCCAGTGGCGCCAATCCCATGCCAGGCTGCTAATCCTGATCTGCTCCGGTTGTGCCTGGTTTTGCACAAAAAAGCTGAGATCCTCCTGCACCACCCCTCCATCCGGCACCCTGTCTGGAATGGTGATATCGGAAAAAGAGCTGTAAGCGGTGTTCCATGTCTGATTGAGCAGCGTGATATTGTCATATTTATCCCTCAGGCTTGCCTGCAATGCCGGCAGGGCGCTGGCACCTATGCTGAGGTGGTTGATATTGATGATTTCCCGGGCATAGCGCAGCCATGGTTCCCGCAGGTGATGTCCCTGGGGGGGACAGCTTTCTGACAGCTGCAATTGGCTCCAGGAGGTATAATTGCTGCCGTGTTCCGCGTTGTATTTATCCAAATCTCCACCATAAGCGGGGATGATTTCACTATTCACAAAGGCGCCGTCTGGATTCACAAACAGCTTTTGATAAAGGGGAACCGCCAGCTTGAACTCCCTGAAGCGCCCCAGATAGCCTTCCTGAGAGCTGGCAAACAGCCGGCGCATAATCTCCTTTTCTTCCACCACGATCTCTTCCCAGCTCACCGCTCCCGTGCCATAGCGCTTATTGAATTCCACCAGGGAGTTGGAATTCTCATCCCTCAGCATCTTGCGGTATTGCCGTTGTGCCAGGGGATAGACGCCGCGCCCATAATGCTCTGCCACATAATAATGATACACGCCATAATCCGCCGTCTCAATAAATTCCAACCAATCCTGATAGACAGCCGGATTGGGCTGTGCCGGCAGGCTTACCTCAGAAAAGGAAATCCAGCTGCCGGGATAGTTATCCATCAGGCGGCTGCTTTCCTCGTTATACCTGCTTTCCAGATACTTTTGATAGAGGGGTTCATCTTGAAAGAGATAGGGCGGAATCAGCTCCATGCGGGTGCCATCCACTCCGCTTTTGATGGAGGAGGACAGCATCAGGGCAAAGGGATAAAGCATGGTGAGCGAGCCCAAAATCAAGAGCAGGTGCATGCTGAGATTGAGGATGCGGGTCTTGGGATCGCGGCGCGCCACTTTACCGATTATGCTCACAAATCCTCCCTGCCCACGGCTCTGAATTCCATGCGTGAGATGTGCTTGATTTGCATCACGGTAAAGCCCATCAACAGCAGGCTCAGCATCCACGCCATGGTGGTTGCCAAGCCGAACTTCAGATAGAGATAGGCTTTTTCAAAGATGAGAAGGTCTGCCACGCGCGTTGCCTCGTTCGGTCCGCCAAAGGTCATCACCAGGATGAAATCGCTGGATTGGGCAGCCACGATGAAGGCGGCTATCAGTTGGATGATGATGAGTGCCCTCAGGCTGGGGAAAACGATGTGGCGCAGCTTTTCCCCAAATCCTGCACCGTCTATATCCGCTGCTTCATACAGCTCGTTGGGGATGTTTTTCAGCGCCGCCAAATAGATGAGGGAGCCGGGCCCCATCCCTGCCCAGATTCCAGGCAATACCACACACAGCATGGCGAGGCTTTCATCGCGTATCCACTGGCTTTTGGGCAAGCCCACCGCTGTGAGCAGTTGGTTTAAAGCTCCTGCATCTCCAGGGGCATAAAGCAGTTTCCACAAGTAAATTACGATCACGCCGCTAATCACGGCAGGCAGGTAAAAGATCACCCGATAGATGAGCTTGGCATGGGATACTTCCTGCAGCATGATGGCGAGGATGATGGGCGGGAAAAAGCCCAAGCCCAAGGATAGCGCCATATAGTACAGGGTCTTGCCCACGGATGCCCACCAGCTGGGATCAAACAGCACTTCAGCCAAGTTACCAAAACCCACCCAGGGGCTGGCTCCCACCAGCTTATAATCCTGAGCCGCCATCACAGAGCCGGAGATGAGCGGGATGTATTTCCACATCACGATGCTGATCACGGCAGGCGCCAACAGCAGGGTTATCCAAAAGAGGCGCTTCTTGCCGCCTGTGGATGAGGGCTTGGTTTGGGGCGAGAGTATCTTCCACACCCGCCACAGGGTGAGGATGAAGGCAAAGAGGATGAGGGCGGCGATCACGGCAGCCAGCCTCTCCCGCTTTAGCCTGACGTTATCCGGCAGCACGCCAATCATCTCCTGATTGGTGCGGTCCTGCGCCGCTTTTAGCACCTTCATGATGGCTTTGGCACGCGTGGCGGGGTCTTTGCCCAGTTTGCCCTGCCTATCCAGCTTGATCAATTCATCCAGCGGATAGGTCATAAATTCATATACTTTCTGACAGTTATCGCCATAAGGCTCCGGCTTGCCCTCGCGCATGGCGGTCTCAAAGGTCTGCAGCCAGCCCTCGGGGGCGTAGCGCAGGTATTCCTCATATCCATAACGCTTTAGGAACACGGGGTTCTGCAATTTGCCATAGCCGCTTTCCACCATCACCTTCAGGCGTATCTGGCGGGCTTCCTCACTGTCATAAAACTTGATATACTCCCAGGCGGCTTCCCTCACCAAGGCAGGGTCTCTATCCCCCAATCCGGCATTATTGCTGATGCCTGCACCGCTAAAGATGCCCATCATGCGGCAATTGATCTCGCTGCCGCCCTTGCCGGAGGGTCCCGTGGGACTGGGTGCAAAACCGTAGAGATTGGGATCATAGCGCCCACCCATATTCTGTTGGGAAAGATAATCGTTGCGCATGGCAATCTTGCCTTCCGTCCACAAATAGCCCCAATCCCCCTCCCGCATGGCATAGCCATCCTGAGGACGCCCGTTGGCATCCGTCCAAGGAGTATTTAAAAGTGCCAGATAATATTCAATGGCCTGCACGCCCGCCTCGCTGGCAAAGCTGGCAAGCCACACCTGCCGCTCTGCATCCCACACCACGGCATCCCCGCCGGCAGCCCACAATAGCGGCAGCCAGTCGTAAGCCGCCTGCGGACCGGACGCCAACACGGTGCCATAGCTATTGGAGGCGGGATCGCTGAGCCGCGCCGCATATTGCAGGAATTCATCCCAATCCTGGGGAGCTTTGTTGGGATCCAGCCCGGCTCGCTTGAATACATCCTTGCGATACATCAACACACGCACCAGGGTCTCATAGGGCAACATCCAGATGCGTTCTTCCTTCTCACCTTTCAGATTGCGTTTGATCACCTGCCATACGGGCTTTTCCACCCTTAAATCCATCAATTCCGGGCTTTCCCGGGCGATGAATTCATCCAGGGGGTAGAGGAAGTTGTTTTGGATATAAGTATCACTCTGTCTAAAGTTTACATAAAGGATATCAGGAGCCACCCCGCCCGCAATAGCCATCAGGGGACCGGCATCCAGATCCATATTCTCGATGCGAATACCAGAAAACGCCCTCAGCTCGATATGGGGAAACTTTTCCCTAAATGCCTTCACCACCGCAGCATTAGCCTTGGAATTGGCGTCTGTGGCACGTGGATCCGGCAGCTCAAATACCTTGAGCACAACAGGCTGGCGCCGCACCGCCGGCAAGCTGCCACACAGTGCCGCTATCATCAGAAGAATAAAGATAAATCTACGCATAAGCTATATCTTCCTATAAAATGGAAGATGCAAATTCTGTCAAGTAAAAGCAGATTCCTGGCATTTCCCACTCTTTTTTCATTCGCCAGATACCTCCCTCTATTATACATAGGGAAACGCGGGGGTTTTTCAGGAATGTCATTCAACGGGAATTGTATAACCAGCTGGATAGTATGTCGATACAAAATAGTGGTAAAAGTTAATAGATGGCATATATTGCTGCGCCCTGAAAGTATATTTATTCTGATGCCCACCTTCATGTTTTTAGCCTGTCCAAGGCATAAGGTATCGTCTCTCTGAGACTCGTATCCTATTCTTATAACGTTAGTTGACCTGAACTGGCGTCTCTGGTGAGACTTAAATAAGGATTCTATGGCTCATTAAAAATATATCTTGGTCTTCTTAATTAAAAACAAGATCAACATATAATTGCCGAGACTCATCTCGCGAGCGACAAAACTATCTGGCCCATTTCAAATAAATATCATTCTTACAAGCTAAGTCTCGGAGAGACGGTAGTTTAGGTCAAACGCGAGTTATCGAAACCCAATGAGTCTCGGAGAGACGACACATCAAGGCAATAGTCGAGGATTACCAAGCTACTTTTCTTCTTGACCAAATCCATTATAAATAAAAGAATGCGGATACTCTGTGACAAGTATGGAAAAACAAAAAGAGGTCTCTCAAATGAAAGAAAAACCAGCCAGCAGTCGTCCGCCGGATGTTCGCCGCCCTTACAAGCGCCACCTTACATTCTGCTGCTATCTATGTTTTTCCATTCTGCTGATATTATTATCCGGCTGTGCCACCATCAAACCGGGGAATGCCCCCTCACTCCCCCAGAAAACCACCGATTTCAATGATTATTCCGTGTCTTACATGATTAACTATAGCAGAAGCCTTGATCCGGATCATTATTTTAAGATCAATCCCGAAATCGAAAAAGCATTAAGGGACCAGAACCGATTTCACAGCGTACAAAACAAAAGATATGGGGATTCAGATATTCACATCTCTTACGATCTTTACACGGTGGACCTCCTAAACTTTACAGACAGGGCTTCCCAGGTTTGTTTTTGGCTCACTCTGGGGCTGTTCCCCGCCGTAAAATCCAGAGCCACAATCATATCCTATATAGAAATCACTCACAACGGGGTGAGCCAGGATTTTAAACTAAGGGATGATTATAAATACTGGATCTCTCTCCCCAGTTTATTGTGGGGCTGGGCAAGTGGCTCCACACACACTTTTCCCAAATGGTCCCAGCTACTGGTACAGCGCACCATTGAGCTTTTGGAGGGGTCCCATATTTTTGAGCCATACATAGATTGGGAGCTGGAATAAGGCGCGGTATCTCCTGGATTTGCTTGTGCCCTGGAACTCACCCAAAGCATATACAACCAAGCGTTACACAACGCAGTTAGGGCAGGACAACCCATCCATCATGCAGGTTTTTTGTCACAGGGTGGTATAAAGATTAAGCAAAACATATCTTTGGCACCACGATAAACATTGACAAACCAAAGAAGATCACAAAACTTACACAACAAAGATAACTATTTAATGGAGAGAGACTTATGCGATATTTAAGCTTGTTACTGCTCGGTTTGCTGCTACTGCCGATGTTCACTTTTGCACAGACGCCTGTATCCAAACAAGCCACTTTGGTGGAAACCATCTCCTCCGCCGAGGTCCTGATCGAAGCCAGCGGCATTTATATCTCCACAGAAAAGAATTTTAAGGCAAAGCTGAAGGATGTGGAGGCCAATGGCATCACCCGCGCCACCGACGACGCCAAGCGCAGCGCAGTATGGCTATTGGTGATGGGCGGAACGGATCCCATTCTGCGTGATCAGGAGGAAATTGACCTCTTCAATCTCAAAAGCTCCCAGTTTTACAACAATGAAAGCCTCAGCCGTTATGTAACCTATGAGGATCAGCGCTTCATCAATCGCGTAAGTCTGGAAGAAGGTCGCGACTTCAAAATCACCAAACGTTTCAAGCTCAATAAAGAGCTGCTGCTGAGAGACTTGGAGGAAAAGGATATCATCAGCGGACGCCAGGAGCTTGCCGAGGCTTTGGGGCGCCCCCAATTGATGGTGATCCCCCAGGTGGCAAAGGGCGTGAGCCCCCTGGACTACATGCGCAGTGACAATTTGGCACAGTACGCCGCCACCGTCATCGAAAGTCACCTCACGGCAAAGCAATACGAGGTATTGGCTGCCCAACAATTGGAACAGATTACCACCCTTTCCGGGCTCCAGACTATGGTGGTAGGCGGCGAGGAAGATATCGCCTACCAGCTTGCCCTCTCCATCGGCAGCGATGTATATCTCACCTATGCTGGCACTTGGGAAACAGCCTCCCACGGCACCAAAAGATACAGCATCACGGTAAGCGCCTATGAAACCACCACCGCCCGGCTGTTGGGCTCAGAAACAGGCTACAGCCAAGCCCGGCAGGGGGAAGCCATGATCTGTGTGGAAGAAGCCGCCACCGGCGCCATCGATGCCGTTTTGAGCCGGATTGATGCATATTGGCGGGACGACCTCCGCCGCGGCGTGCAATACAAGATCATCCTCAGCTTGGATGGCTCATTCTCGGAGGATGAGGCCTTTGATTTGCAGGATGATTTGATCGCAGCCTTACAAAAGATGAGCAAGAGCTACAAGGAAGTTGCCAGCACCTCCCGTACCCTGGATTTGCAGGTGTGGGTGGATCCATCCCGCTACTCCAGCTCCCGCAACCTATATCGCGAGCTGAGAACCAATTTTAACCAAAACGCCTGGGGTGCCGAGCTGAGCACCGTGAATCTAAACCGCAAGCTTCTCCTGCTGAAGCTGCAATGAAGGAGGGAAAGATGAACCGCCATATCCTGATTATTGCCTTGATTTTGACCCTGACATTTGCCACCGCCCTGACCGCCCGAACCCATATCTACGGTGTGGGCATAAGAGAAAGCCAAGAGGCAGCATTTGCCGAGGCGCAGATGCAGATTGCCCAGCAGATCAGCGTCCAGGTCCAGGCCACCAGTGAGTTCAAGAGCCTGGATATCGAAGCAGAGGGCGTGGCATATTACAGCCAATCCATCGCCAAATCCATCCAACTGAGCGTGGACCAATCCATCAAAGGCATCGAGATCGTATCCAGCAGCGGCCTCGAGATTATTTCCGACAGCGAAAAGAGACTCAAATATGAAGTGGAAGCCCGTCTCAGCATTGCCAAACTGCTGGGCAGCCTGCAGGCGGAATTGGATGAAATGAAAACCTCCGCCATGTTCCTACTGTTGGATGCCCAGACGATGTTGAAGGACGGCAAACCGCTCTTTGCTCTCATAAATTATGACGAAACCCAAGCCCTCATCCCCGAGATCTATGCCAAAAAATCCATTTACGATAGCTTTGCCCCAACCCGCTATTATCTCCCTGAAGATCTCTCGATACCTGCACTGGAATCCTCCATGCGCGCCCTCATCTCCCGCATCAGCCTGGAACTAATCTCCGGCGATCATCAATCCGCCCCCAATATGGCAGATTTGCCCCAGCCCGTCGTCTTTGCCGCCATCTATCGGGGCGAATCCGGTGAGCGCATCCCCTTGTCCACTTTTCCTGTGAGGATCAGCTATGGTGATGGCACCCTCATCGAAACAGGGGTCACCGATGTCGGGGGCTTTTATAGCATAAAACCCAAGGCATTGAGATTGGAGGGAACGAACAAACTGATCTGCAGCCCGGATGCCAAAACGCCGCTGCCCCACCTTGCCCGCCTCTTGAATCTGCACACCGCTGCCGCCACTTACGAGGTGGAAGCCGCAGAACAGACTTTGGTAAAGATAAAAGTATTTGATGAATATAACAGCCGCCAAACAAGCCTGGAACGCAGCGTTGCCAAAGCGCTTGATAACAGCATCTTCGTGGTTTCACCCGATGCAGATCTGGAACTATCCGGCATCTTGATTGTGGAAAGCGTCCATATGCAGGAAGGAATTGGTTCCCCCCAATTTGTGGCAAAGGTGCGTCTGGATCTCAGGTTCATGCGCCTCTCCAATTCCCGCAGCCTGGGCACCTTCAGCGCGGATGGCGTGGGATTGAGCACCAAAGGCGAAGGGGATGCCATCAAAAACGCCATCGGCAAAGTGAATATCAACGCCCGCCGTTTTAGTGCCCAGCTGGTGGAATATCTGGAAGCAGAGTGGAGGTAAGTGCCCTTTGCCTAATCGATTCCTGCCATCTTCAATACTTTTTAAGGGGGTCCAGCCATCCATAGAAGTTGATGGGAAAGCTCTTGATAATCCAGTTGAAACCCAGTTCCAGATGGGTGCGGTCCAAATTCACCTTAGCCAAATCGCAGCCAGAGTAGTAAAACTCTTCTCCATCCACATAAAAACCTGACGATATATTGAAGGTATAATGGCGGCTGATGCCTGCCGTTAGCTGCAAACTGGGGCTCAAAAGGAAGATAGCCTTTGCGCCCGGTTTGGCGCCCAAAGCCATCACCGAGCTTGTATAAGTCTTATCATTCTGCTCCGCCTCTCCACCAAACAAATCAATTCCTGCCGCAGCCTGCAAGCCCAGAGCCAACCTGCCCAGCCACAGCTTTTTATGCAGCCCCAAAGATACGGAATAAAGGTCTGCGCTCACGTCCAGAGAGTTGTTTGTCGCCAAAGAAATCCAATTGATCCGCGTTTCCAGATAGGTTTGGGTGATGCCGATAATGGGCGCCAGATTGTAGGATAAATCCACATTGAGCCCAACCCCACCGCTAATCTTATGATAAGGACTGACCCCATAAATGGCAGAAGCAGGGATATCCATGTCTTCGATGTAAACCAGATTGGCTGCTATTTCCATTCCCAAACGGGGGTTTTCCTGCAACACCGCTCCCGGCATAATCCGCGATCCATAAAAGAGTTTCAGTTCCGAGAGCCGCTCTGGGTGCTGGGTGTTATCCACGTTTTTGATCAATCTGCCATAGCCCACACGTTTGGTTTTTTGGTTCCCTTTGCTATCTTCAAAGATTTCATTGATAAAAAAGGCATCATCCAGATGCACTCCCTCGCGCCTGCCTAAGTTGGAGGAATATGTATTGGCAGACAGCTTTTGCACTACCTGGGCGCTGAGGCTAAAATTGGGGATGCCCTTCATCACCACACTCAGGTTTTTCACCCAGGTTTGCATGGCATCATACACGGCATATTGGTTTTCGCTCACCACATAATCTCTATTGCCCAAGCTGAACTTCTGATAGTTTTTAACGCCCACAACCGCCGAGCCTATCCCGCCTCTGGAGCCGGATTCCACCAGCTGGATATCCACCTCATCCTGGGCGCTGATATGCACCTGAAACCAATAGATGCCGCCCTCAATCTCATAAGAGATATCATCTTTTTCCTGGGTTCTCTCCATCTTGCTTAAGTAAGGCAGATATAGATATGCTGAATTCATCAGGATGATCAACTGTTCCTCCGTGAGCCCATAATCCTTGCCTTTTATGCGCGCCAAACGCAGCCAGTCCGATTCATATTCCAAACCTGCGCGCCGTGCCTCTTGTATATCCGGGTCCTTTAGTATCCGGGCAATCTCCTGCCCCACAGTTTGTTGCAAAATCTGCTCCAGGCTGCGTGCGCTCATCGTTCCCTGCCCTCTCACCTGTCGCCAAAATTGCTGTAAAGACTTATCCGTCAGCTGGTTAAAATCGAAGCGGGGAACCTCGATATATTCCTTTATCAAATCATCAAAAAAGGATTGATCAAAAGCACCGGAATATACAGATGGATGCACCAATACACTGCCCAAGGAGCTTACCGATTTACGCTGATATTCCCCCTGCTGGGCTAACAGTGCGCTCCACGTCAATAACATAGACAAGGCAATACAAACTATTCTTTTCACCATGCAATCTCTCTTAAATAATTCATAGTTATCATGCTTAATAATTGGCAGATACGTGTCAAGATGTTTGTGTCATCATCATATCTGCTTACCACCTGCGCCAACACTTTTCTTGTCCTGACAAAGGTCAGACTCATGTCATCTTCTGGCTTTTAGCTGGGCGTTTCGCGGACTTTAGCCGTTTTTTAATTAAAGCAATTATTCTATATTTAATATATATCTATAAGCTAACCCCTTGTTTTCCTTAAAACCCAAGCTTACATGTGCTTCATAAATCAGTTAAAACGGGTGGGTTTGTTTTTGTGTAAGACTAATACTTCCATATTGTTACACACTTTTATCCTTGTGTTTTAAAGACCGACTAAACTCGGTGAAACGCCCGGCTAAAAGCCAGGGGATACAAGTCGCTTGCCTGTTAACTACCCTTGTACCACCCTTGTCTCACCCTTGTCTACACAAAGGAGAGACAAGGGTGGTTAATGAGCAAGAGGTGGGCTTGTATTGCCCTGAAGTGCCGTCTCTGGTGAGACTCGTAACTTGTTGCTGATGCTCCAGTTGACCTGAAATATCGTCTCTTCCGAGACTCTTTAAGGAGCTCGCTTTCGCTCGCGATGAATGAGGAACAATGAATAATGAATAATGTAACCTCTTGGTAACACTGGATTTATCCGGTGGTTCCGCCGACTTCAGAGGCTGTGAATAAAGCGGCATCGCCTATTTTCAACTAAGCCTTGCATTAGTTTTATTTTGGCGATGAGAGCCTATTATTTGCTATGCTGAACCGTATATTGGTTTAAATGGGCAAAAATAGCGCC
>JAAYJN010000063.1 GCA_012522935.1 Candidatus Cloacimonadota bacterium | reverse complement strand
TGTTTTTTAATAATCTCAGTGATGTGTGTTTCAAACACATAGCGCATCTCGATGGGTACTCCGGCGCAGGCAAAGTAATTCAGCCCACTCTGATGGTAATACAAGCCGGGAGCTGTGCCCATGGCGTTTTCCAACACGCTAAAATCCTGCGGCACCAGTGCCTGATTGCGGTTAATCTCGGGTGCCTTCACCCCGCGTTTGGCAAATAGGGATTGCACATATTCCCACAGATGGGGCTGGAAGACCAGCTCTTTGCCAAAGTACTTGGCAATAGTGGCTTTGGTGATGTCATCATGGGTGGGTCCCAAGCCTCCGGTGGTAATCACGATATCATAGCGACTGCTGCAATAATCCAGGGCGCGGGTGATATCATCCGCATCATCATTCACCACCACGTTATACACCACCGGCGCACCCAAGGCTGCCAAGCCATCGGCAAGGAAGGCGAGATTGGTATTCACCGTCTTGCCCAACAGGATTTCATTCCCGATGCTGATAATGGCGCTTTTGATCTGGCTCATGTTTTTTAATAGGATTTGGCAAAGATTACCCGGCGTTGGGATGGTTTGCCGCATGAGATACACACGCCATCCTCCTCGGGTTGATCAAAGGGAATGCAGCGCACCGTCACCTTGAGATCATCCTTGATGCGCTCTTCACACTCCATGCCTCCACACCAGTGGGAAAGGGCAAAGCCGCCATGGATTTCGGGCTGCTCTGCATTCTTGGGTGTGAAATACTTGTAAAACTTCTTATTATCGTCTATCTTGATTGTATTTTCATTCCTAAAAGCCAGGGCGCGGGCATAGATGCCTGCCTGCATATCCTTTAGCATTGCCAGGGCCTGCTCTTTCAGCTCTGTGAGGGGCACGCTCACCTTGTCCCTGGGTTCTTTATCCCTGCGGGCGAGCATCACGCTTTGGGATGCCACATCACGGGGACCAATCTCTATGCGCAGGGGGATGCCTTTCTTGATCCAATACCAATTGCGCTCGCTGGAGGTGAGGTCGCGATCGTCCAGTTCCGTATAAACGGGCACGTCTTCCAGCATGGTTTTCTTAAAGCTGTTTTGAATCTCTTTTGCCACCTTCAACACCGCTTCCTTTTCCTCATCATCACGATAGATGGGGATGATGGCGATATGGGCGGGGGCGATCATGGGCGGGATTACGAATCCATTATCATCGCTGTGCGCCATTATCAAAGCACCGATGAGGCGCGTGGAAACACCCCAGGAGGTGGTCCAGGCATAGTCAAACTCCCCATCCCTATTCTGATAACGTATCTGCGAAGCCTTGGCAAAGTTTTGCCCCAAAAAGTGGGAGGTGCCGCTCTGCAGCGCCTTCTTATCCTGCATCATTGCCTCGATGCTGTATGTATTCACGGCACCGGGGAATTTCTCCCCTTCCGTCTTTTCACCCTGGATCACGGGGATGGCAAGATAATCCTGGGAAAAGGTGGCATAAACCTGCGGCATCTGCATGGTTTCTTCCATTGCCTCTTCCTGGGTCTCGTGCACGGTGTGCCCTTCCTGCCACAGAAATTCCGCCGTTCTCAAAAACAAACGGGTACGCATTTCCCAACGCACGATATTTGCCCATTGATTGATGAGGAGAGGCAAATCCCGATAGGAATTCACCCACTTGGCAAAGGACGCCCCGATGATGGTCTCGCTGGTGGGACGCACAATATAGGGCTCGGTGAGCTCGCCCGCTACCTTCAGACCTCCGGAGTCATCCGGCTTCAAACGGCTGTGGGTCACAATGGCACATTCCTTGGCAAAGCCTTCCACATGCTCGGCTTCCTTTTCAAAATAGCTCTTGGGGATGAAGATGGGGAAGTAGGCATTGCGATGGCCGGTCTCCCGGAACATCCTGTCCAACACGCGCTGGATATTTTCCCATATGG
>JAAYJN010000062.1 GCA_012522935.1 Candidatus Cloacimonadota bacterium | reverse complement strand
TCTCCATCACCGCCAGCACCGGGTGGTTGCCAGGTGATATTGACGTCATTTACCACTTCTTCAGCTACCACGCCTCCCGGGGGAAGGGTGATTTCTGTAAGCACGAAGTTTTGGGTGGTGGTTTGCATACCCACCATCACCACTCCGGTTTGGGTGGAGGATTGATAGCCCACTTTGGAGCAGGTGACATCGTAGGTGCCTTGATAGACGAGGAAGCTGTATGAACCATCAGCTATGGATGTGCCATGGTAATCTCCAGCAGTGATAGTGGCGCCGGAAACGGGCAGGTCTGTACCAAATTCCGTCACCATACCGGTGAGTGTCCCCATCATGCCTTTGTGAATCACGTTGGAGAAGGCAGGAGTGGAAACCACATCGTTTGTATACACAGCTTTTACTGCATACTTATATATACCGGAAGGCAGGGGTTGCCATGCGGTATCCACGAATGTGCTATCTGTGATTGCGCTGGGTGTGAGGAGTGTCCAAGTGTTTTCGCTTTCTTCATCACCAGAGAGCAGACGCCACACCTTGTAGCCGTCCATGGTTCTCTGTGCATACTGGGCAGTTCTTTGCTTGATGGGCTGGGGTCTTACGATTTGGTCGGCAATCTTTGCCGCATCCAGCTCGCTGAGCCCGATCTGCCAGGAAGGCACGGAGGCGGGGAGGGAAGTGACTTCACGTGTTTGAGCCATGCCCACATACACGTCGTCTATATACCATCCGGCATAGTTCACCACGGTGGTGGCATACATCTCAAAGGTGATTTCCACATTTGATTGGCCTGCAAAAGCGGTGAGATCAATCACGCGTTCTTGCCATTGGGTGTTTGTGTAATCCCAGGAGGGACCCCAAACGAGGCTTCCATTTACATTCACTTGGCAATAGTCAAAATCGCCAAACACGTTTTCCCAGCTCCAGAAACGCAGTTCCGGATTGCTGATTCCGCTGAAATTGAAGGTTTTGGAAAGGTAGTTTGAGCCACCAGAGTTGGTGTAGTTTGTGTTGATCTTTGTGCCCCACATTCCGGTGCCGGAATAGGCATTGGGAGGCGGGATCACAGAGGTGCTGCCATAAGAATCCACAAAGTTTGACACATCGTAGGTATTGGTCCATTCCCAGTCACCCACGGGGTCCCAGCTTGCGGTGGGAATCCAGCCGCCATCGTCCATTTCAAAATCATCAAATGGGGGAGTGGCTGTGGGGCTGTTCCAGATGAGGCTAACTTGTGTTTGGGCTACGTTTTCTTCTGCTATCACCTGTGAGGGCGGGAAGGCAATTTCATTTACAATCACATCGCCCATATTGAGGTCGACGGCGCCAACTTCCACTTCACCAGCGGTTTGCTGATATCCTTCGGCATCCACGAGGTATTGATAGGTTTGGTTGGAAAATACGTTGGGGATGGTAAACATACCCTGAGCGTTTGTTTCGGCTTGGTAGGGCTGATAACCGCTAAGGTAAATGGTGGCGCCTTCCAGCCCGATATTGGGGTGATCGCTGCCCACCACTCTGCCGGTAACGGTCACGTTATCCAAGAGGTCCAAGCTAAAGTTTTGCACGGTGTTTTGGTCTTCCACCACGGTCACGTTGTGGCTTACCAAGTTGTAGCCGTGTTTGGTGGCGGATACTGTCTGGGCTCCCACGGGAACCAAGGGCAGGCTGTATGAGCCATCAGCAGCGGAAGTGGTGCTGAATACAGTGTCTTCCACCCAAACGGTGGCTCCGGCAAGAGGAACACCTTGGGTGGTGACGGTTCCACTGATGCTGCCCATATCATCCACTAACATAAAGAATCTGGTGTTTGATCTATTGAGTGAAACCGTGCCAGTGGCGCCGGTAGAGCCATTTGCGCTATCGCTTTGATATCTACAGGAGCTGTTGAAGCCGGGGGTGCTGTAATATACAAGGGCGTTGCGGGTATAGGTGCCGGCGATGACGTCGGTAGTGATATCCACAAGCAGGTTGTCTGTACCATTCCAGAAGAAGGGATTGGAAAGGGTGTGCAAGTTCCAACCGTTGTCTGGCATATATGAATCCGAATGGAATCCAACATGGTAATCACCCACCTCAAAGGTGGTGGTGAGAACAGTTTGTTGGGTGTGTTTCAAACGGATTTGATAGTTTGGCATGGGTGAACATTCATCCACACTCATCACGTTGAAAGCTATGGCATTGATAAGTCCGGGTGCTCCACCAACAGCGAATATTTCATCAGCTCGATACAGATACTGTTGGCGGAAAGCCTTGTAATATGTGCCATAGGGGGTGGGGGGACCAGTGTTGGTGTTTGTGGTGGTACCTTCACCCAGTTGAACCACCAAGAGTCCGGCTTGCACCACCTCGACATTCATCATGGGAGTGTTGTCATTGGCAGGGTTTTCATCGCCGGGCATTTCCACACGACCATAAAGCTGGGTGATGCCCACTGTGGAGGGTGTCCAGGGTAGCACGAATTCCAGTTCCGCCATGGGACCAATCACGGTGCCAGGGACGCTGCTAATCAGGGTTTTGGGACCTTCCATCAGCTTCACGGTATAATCTGTCACGTTGTTGGGGCTCAGGTTTTTCACTTTCACGGTATAGTTTACAGTGGAGTTTACAGAGGGAGTGGTGGGGCCAGTGATCGATACGCCCACCATATCTTGCATATCAAGCTGCTGCATACTGAGGATCATGTTGCTTCTATTTGCGGCAAGGGTGCCAGTGGCAGATCCATCAGCAGGAAGGCTGTCACTTTGATAGCGCAACGCACTATTATATCCAGTATTGGTGTAAAACACAGATGCGTTTTGACCAACAGCGCCTGCAATATCTGTAAGGATATCTATCAATAGGTTGGAGGCGCCATCCCAATCAAAAGGAGTGCTAAAGGGATGGAAGTTCCAGCCCACAACGGGCATAAAGGATGCGGCTTGGAATACCTGTTGATAGTCACCAGCTTCAAAAGTGGTGGTCAGTACAGTTTGTGAGGTAGGTTTGATGCGAATGCGGTAGTTTGGCATGGGACCGCAGTTGTTGAGGTTATCCACATTGAAGGAGATACCGTATATTTCTCCAGGTCCACCGCCTTCATTATTGATTTCACTGGCAGTGATAAGATACTGTTGGCGGAAGTTCTTATAATAAGTGCCGTAAGGTGTGGGCACGCCAGTAGTGGTATTTGTCACAGTGCCATCGCCAATGGTGACGTTTGCCAATCCTTCCGGGATTACCGTCACGTCCAGCATGGGGGTATTGTTATTATTGGGGTTTTCATCGCCGGGCATTTCCACTCTGCCAAAGAGCTGGAATCCACCTTCTTCAGTGGGCGTCCAAGGCATTGTGAACTGGAGCTCCTGCAAAGAATTGATAATGGTGCCGGGGAGGCTGGCAATCATTGTATCAGGAGCTAACATCAGCTTTACCGTATAATCACTCACAGGGTCTGGGCAGAGGCTCTTGACGGTAATGGTGTAATTGATAGTGGAATTGATACTGGGAGAGTTGGGACCAGTAATCACAATGGCTGCCATATCCTGCATATCCAGCTGCTGCATCGTGAATTTCATATTTGAGCGGGCGAGACCAGTGGTTCCTGTGGTACCAATATCACCATTTTGGGTGTCGTTCTGGTATCTAAGGGCACTGTTGAAGGTTGTGGTGGAATAATAAACGGATGCATTTTGTGCATAAGAGCCGTCGATTACGTCTGTCACGATATCAACCAATAGGTTGGAGGTTCCATCCCAGTTGAAAGGAGCTGAGAAGACGTGCTCGTTCCAACCTTCGACCGGCATAAAGCTGGCGGCTTGGAAGACCTGTTGATAGTCTCCTGTTTCAAAAGTGGAGGTGAGAGCGGTTTGAGTGGTATGTTTGAGACGTATGCGATAGTTGTTCATCGCAGTACAGTTGTTCAATACACTCACATTGAATGATAAAGAAGTGATGTCTCCAGGACCGGCGCCAGCGTTATAAAACTCATTTGCCTGTACCAAGAATTGTTGGCGAAATGCCTTGTACCAGGTACCATAGGGGGCAGGTGCACCAGTGGTGGTGTTTACCTCCGTACCACTACCGATAGTGATCGGAATCTGGGCAAAGAGATTACTGCCAAAGCTGATTCCCAGTATCAGCAGTAACATGAAGAGAAGACTTTTTTTCATTACACTACTCCTTATTGTCTTGCTTATCTTGTTTGCCATAATTGCCAGTGTTGATCTTTGGTATCTCTCCCAAAGATGCATTGTTTTAGTAACATCATATTACATGGTTTGTTTCTGTGTTTTGATCCTGCTCCTAAGGCAGAATCCTCAAAATATAAAAGCTTATTATTGCTATAGCATTCCATGAAACCCATATAACCAAAAGTCATTTATTCTGTCAAGTAAGAAATTTTGATTATGCCCTTTAGATGGATAATTACGTAAGCACCATATTGGAAAACGAAAGGATTGCAAGGCATAACTGCAATAGCCATAAAGACCTGCATGTGTGGAATATTTTAGATTGCTGATGGATAAAAAAAGCCCCAAAACCTGCGATAGGCTTTGGGGCTAAGGGCTATTTGCCAGTAAGATGGATTACTTCATCAGAATCATCTTTCTGGTGCTGCTGTATTTGCCAGCGTTCATCTTGTAGTAATAGACGCCACTGGAGACAGAGCGGTTGGCTTGGTCGGTACCATTCCAGATAACGGTGTGGGTACCGGCTGCTTTATTATCATTGACCAAGGTCTTCACCAGCTGGCCTTTGATGTTGTATATTTCGATATTTACGGGGGATGCTTCCCTCAAGCTGTAGGTAATGGTGGTTTCAGGGTTGAAGGGGTTGGGGAAGTTTGCATTGAGGGCAGTGGCAAGGGCAGGAGCGTTGGGATCGTCTGCATCTGTGGCACCGGTAATCTCAAAGTCATCAACCATGAAGATGAATGCATCGTCGGACACACAGTTCAATCCAATATAGACGGGAGTCTCTGAATAAGTACTCAGAGAATAGGTATACTCTGTCCATGTATCTGGAGCTGAGATGTAGCTGGCGCCACTAATGATGGTGAAATCTGCAGGGTTGGTTCCTGTGGTGGATACGCCAACCTTGAATCTTTCCATTCCATATTGAGCGGTGAAGCTGCGAGCCCAGAATTTCAGTTCATTTACACCTTCAAGCTGAGGTGTAATCAGCCAGTCGTTGTTTGCAATGGTAGTGGCTGCAAAACAGGCTGCGAACTTGATGCCTGTGTGAGGATCAGCATTTGCCATGGGAGGAGTGGTGGCGGAAGGCACAAAGATGATGTAGGCCTGAGGCTGATAAATGTTAGGCCAATCAGTATTTGTGACTCCGTAGGTGCCACTTTGATCCACGTCCACCAGTGTCCAGGGATCAAATTGGATAGCGAAGTTATCATAGTCTTCAAAGCTATCTTCAAAGATCACCTGGGATGGAGGCAGCACAAAGTTCACCGTGGTGGTCTGGTTGGTCACCACCACTATGTTGTCTTGAGTTACAGCTGCATAGTTCGGGTGGCTGGCGGTCACGCTATGTGTTCCAGCTACCACCTGCATGCTGTATGCGCCGCTGGCATTGGTGGTGGCAGAGGCGGTTCCGCAAACAACAGAGGCTCCGCTGATAGGTGCATTTTGTCCGTTGCGCACGATACCTGCCACGGTACCAATCTGAGTGATTCTGGGAACGGCGTTGGAGAAGGCGACGGGGGAAGCTGCGCCACCGGTGTAGATGGCTTTCACTGCCCATTTGTAGGTACCGTCTTCCAGGGTGCTCCACTGGGTGTCTTGGTAAGCGGTTGCGCTGATAGGATTCGGGGTGAGGGAAGTCCAGGAGTTTTCGCTGCCTTCCTGTCCCTGTTGCAAGCGCCAGACCTTGTAGCCGGTAAGGGCACGATCCATGTCATCATACTGACCGGGGTATGCACTTCTGAGGCTGATGGGGCTGATTCTGGGGGCATCGGTGGGTGCGCTGTAGCCAACGTAGCCTTGGATACACCAGTTGTAATTCAGGTCTGCGAGGTCATTCAGAGTAGCCCAAGCGCCCTGGAAATACATCATATTACCCAAGCCTTCATCGGCAGGACCTGCGTCACAACCAGCAGGGTATCCGCTGGTGACGTTACAGTTATATCCAAACCACAATTCTTCCGTACCAGTAATGGTGACAGGCTCATCAAGGATTACTGTATTATAGGTATCAAGTGTGGGGGTAAAGAGCTGATCCACCTCTTGTACGGCGGGAGCAGCTGCGTTGCCACCGGTCCAGACGCGTGCCTTGAAGGTTCCGCCTTGGGCAGGCCAAACTTTCACAGCTTGGAGGCTCATGCCTACATAATCTGTAAGAGCTGAGGCGGGGAAGCGGATGGCTACGTCAAATTCAGCCACGCCACCGGTTCCGATGCTGTCGTCCTTCTCACCACAGTAATAGATCCATTCACCGCCAGCGGTTCCAGGTTC